>QKEJ01000098.1 GCA_003252375.1 Halodesulfovibrio sp.
GGAAGTTAAGCCCGCCATCGCCGATGATACTGCCAGGGAGCTGGTGGGAGAGTAGGCCGCCGCCAAGACTTATTTCCAAAACGAAAAACCCCGGTACCGATGAGGACCGGGGTTTTTCTATTGTGGGCCCCATTCTTCTGCCAGCAACCCCGGTCTTCCGTGCACACGGATGGCCGGGGTTTTCTGTTATGAACTGCACACGACATCGTCCACGCCATGCGCTTTCGGGAAGGCCGCAAATCTGGCCTTCCTGGGCTGCCATCATGCTGCTCGGCAGTCCTGCTTGCGGTGCTTCTGGGGGTTACATGCACCTCAAATGGCTGGCCTGCACCCGCAAATATCCATATGTTTCGAGAGAGATATCTGAAATCATCAATGTTTGTAACTTGCTGATCTTAAAGTGTTATGTGGAAAAATACTGCATGAAATGCCTTGCTTTGTGACTAGTTGTGCAGTTTTGCGCTATTTTTTGTTAAAATTGTGATGAAATGGTCAAAATTTCAATCAATCTGCGTTGGAACAGGCAACAGATTCTTTGACAGCGGTTTCGCAGCGCGATAGTGTACGCGTCTATTTCATTAATCGTCATTGGAGGATGCCAGGCTATGCAAGAATTTCCGCGTATGCACCGTCTGCCCCCCTATGTCTTTGCCGTTGTCGGCGAGCTCAAGATGCAGCTGCGCCGCCAGAACATCGACATTGTGGATATGGGCATGGGAAACCCCGATATTCCGACCCCTCAGCACATCGTGGATAAACTGAACGAGGCGGCGGCCAAAGGCATCAACCATCGTTACTCCGTATCCCGGGGTATCCCGAACCTGCGCAAGGCCATGTGTGACTGGTATCAGCGCAACTACGGGGTGTATCTTGATCCGGAGAAGGAATGCGTGGTCACCATGGGCGCCAAGGAAGGGCTTTCCCACCTGGCCCTTGCCATGCTTTCTCCCGGGGACGTGGTGTTTGCCCCTGACCCGACCTATCCCATTCATACCTATGCCGCGATCATCGCAGGTGCGGATGTACGGCGTATTCCCATTGGCAAGGGGCGCGACTTCTTCGAGGACCTGCTCGCCGCGACCAAGCAGACCTGGCCGCAGCCCAAGGTCCTGATGATCAGCTACCCCCACAACCCCACCACGGAGCTTGCAGCTCCCGAGTTTTTCCAGAAGGTTGTGGATTTTGCCAAGGAACACAATATCTACGTCATACACGACATGGCCTATGCCGACCTTGGGTTTGACGGCTACAAGCCGCCCAGCTTCATGGAAGCCAATGGCGCCAAGGAAGTGGGCGTGGAGTTCTACTCCATGTCCAAGAGCTACTCCATGGCCGGTTGGCGTGTGGGCTTCTGCGTGGGGAACCGCGATCTCGTGTATGCACTGACCCGCATCAAGTCCTATCTTGATTACGGGATCTTCCAGCCCATCCAGATCGCCGCCACGGTGGCGCTGAATGGGCCCAACGACTGCGTGCGCAATATTGTGCAGATTTATCAGAACCGCCGGGATGCCCTTATTGACGGGCTTGACCGTGCGGGGTGGGTTGTGCCGCCGCCCAAGGCGACCATGTTCGTCTGGGCCCAGATTCCTGAGGAATTCCGGCATCTCGGCTCCGTGGAGTTTTCCAAGCTGCTGCTGACCGAGGCCAAGGTGGCCGTGTCGCCGGGACTGGGCTTCGGCCATTTCGGTGATGACCATGTCCGTTTTGCCCTTATTGAAAATGAACACCGCACCAATCAGGCGTGCCGCGGCATCAAGAAGCTGCTGAACGCAGGAGGCGATGTCTGTGCCTAATGGAAAGAAGCGTCTGGTCCTGGCCCTTGCCGGATACGGCACGGTCGGGACCGGACTGGCCAAAGTTATTGCAGAGAACAAGGAATGGATCGTCGAGCGCTCCGGGCGCGAGGTCGAGATCAAGTACATCCTTGTGCGCGACCTGAAGAAGCCGCGCAATTTCCCTGTTCCGGAAGGCGCTACCCTGACCGATGACGCAGATGCATTGCTGCGTGACCCGGATGTGGACGTGCTGGTGGAACTCATGGGCGGGATTGATGCGCCCAAGCGGCTCATCGGCGAGGCCATTCGCGCCGGAAAGCATGTGGTGACCGCCAACAAGGCTCTGCTTGCCGAGCAGGGGCTGGAACTGTTTGCCCTGGCCGGCGAGCATGGCGTGCACCTCAAATATGAGGCAAGCGTGTGCGGAGCCATTCCCATTCTGGATACCCTGAAGGAGAATCTGGCGGGCAACCGCATCATTCGTCTGGTGGGCATCCTGAACGGAACGGCCAACTATATTCTGTCGGAGATGACCTCCAACAAGCTGGATTTCGATACTGCCCTGCGGCAGGCGCAGGAACTCGGTTATGCCGAGGCGGACCCCACCCTTGATATCGAAGGGCTGGATGCCGCCCACAAGCTGTGCCTTCTGACGCGGCTGGCCTTCGGCGTAAACTATCCCTTCGAGAATCTGCCTGTGGTGGGTGTTTCCGGGATCGAGCCGGATGACATCGAGTTTGCCCGCGAGTTCGGCTACCGCGTCAAGCTGGTCGGGCAGGTGCAGGAGGTGGACGGCGCCATTGAAGCCGGGGTGTTCCCAACGCTGGTGCACCACACCTACCTGCTGGCGCGAGTGGGCGGAGCCTACAATGCCGTGCGGCTTGAAGGCAACGCCTGCGGCCCCATCTTCCTGCACGGACCTGGTGCCGGAGATCTGCCCACGGCAAGTGCCGTGCTTGGTGATATCCTCGGTGTGGCCCGGGGGGCGCATCCGAACAATACCGGGTTTGTCCGTCAGGTACTGCCCACGGCCAACATCATGCCGCCGGATGATGCCCGCTCCAAGTACTATTTCCGGGTCATCGTGCGCGACGTTCCCGGTGTGCTGCGCGATCTGGCCGGTGCGCTTGCCGAGCAGGACATCTCCATCGCACAGGCCATCCAGAAGGAGAAGGGCGCTGCCGAGGTGCCTGTGGTCTTCCTTACCCATGAAGCCACGGCACGCGCAGTCAAGGCCGCCGTGGAAGGGATGAAGGCCAAGGGACTCGTGGTGCGGGAGCCCGTGTATTACCGGATTCTCTGATGCGCAAGCTGATTTATTGCATTGCGGACGGAATGGCTGACGATCCGGCCTTGTGTGCCGACGCCATCACGCCCCTGCAGGCTGCGCATACGCCGAACATGAACAGCATGGCCCGCCACAGTGTGGCGGGCCTTTGTCATGTGATCCCCGAAGGCTGCCTGCCCGACTCTGATGTAGGCAACATGGCCCTGCTGGGCTACGCCCCGCAGGAGTGCCACGCCGGGCGTGCCTCCTTTGAGGCCTTGGGCCGGGGGGTGAAGCTGGGAAGAGACGATGTGGCCTGGCGTCTGTCATTGGTTGTGCAGGAGGATGCCGGTGCCGATACCGTCATGCGTGACGCGCAGGGAGGCGGCGTGAGCACGGTGGAGGGCAGGCTCGTTGTGGAGCGCCTGCGTGCGGTGCTCTCTGATATCAGCGGGGACCTTGCGCTGTATGAGGATGACGCCTACAGGCATATCCTCGTGCATCGGGGTGGAGCGGCGCTTGCGGAGACGCACACCGTGGGGCCGCACATGCTGCTGGGATGCTCTCTTACGGAGCACAGCGACCGCTACCCCGCCCTGCTGCGCACGGCCATGGAGGCCTGCGCTGCGGAATTGCGTATCTTGGCAGTACCGCCCAACGGAGTCTGGCTGTGGGGGCAGGGACGTGCGCCCTTGTGGCAGGAATTTGCCGCATTGCACGGTCTTGAGGCCTGCATGGTCTCCGGTCTTTCCCTGTTGCGGGGCATGGCACGTGCTGCTGGGCTGCACGTTGTGGAGGACGCCCGTTTTACCGGTCTGCCGGGAACGGATCTTGGCGCCAAGGCCGATGCAGCCATTCAGTTTTTGCGGCAGGGAGGGGATGTCGCCTTTATCCATGTGGACGCGCCGGATCATTGCGCCCACCATGGGGACTTTGCCGCCAAGGCGGCAGCCCTGTCCGCCTTTGACCGGGAGTTGCTCGGCCCCCTCATGGCGGCGGAACCGGGGGCAGTCATCGTTGTTACCTGCGACCATGTTACCGCTGTCAGTCAGCGTACCCACCGCCCCGGCCCTGTCCCGTTCATGATCTACCGAAAGGGGCTTGTGTATCCTGCGACTGCTGCGAATCCGTCGAATCCGTCGAATCCGGGGGACCCTGGGGGCTTCTCCTTTACAGAGACAGGCGTGTGCGGCCTTGGCGAAGTGCCCAGCGGGCCGGAACTGCTGGCGCTGGCAAAGTGCTTTCTATAGCCTTTCCGGTACGGACCGGGAATATGCATCCATGAGAAAGGCCCGGAGCAGTTGCTCCGGGCCTTGTTTCGTGTGGTGCGCTGCGGCCGGAGACTCGGGGCCCACGCCAGCGCTGTTGCGTGGCGGACAGTCAGGGGGTCAGGGTACACCGGTCGGGAGCATGGAAGGTGATGGTGAAGGTTGTGCCCTTGTCCACTTCTATGTCGAGAAAGGCTCCCAGTTGATCCACGAGTGAGTGGACCAGTTGCATCCCCAGCGTGCGGGCTGTTGACGGATCGTATTCCAGGGGGAAGCCGATGCCGTTATCCCGTACGACGATGCGTATCTTCTCTTTGACGCGCTTGACCGAGAGACAGACAACCCCTTCGCTGCGTTCCGGGAAGGCATGCTTGAGGGCGTTGGAGAACAGCTCGTTGATGATGAGTCCGCAGGGGATGGCCGTATCCACGGGGAAGAAGATGGGCTGGATGTCCGTGACCAGCTGGATGTCCTTGCCCACGGCAAAAGCGGAAATGAGCTTGTGGGTGAGGCGCGGCAGGTACTCGCTGAATTCCACGCAGGAGAGGTCGTCGGAGCGGTAGAGTTCCTCATGGACCAGGGTCATGGAATGGATGCGGTTCTGGGATTCAAGGAACAGTTCCTTGTCTTCCGGAGTCCGGATGTACGAGGCCTGCAGATTCAGGAGGCTGGAGACGAGCTGCAAGTTGTTCTTCACCCTGTGATGGACTTCCTTGAGCAGGATTTCCTTTTCCCGCAGCGAGTTGTGTATCTTTTCCTCGCTTTCCCGTCGCCGGGTGATGTCGTCGGCTATCCCTACGATGCGGTAGGGAATACCCCTGTCGTCTTCCACGGGGAAGGCGCGCATGCGTATCCAGCGCAAGGAGTTGTCGGGGCGGACAATACGGTATTCCTCGTCCAGCGCCCGGTTGCCCTTGAGCAGGATTTCCCAGCTCTCCATGAGCCGCTTCTGATTCTCGGCATGTACGGTGGAGAACAGGGTTTCCGGTTCGGAGTAAAGTGAGGAGCAGGAGCGTCCCCACGCCTCGGCATAGGTGGGGCTTACGTAAAGGAAGGACCCGGTATTGATGTCCCGGATGAAAAAGACTTCGCGTACATTTTCCACCAACTGGCGGAAGCGTTCCTCGCTGTCGGCAAGGGCCTTTTCAAACTCGATGCGCTCGGCTATCTGCCTGCGGAGCATGGCGTTGGCCTGCTCCAGGGCTTCCGTGCGCTTGCGGACCTGTTTTTCAAGGTTCTCCAGATGCTGGCCCTCTTCCCGCAGCAGGGCAGCGCGCCCCAGGCATTTCTGCAGGGATGCCGCCAGGGCGTCGTAACTCCTGAGCGGCTTGGTCAGGAAGTCCCAGGCGCCCCGTTGCAGGGCATCGACAACGTCCGCCATGGCCGTGGTTCCGGAGACCACAATGACCGGTGTGGTGGGGGCATCATGGCAGATCTTGCTCAGGACCTCGCCGCCGGAAATGCCGGGAAGCCGCCAGTCCAGCAGAATGGCGTCAACCGCTTGCTGGCCGAACCGTTCCAATCCGGACTCCCCGGTCTCTGCTTCCACAACGGTGTACCCCTCATCCGCGAGATAGGCGGCCATGGTTGCGCGGATGATGGGATCATCATCAAGAATCAGGATGGTGGGGGAGGCGCTGGCTATGGGGGACATGGGCCGTTCCTTTATGGGGTGCGTGGCAGGAGCAGCCAGACGCTGCCCGGGGCGTTCATGTGACCAGCAACCCATGTGGCCTCGTCGCCGTATCCGCTGAAGAAATCGATTCTGTGGCCCTTGATCGCACCGCCGGTGTCCTGGGCAAGGCCGATGCCCGTGAAGGGCGTTCCCATGAGGAACTGTCCTTCCGGTCCCTTCTCGGGGAGCGGAATGGTAAAGGTCATCAGGGCTCCCAGCGGAATGAGGGCCGGGTCCACGGCCAGTGATACCCGCGGCGTGAGCGGCTGGTTTATGGAGCCGAAGGGGCCGGCATCGGAAAGGCGGAAGAAGACGTAGCTCGGGTTGGTATCCAGCAGCTCCCGCATCTTCTGCGGGTTGCGGTCAAGATAGGCGCGGATGGACTGCATGCTCACGTTGTCCGGCTCCAGCAGGCCCATTTCCTTCATCACCCGGCCGAGGGAAACGTACTGGTGGCCGTTCTTGCCAGCATACAGGACATGCATCTCTCTGCCGTCGGGCAGGATGAGTCTGCCGGAACCCTGCACCTGCAGGAAGAAGATGTCGATGGGGTCCTTGGCCCAGGCGATTTCCAGTCCGCGGTTGGCAAGGCACCGGTCGGCATCAATGGCGGCGCGGTCGTGATAGGGAACGATCTTGCCGTTTTCTATGCGGTAGAAGAGGCGCTGGCCCTTGAACCGGGGATGGAATGCCGAGAGGTCCAGCGAGAGCAGGTCTTCAGGCATGGCGTAGATGGGATAGGCGTAGACGCTGGAAGGCTCAAGCGCAGCCTCGATGGCCGGTTCATAGTAGCTGGTGAATTTGGGATCCTGGGTCAGTTGCACGAACTGGAAGTTTTGACCGAGCAGGGAAGGATCATTGTCCAGCTGGGGAAGCAGGTTGCGCATGAGCAGCAGCCCGGCGCGCAGTTCACCCCATGTGACGGTGAGGTTGTCCCGGTGCAGGGCAGTCGCGGATGCCGGCTTGCGGCTGACGTAGGCAAGGGAACTGTCCAGCGCCGGGGCCAGATCGTTCCAGGAGGCAAGGCCCTGCTTGTGCAGGTCTATCTGTTCGGCGATGGTTCGCGCCGACCGCTGTGCCTCCGGGGCGTAGTCCGTTACCGGTCTCTTGGCGCATGCCGTGATGAGCAGGCAGCAGAGGCAGATGATGCAGGGGACAAGTCGGCGGGCATGAAACTGGCTATATGGCAAAACAGGGCTCCTTGATGGTGTAGGTTCCCCGCTTGTATCACCAAAATCTGCGGGGCAAAAGGCCGCAACCACCCGGACATTGTATTTTTTCTCGCAGCAGTGCTGCGGGGGCGCGATGGCGTCCGGCGTTGCCTTCCGCACGGGATATGCGTACTCTTTCGCACGTTTTTGAAACCTAGGAAGAAGCCCGGCGGGGACATTCGGCAGAAAGGAGTGGGCATGGAAACGGCGCGGATCTACCTTGTAGGACCACGGGCCTGCGGCAAGACAACCGTGGGCAGGGCTCTTGCCCTGCGGCTGGGATGGCGGTTTGTGGATACGGATGAGCTTGTCGTCCGTGCGGCGGGCTGCGCCATTGCCGAGATTGTGGAGGCCGACGGCTGGGATGCGTTTCGGGATCGTGAGACCGCCGCGCTGGCCTCGGTGAGCAGTGAGACCGGGGTGGTGGTCGCCACGGGTGGCGGTATGGTGCTGCGTCCTGAGAACCGGGAACGCATGCGCGGCTCGGGACTGGTTGTTTTGCTGCAGGCACCGGTGGAGGTGCTTGTGGAACGCCTGTGCGCTGATCCGTTGCCCGGACAGCGTCCCTCGTTGTCCGGCGGGGACATGGCCGGGGAAGTGCGTGACGTGCTGGCCCAGCGTGCCCCTCTGTACGAGTCTGTGGCCCATCTGCGGGCGGACGCCACGCGCAGTGTGGAGGAAATTGTGTCTGACATCATGCAACCCCTTGAAGCAAAGGGGAATCCGTAGTTTAATGGGGGCATATGTGGCTTCCCCGATAGGGACGCGTTGTCGTTGATGCAAGGAGAGAGGATATGCAGATAAAGAAGATTCTGGTCCCCGTTGATGGTTCCGAGTATTCCCTCAAGGCCACGACCTATGCCGCAGAGTTCGCCAAGCTTGTCGGAGCGGAGGTGCTGCTGCTTAACTGCCGCATGCAGGTGCCGCCCATGCTCAGCTCGGAGGCGTACGAGCAGGCCAAGGTTTCGCTGACCAACCGCTCCAATGAACTGCTTGAGCCCTTCAGGGAACTGCTTCGCAGGGCCGGCATTTCCTTTGCGGATCGCATTCTTGAAGGACCGGTGGAGGACGCCATTGTCCAGCTCGCCGATTTCGAAAAGTGCGATCAGATCATCATGGGCTCGCGCGGTCATTCCGATCTGGAAGGACTGCTGGTGGGCAGCACCACGCACCGGGTGTTGCAGATAGCGGCGTGCCCGGTTACGGTCGTCCGCTAGGCCGAACAGAAAATTTCGGGGTCGGGTCTTGTTGTTCCGGCCCCTGCAGCGTGTGCCGCACCGAGTTGGCAAAGCGGAATGATAGTGTATGGTCTTGTCCCCTGATCACGGGTGACATATCGCCAACAAGGCAGGAGTAAGTGATATGAGCGGCAGCACATTCGGTCGGATGTTCCGTCTGACCACCTTTGGAGAATCCCATGGCCCGGCCCTCGGGGGCGTGCTTGACGGGTGCCCCTCCGGCATCGAGCTGTGCGAGGAGGACATTCAGCGGGAATTGGATCTGCGCAAGCCCGGGCAGGGGGGGATAGCCTCCACGGCCCGCAAGGAGGCGGATGCCGTCCGCATTCTCTCCGGTGTGTTCGAAGGACGCACCACAGGCACTCCCATCGGCTTTCTCGTCGAGAACACGGATCAGCGTTCCCGGGATTACAGCGATATCATGGACGTGTGGCGCCCCGGCCATGCGGACTATACCTTTGACCGGAAGTTCGGGTTCCGGGACTACCGTGGCGGAGGGCGTTCTTCCGGCCGTGAGACCGTGAGCCGGGTTGCCGGCGGTGCCATCGCCCAGCAGTTTCTTGCCTCGCAGGGCATATCCGTGCGGGCCTATACCGTGGAACTGGGGGGGATACCCGCTGATGTGGTCGACCCGGCCGGTGCGCAGGGCAGACCGTTCTTTTCTCCCGATCCCGACGTGGTTGACGGCTGGGAAAGCCTGGTGCGTGACGTGAAGTCGGATGGCGACACCCTGGGCGGCATCGTGCAGGTGGAGGCGCTCGGCGTCCCCGCCGGACTGGGCGAGCCCGTCTTCGACAAGCTGGACGCCATGCTGGCCCATGCACTGATGAGTGTCGGGGCGGTCAAGGGCGTGGAGATCGGCAGCGGGTTCCAGGCCGCACGTCTGCGGGGCAGCGACAATAACGATCCCATGCGCGAGAACACTTTTGCCAGCAACAATGCCGGCGGAATACTCGGCGGCATTTCCAATGGCATGCCCGTGGTGGCGCGTGCCGCCATCAAGCCCATACCCTCCATTGCCCGGGAGCAGACGACCACGACACGCAGCGGAGAAGAGCGCACCCTGCGCATAGGGGGCCGGCACGACATCAGCGCCATTCCGCGGGTGGTTCCCGTGCTCAAGGCCATGGCGTCACTGGTGCTGGCGGACCTGCTGCTCATGCAGGCCCGGCAGTCGCTCTCCCCCCTTTCCGGCCTCATGGAGCTGGACGCATTTGACCTCTAGGGTCTCTGCCGGTACATGACCCCCATGCAGCAGAAATCCCTTCTGGACGCCACGTCCGATGTCGCCGCTCTCGTACACATGCAGGGCACGCTTGAACGAGTCGTCTTTCATAATGAGGAGAACGGGTATACCGTTTTCAGCCTCAAGACCAAGACCGGCGACAGCGTGGCCGTGATCGGCCACATGGGGGAGCCGCAGCCCGGCGTTTCGCTCGAAATATGGGGCGAGTGGGTTACCAATCCCCGGTTTGGCAGACAGCTGCACATGCAGAAGCACCAGACCGTGCTGCCCGCTCATGTGGAGGGCATTCGCCATTATCTGGGCTCAGGTCTCATTCATGGCGTGGGGCCCAAGACGGCTGAGCGCATTGTGGATGCCTTTGGTGCGGATACCTTCAAGGTGCTGGACCATGAACCCGAGCGGCTGCTCGAGGTGGACGGCATAGGCCGGAAGACCGCCGAAGCCGTGCGTGAAGGGTGGGGAGAGCATCGCGGCATACGTGATCTGATCATGTTTCTGCAGCCGCACGGCGTTTCCACCTCCTATGCCGTGCGCATCTTCCGGTTCTACGGCAAGCATGCCCTGACCGTGGTGCAGGAAAATCCCTACCGGCTGGCCATGGATATTCACGGTATCGGCTTTCTGACCGCGGACGCCGTGGCGTTGAAGCTGGGATTCGAGAAGGATTCCCCCCTGCGTGCCGAAGCCGGTGTGCTGTACGTGCTCAAGAAGGTCACCGAAGAGGGCAACGTCTACTATCCTCTCGAGCTGCTGGTGGCCAAGACCGCTGCGGACCTGGACATCATGTACGATCTTGTGGAGGAGGCCATCCACGCCCTGAAGCGGGAGGAGCGGGTGGTTGTGGAGCCGCTTCCGGATGGCGAGGAAGCCGTGTACCTTGCCCGCTTCCATGCCTACGAATCAGGCATCTCCACCTATCTGCGCAAGATTCTCGGTTCTCCCAAGTCCGTGGCCATCACCGCTCCCGATGCAGTGGTGGAGTCCGTTGTGGGCGAACTGGGCATACACCTTGCCGAGGCGCAGCTGGAGGCCGTGCGAACGGCTGCCCGGGCCAAAATTATGGTGCTGACCGGTGGTCCCGGTACGGGCAAGACCACCATCACCAACGCCATTATCCGGGTGTTCAAGTCGCTGAAGGCCAAGGTTCTGCTCTGCGCCCCCACGGGGAGGGCGGCCAAGCGCATGTTCGAGACCTCAGGGGTGGAGGCCAAGACCATCCACCGCCTGCTGGAATATTCGCCGAGGGAAGACGGGTTCCAGCGCAACGAGGACAATCCCCTTGCCTGCGGTTTGCTGGTGGTGGACGAGGCCTCCATGATGGACACCATGCTCATGTTCCATCTGCTCAAGGCCGTGCCGCTGGGGGCGACGGTCATCTTTGTGGGGGACGTGCATCAGCTGCCCTCCGTGGGGCCGGGCAACGTGCTGCGCGACGTGATCACCTCCGGCGTCGTGGATGTGGTGGAGCTGACCGAGGTTTTCAGACAGGCGCAGGAATCGGACATCATCACCAGTGCCCACAAGATCAACTGCGGGGAGGTTCCATACCTTGACGCGGGCAAGGAGCAGCTTTCGGATTTCTACTTCATCCGGCAGGATGATCCGGAGCGGTGCGCCGCCATGGTGGTGGATCTGGTGCGCAATCATATCCCGCGTCGTTTCGGCATGGACCGGTTTAATGACATTCAGGTCCTTACCCCCATGCACAAGGGCTCGGCCGGAGCCGGCAACCTGAACATGCTGCTGCAGCAGGCCCTGAATCCGGAAACTCGGCTCATCAAGCGTGGAGACCGCGAGTACCGGCTGGGGGACAAGGTCATGCAGATCCGCAACAATTACGACAAGGACGTGTTCAACGGCGACATCGGCCGTGTCTGCGTGGTGAACCCCAAGGAGAAGGAGCTGACTGTCCGCTTCGACGACGAGAAGAACGTCATCTACGCCTTCAACGAACTGGACGAGCTGGTTCCCGCCTACGCCATCTCCATTCACAAGTCGCAGGGCTCGGAGTATCCCGCCGTGGTCATTCCCGTCCTTACCCAGCACTATGTGCTGCTGCAGCGCAATCTCATCTATACGGGGGTGACCAGAGGCAAGAAGCTGGTCATTCTGGTAGGGGCTCCCAAGGCGCTGAGCATTGCGGTGAAGAACAACCGCATGCAGAAGCGGTATACCAGACTGGCCCAGCGCCTCGCAGAGCATTGATTTTCCGGCAGACAAACGAATAGTGCCCGTATCGGCCCCGATTCCGATACGGGCACATCCTTCACGGTCCACATGGGTTGTCCAAAGGAGTGTTCGACTAAATTTGTCTGCTCAGATTAATCGTGTCCGAGCTCCTTCTTGAGCCAAGCCTTGATTTCCCGCGTCGGTTCCATGATGCACTTCAGATCCCCGTATTCCTCCAGAAGCTTGTTTGCCAGTCTGTTGGGCAGAGGAATGGTCACCAGTTCCTCGGCGGCTTCGGAGTTGCGGCGTACCAGACGTACAACGGGCTTTTCTCCCCACATGTCCACGACAAAGTAGGTGGAGTAGTCTGCCTTGGAACGGACCGGCGGATACTCTGCATGCCAGTCGTTGTTGCCCCATTCAAGATACATGGTTACCGCATGTTCGGGGCTGAGGTTCCAATCGATATCAAGGTTGCTGAACTGAGAAAGAACACCCATGGTTTCCTCCTTGCTGACGTATCGGCGGTCTGAATGGATTCAGACGTGTTTCTGATGGCGTCCTGACGCCGGGACCGGGCTGCCACCCCCCGACCCCGGCGCAAGACGTGCATGCCTTGTGAAGGGGGAGAGCGCGAACGCTCTTCTTGGTTCTAATAGTAACGATTATTATTATTTGGTCAACCCGAATTGCAAAAAAAACTCTCCTTCTGCAATTAGTATTCGAATTCTGGCGGGATAGGGCTGGTGCTGGCGGCGAGCGCTGAATTGAGCGGATGAAGAGTTTTTCCGTACCGGACAGGTTGGCTTTTTCTGGTAATCCAAAAGCGGATGGAGGTTACGACGGCCGGGAGGGTTGAATTGAGTGGTCAACCTGTTTTCTGATGCTTGACGTATGGTTTTGATTATGTGTTTATACCTGTGCTGGAGAAGTCCTCAGTCCTGTCCGGTTCCATATCTGTGGGTCGGACTGGTTTCGGAGAGGTTCTGAGGCATTGAGTACGTTACCGTTCCCTCAGGAGCGGCCATCATGCTGAACTGCTAGAACCCTTTGAGCCAACGGAGGTTCCCCGATGAAGCCGGAAGAATTCGCTGTAAGGTTTTTTGAAGTGGCGCAAAGCATGGGATTGGAGTTATCCCCCGCCGGGAATGTGGTAACCAGCGGAGGCAAGAACATTTCCCAGGGCAAGGCTGCCACGTTGTACCGCCGCTACGGCGACGCGTGTGCCAAGTGCCCCAGCAGTGAGTTCAAGTGTGACTCAAAGGGACTGAAACAGTTTCGCATGATCGCTGAGAAGGCTTTGGGCTAGAGCCTGTCTTGCGGTTATGACGTTGAAGCATGGTTGGTGCCCGCCGCTGCCCCCGCAGCGGCGGGCTTTTTTTGAGCGCCACAATTGGTTGGACCAATTTCTCCACGTTTTGCCATACCTCCGGACGTACAGATAACGGGGGATGAAAACGGTTATCCAATCATCGCCGCACCTGCTTTTCTCTCTGACTGGACGTATTGTCTATTTATGCAGTATCCTGGACGCACTTGCCCAATTACGGGGAGGCATTTCATCAAGAAGAGGGTGCGTATGATGTTACTGCATAGGGCCAGGACCGCCCTGCTTGCCGGTATGTTGTTCATGCTTGCTGGTGCTGTGGGTGCCTTTGCGTCGGGGGGAAATGTGGTCCTCTGGTGCGGTGCCGTTGCTGTGGGAATTGTCTGCATGGCCGTCACTCTGGGCTGTGTGAAACGTCAGGCTGACGGACTGGCCGGGGTGACGCACTATGCGGCCAAACTGGCGGACGGCGATTTTTCCGTCACCGCCGCTACGTCGGCTTCGGACAGCGAGCTGGCGAGGGCCGTGGAGTCGCTGGCTGCCGCGTACCTGCGTGAGGCAGGCATGAAGAAGGGGATCATTGAAGGGTTGCCCACTCCCTTTCTGCTGACGGATACCAAGGAACGGGCGTTGTTTACCAATCAGGCATGCATGGACATGCTTGAGATAGACGGCGCACCCGAAGCGCAGTTCGGGCGCACCCTTGCCGAAATTTTCTACAATGACCCAAGCCGCAAGACCGCCGTTGGGCAGTCCATAGAGAACGGCAAGGTCTTCAAGAACCTCGAAGTGAGCATCAATGGCCACAAGGGGGGCGTGCGGCACGTTCTTGCCAACGTGTATCCGCTGTATGACATGAACAAGGTCTGCATTGGCGGTTTCTGTCTGTACCTCGACATGACGGACCTGAAGCAGAAGGAAGCGGAAATCTGTGCCCACAACGAGTTGATCGCCCGTTCGGCGGCCCGGGCCACGGATATATCCAACGGTCTTGCCTCGGCGGCGGAAGAGCTCTCTGCACAGGTGGAGCAGTCTTCCATCACCTCACGTGAGCAGCTGGGCCGCACCCGTGAGGTGGCCTCTTCCATGGAACAGATGAACGCAACCGTGCTGGAAGTTGCCAAGAGTGCCGGTGAAGCTGCATCCCTTGCAGGTTCGGCACGCGAAAAGGCGCAGGAAGGGGCCGATGTCGTCGGCAGTTCCCGGCACCTTATCGAACGCGTCTACAAGGACGCCCTGCAGCTCAAGGAGGACATGAATGTCCTGGGAGAGCAGGCCGAGAATATCGGGGCGGTCATCAATGTGATCAACGACATCGCGGACCAGACCAACCTCTTGGCCCTGAACGCCGCCATTGAGGCGGCCCGGGCCGGTGAATACGGTCGCGGCTTTGCCGTGGTGGCCGATGAGGTCCGCAAGCTGGCGGAAAAGACCATGCAGGCCACGAAGGAAGTTACGGATGCCATCAAGAGCATCCAGCAGAGCACCCAGAAGAGTCAGGCCTCCTCTGACAACGCGGCAAAGGCCATCAACGAGAATACGGAACTGGCCAATACCTCTGCCGGAGTGCTGCAGGAAATCGTGCAGCTTGTGGAGCAGACCGCTGATCATGTCCGGGACATTGCCGCCGCTGCGGAAGAGCAGTCCGCCGCCAGCGACGAGATCTCCGCGGCAACGGAGCAGATTACGCACTCCGCCGAGGAGAACGCTCACGCCATGGACGAGTCCGCCGGCGCCGTCAGCGAGCTTGCCCAGATGGCTGCGGAACTCAAGACCATCATTACTGACATGCAGGCGCAAAGTCCCGAGGATTGCGACCTGTAGCCCCTTGTCCACGTATCAGTTATCCGGACGCCCTGCATCTGCAGGGCGTCCTTTTTTTGGCTGCAGCGGGGAAAACATCGGCCAGTATGGGTTGGACCAATACGGAGAAAAATGCGGTTTGACCAATTTTGATGTCCAGGCCCTGTTCTCTGGGGTGTGTGTATTTTTCGTGGTAAAACAGCATATTGCTTGCATGCTTGCATGGAAGAGTGTCATTCTGTTGCAAAATGTAGTTGCGCTGAAAGCCTCCATTATGGACGGGGCGATGCGTATGCGGTATCAATACGGCCAACGTTTTGCTTCGTCCGGTTCGGGTTCTCTCACCGTTCCCGGCTTCCGGCCAGGACCTTTTCGCTCCGGACCGAAGCGACGTGACGGGGGATACATTTTTGGGTCATTCCGATGCGGCAAGCCGCCCCTCACCGGCAAGAGGGACGGGATGACGATTCACTGAGCAGAACCCACCGTCGGCGAGGCAGGTCGCGCTTCCTCGCCGACGGAGGCTTCTGTCCGGAGCATGGCTCCGGTTCCGCTACACGCAAAGAGGGCTGGTGCATGGCACCAGCCCTCTTGTCATTTTCGTGATGGGGAACAGGGAAATCAGATCTTCTTGATTTCCGTGTACCAGCCGCTCGCCTTTTCCAGCAGATCGTTTATGCGGCCCACCAGAGCGTGCGGGTCCTTGAGATAACCGTCAAGCAGCAGCGAGGACTCGAATATCTGGATCACCGTCTGCTCGATGAGGGCGTCCTTGCTGTCCGCCTTGAAGATGCGCAGCAGATTGCGGAGGATGACATGGTCCCGGTTCACTTCCAGAATCTTCTGGGGAATCGATTCATCCTTGTTCATGATGCGCATGAGCTTTTCCATGGAAGACGTGGCGCCGTCCGGGCTGGCCAGCACGGCCGGAGAGCCGGAAAGGCGCTTCGAGATGCGCACGTCCGCTACCCTGTCGCCCAGGATGTCCTTCATGGCCTTGAGCAGGTCGTCAAACGTGGCGGCATCCCCTTCGGAGAGATCCTCCACCGGGGTTTCCTTTTCCATGTCGGGGAAGGCGTCCAGAGTCTCCGGCTTGACCGTTTCTGCCGCGACGAACTCGAATTCCTTGTACGAATGCAGGTTGTCCATGACGAACTCGTCCACCGGTTCGTACAGGAAGAGGACCTCTATGCCCTTGCGGGTGAAGATTTCCAGATGGGGATTGAGCTTGGCCGCTTCACGACTGGGCGCGGTGATGAAGTACACGGCCTTCTGTTCGGGCTTGGCCCTTTCCATGTAGGCGTCCACGGAGGTCAGCCCGGTGTTGTCCTCATGGTGCGAGGAGTTGAAGCGCAGCAGCTGCGTGAATTTCTCGCGGTTGGCGTAGTCGCCGTATCCCACGCGGAAGACCTTGCCGTGGGTGTTCCAGAACCGGTTGTAGGCGTCAGCGTCGTTCTTTGCCAGTTTCTCGAGGTGGTTGAGCACCTGCTTGACCACGGTCTGCTGGATTTTCCTGATAAGGGCGTTCTCCTGCAGGGTCTCGCGGGAGATGTTCAGGGGCAGATCCTCTGTGTCCACAACCCCCTTGAGGAAGGAGAGGTACTCGGGGATCAGATCCTTGTTCTCATGCTGGATGAGGACGCGGCGGACATACAGGTCAAGGCCGTAGCGGTCCCTGTCGAAGCCGAAAAGATCCCGGGGATGGTTGGGAATGAACGCCAGGCAGTTGAACTGCACGGGGGCATCGACCGAGATGTGGAGCGTGTCCATGGGCTCGGCGTCATCAAAGGTCAGGTGGGTGTAGAAGTCCTTGTACTGTTCCTTGGTGACGGAGCTCTTGGGTTCGCGCCACAGGGCAGGCGTGGTGTTCACGCGTTCGCCTTCCAGCACCACGGGGAAGGGAATGAAGCTGGAGTGCTTCTTCAGGATGCTCTTGAGCCGGAAGGCTTCGAGGAATTCATCCGCGTCATCCTTCACGTGGATGGTGATCACGGCTCCCCGTTCCGGAGCGCCTGCTTCGCAGGGGGTGACTTCGAAGGCGCCGAGGCCGTCCGACTTCCACACAAAGGCCTGATCGCCTTCGCGTGCGCTTCTGGTGGCTACTTCGACACTGTCGGCGATCATGAACACCGAATAGAAGCCCACACCGAAACGGCCGATGATGTTGCCGGGGTCTTCCTGCTTGTCGGCAAGCTCCTTGAGAAAGCGTTCGGACCCGGAACGGGCGATGGTGCCCAGATTGTCCACCAGTTCGTCATGGGTCATGCCGATGCCGGTATCCCGGATGGTAATGACCTTGCCATCCTTGTCGATGCTGATGTCGATGCCCAGTTCAAGGTCGGGGGCAACCACGGCCTCACCCTTTGCCTGCGCGAACCGCAGCTTGTCCAGTGCGTCCGAGGCGTTGGAAACAAGCTCTCGCAGGAAGATTTCACGATTGGTGTAGAGGGAATGGGTGATGATGTGCAGTAGTTTGCGTACTTCGGTCTTGAATTCGAACGTTTGCGACATGCGTAGCGTCTCCTTGATCAGTAAATTCTGCGGGATAGTTGCAATGGACGCGAAGCGCGACCGTTGGAAAGAATAATGCCCATACGCGGACGGTCAAGGGTAAAATGCGATGCTTGGCTGGTTATCATGTAGTGTTGTCGTCTCTTATCCCATACTGGCACAATGTGAGATGTCCGCATACAGAGGGCGCCCCTTCAGGGCGCATTGGGGAAATGCAATGGGACGCAATGGGTACGGATTCCGATGCGGGGTGGCGGCGATCCCGCCCCGTGGACTGGGCATGTGTATCGCCGTCAGCCTGCTGCTCTGCATTACGGCGCAGGCCGGTCTTGCTCGTGCTGTGTCCGAGAGTATCGTGGTGGGCGTGCCGGAATCGTCACCGCCGGAGTACGTCAGCAATGATGCCTATTCCACCACGGGGTTTGCGGTCCAGTTCATGGAACAGATTGCCGAGGGAGCCGATGTTTCCCTGATCACGCGCCGTTTTTCCGGGTGGCAGGATGTGCTGCGCGAGGTGCAGCAGGGGACGGTGCAGGTAGTGCCTCTCATGCCCGTCCTGGAGCGATACCGGAAGATCGTGCACTATACCGCCCCCGTGCATTCGGTAACCATGCGGGTGTTCACCCGTTCTTCCTCCAGCAGCGTGCAGGGAATTGAGGACCTGCAGGGGCGCAAGGTCGCCGTGCTGAGCGGAGATCCGGGAGAAGCCATCGCCCGGGAACTGAACGGCCTCATCATCCGCGAGGCGACCACTGTGGAGCAGCTTCTGTTCATGCTGCTGTCCGGAACAGTGGACGCCATCATTTATCCTGAACCCCCTATCCGCTATTTCCTTGACCGGATGGGCGTCGGTTCCCGTGTGGCCATGCTGCCGGACCGGTTGCTCGAGGTGCAGTATGCCCTGGCTGTCCATGTTGGGCAGGAGGCGCTGTTTGCGCGCCTGGATGAACAGGTGCGCGCCTTTGTCCAGACCAAGCCATTCAGGAATCTCGTTGCTCACTGGTATGATCCCGGCACACGGGAAGAGCCACTGATTGTCCCGGACTGGGGACATCTGCTGGCGGTGCTGGCAGGGCTTGTCTTTGGTGTGTCCGTGATGCTGCTTCTGCGCCGGGAGGCCAGCAGGACCGAACAGCTGGTGAGTGTGCTGGATGGTCTCGGGTATCCTGCACTTGTTGCCACGCCGGACGGGAACGTCCTTGCGTATAACACGTCTGCGGCCAATCATTTCGACTTGGTCGGGCTGCGCTCCGTGCGCCCGCATCTTTCCAGCCTTTTCGAGGAGGAGGCGGTTGAGCGGCGTCTGCGCTCCTTTGAACGGGTGGCCTCGTCCCATGAGCCCATCGAGTCGCTGCACGAGGAAGAGGACAGGCTCTACCGGCTTATCATGACCCCTGTGGCCCTGAACAGGAGCGGCAAGAGCCATGTGATGATCATGTTGCGGGACATTACGGACCGGAACCAGCTGGAGACGCGGCTGCAGACCATGGGCAGGGATTATGCACTGATTTTTGACCATGCGCCGGAGGGCATAGCCCTCATGCGGCAGAATATGACCATCGAGCAGGTCAATCCTGCGCTGGCCAGATTCGTGGGATACGGGCAGGAAGAGCTTGGCGGCATGGCCCTGCGTGACCTCCTGTATCCGGATGATGCCGAGGAAATCCGACTGGCCCTGCACCGTCTGCTCATTGGTGAAGTAACCAGCGTGCGGGTGGAGAAACGCTTCTTGCACCGCAGCGGCGTACCGCTCTGGGGGGCCCTGTGCGTAGTCATGCAGCGAACCGACCTTGGCATCATCAATCAGATCGTCGCCTATGTCACCGATGTGCATGATCGCAGGACCACCGAGTTGCGCATGCGCGAGAGCGAAATGCGCTACCGGGAGATCTTCGAGCGCGCCTCGGATCTCATCATGCTGGTGAACCTGTCCAGTGGCAGGGTGGAGGAATTCAACCATGCCGTGGTCAAGGCTCTGGGCTACTCGGTTGCGGAGCTGTCCACCATGCACGCCGCGGATCTGGAAACGGGTGATGTGCACCTCTTCGGCACGCATGTTCGGGAACTTGACGATGCCGAGCTCTTTGAGTGCCGTCTGCGCAGAAAGGACGGCTCCTTCATGGAGGCTCAGGTGCACACCAGGGTGATTCTGGCTGCCGGAAGGCAGTATGCCCTTGCAGTCATCCGTGATGTTTCGGGGCAGAAGGAGGCGGAGTCCAGCCTCCGGACCGCCAAGCAGGCCGCCGAGACGTCCATCCGTGCCCGGGACGAGTTTTTCGGGAACATCAGTCAGGAATTGCGGACGCCTCTGCACGGTATGCTCGGTGTCATGCAGTTGCTGGAGCAGACCACGCTGGACGGAACGCAGCGCGGGTACATTCGCATGGCAGGAGAAACAGGCACCAGCCTGATGCGTTTTCTGGATGACCTGCTGGACTTTGCCGGCGTCGAGTCTGCCCTCGCCGGTGGCCAGATGGCCTTGGAGCAGGCAAGTCCCTTTATTGTCGACGATGTATTGCACACCGTCATCAACAGCTTCTATTGCGAGGCCACGCTGAAGCAGGCCGGTCTTTCCGCAGAAATTTCATCGGTCATGCCGGAGATGATGGTTGGGGTGGCCCCACGCCTGCGTCAGATTCTGTTCAACCTGGTGGGGCATGCCCTGCAGTTCGCAGCGGGGGGCGAGGTTGTCGTATCCCTGCGTCAGCCTCCTGGTGGCGTGTTGAACCGTGAGAATGCTCTCAGAATGACCGAGTTTGCACTTCGGGTCTCCGCCGACGGGGCGGAACGCTGGCGGGATAGCGTGCGCCGGGCATTCACCTACGAGGGGCTGGAGTCCTTTGAGGATTCCAGAACGTTCGGGCTTGTCCTCTCCCGCAGGCTGGCGGACCTGCTGCACGGCAGTATCTATGTGCAGGATGAGGGACAGCTTGAGGTGGTCATGCGTCTTCCCCTTCGCTGGACTCCCGCGGAGCCGGACAGCGCGCTTGTCCGCACCCTCGTGGCTGAAGCGGTGGCCATGTCAGAACAGGCATGGGCTCGTGGCGGTGACGTGTTCACGGCTCCGGAGGATGGGGTCGGTCCGGCTCCCGCAGCGGCTGGCAGTGGTGGGGCGGCAGCGGAGTCCGAGCCCGGCAAGGTGGTCCGGACCCGAACGGACGAACAGCCCCTGTTTGAGGGGGTGCGCATTATCGTGGCGGATGACGACAGTATCAACCGCATGGTTGTCGGGCGTTGGCTTGAACTGCACGGATGCATGGTCACGTATGTGGAGAACGGACAGCAGGTGCTTGAGGCGCTTGCTACCGGCCGTTACGACGGCATCATCATGGATCTGCAGATGCCGGAGATGAACGGGATAGAGGCTGCTGCCGCCATCCGGGCGTCTCGTGCCGGTGAGGCCGCCCGGCATATTCCCATTCTGGCTTTGACAGCGCTGGCCATGCAGGAGAGCAGGGATGCAAGCCTTGATGCGGGCATGGACGGCTTCTTGTCCAAGCCGGTGGACATGAGCCGCCTTTCTTCCGAACTGCTCAAGCTGCTGGCGCACGAGGAAGGCGGGGCTTCCCTGCCGGACGGACTGGGGGCGGGAAATATGCGGATCAATTGACGGACGCGGCCGGTGTGGTTCGCATGGACGCGGCCGGAACCGGGACCTTGGGGTCGTAGCCCAGCACGTTCGTCAATGCGCCTCCGGTATAGCTGATGCAACCGTCAGCCGAGCATTCCACTGCCTCTATGACCTCTGCTTCGAGCAATCCGAGCGGGGCAGGGGAAGGAATGACCAGCAGGCGGGAGGACGCCGGTTCGTCGGTGGAGGGCTTGAAGCGATAGCGGACCAGCCAGTCCCGGGTACCGTCGCCGTCCCAATCCATCAGGGCGACCAGCTTGTAGATGTCCGTGCTGAATTCTCCCACGACCACAACAGATGACGGATCGATGGTCACGGTCTCACCCGATGACGGCATGCTGGCATGGGTGAGCACCTCCTGCTGCCGGTTGCGTTCCTCGGCCGGCCACATGAAGCGCAATGAGAGCCTGTTGTAGAGTTCGCTTCCGAAGGACTCGGGCAGGTATTCGCCGGAGGGGCGTGTGGTGCCGTGCAGGGTCAGCGGCGTCTGCGGTGCCGGAGTGCCATCGCTGTTGAGGATGTGGCGGGTGATGAGCAAGGGCCTGAACCGTTTTGAGAAGACGGCGAAGTCGGCTCCGTCCATGATGGTGAGGGGCTGCTCCAGAGCGGGAGTGTCTGCGGCCTCGCCCCCGCGCTGTAAGAATACGCATCCCTGAATGCCGCACAGGGTGCAGAGTGTTACAAGGGCCACCGCTAAAATCGGGGAAAGCCGTGTGCGTGCATGCATGAAGGGACGTCCGTATTCGGTAAGAGGGTCGGGTTACGGGGTGGCCAGTTTGAATCTGATGCGCAGCACACCGTCCGCAGCATCCTGTGAAATGATGCTGAAAGC
>QKEJ01000143.1 GCA_003252375.1 Halodesulfovibrio sp.
ATTGCAAAACTCCCGCTTGCTGCTGGAATGAAATGCCGATCTGGCCCGGAAACCTCCGGGCAGCGCCTGTTGATGGCTCTGCATACCCAATGAGCACGGCCTAAAGCAAGGCATTTTTACAAAAACGGCATCATCCGTTCCCCCGTCATCCGTGGCCCGGCGGCAGATTATCATGGAGGCGTCCTCCTCAGGCGATAGTGTGGAATCATGTACACCCCATTCGCACATCGACGCCTCCCGGTAGTCCTCCCGTTTTTACGGAAGATGCCCGGCTGGTTCCTCCCTGCCGTCATCGCGGCGGCGTGCTGTGCGGCCTTCCCCCTCCCTGCCATGGCCACGGTGGCGCTTCCCCCGCCCTTCTCCGCCACCCCCGTCATCCTTACAATTGTCCTTGCCTGCCTCGGGGTAGCGGTCTTGCGACTCTGGCAGAACCATGTGGCCGAATGGTACCGCAACACCATGCTGGCCGACGCCTGTTCCAACATCACCCTGCACGGCGCGAGGGGCATTCCCGACATCCACGTGCAGTTGGTGCGTGGCGGCATGCAGGTCAGCGGCGCGGACATGGCCTACCTGGTCCAGTTTCACCCCGACCCGGTCATTGCGGCACATGCCCACGGCGAGGATTTCACCATCACGGAACCCACCGGGCATACCGGCCAGAACATTCCCCTGGACGCCCGCGAATTCTGGGCTCCGCTCCTGGACGGCAGCCCCTACGTCATGCACGGACCGCGTCAGCGCATACGGCCCTCCGCCACCTATCCGCTCTCGGCCCCATCCATCCGTTGCCACATGGCCGTTGCGATCATTCACGGCCGCACGCCGCTGGCCATCCTCGGGGTGGGCACCACCAGCCGTTTCTCCCTGCGGGATGTCAGCAGGCTGCAGACGCTGCTTACCTCCCTGTGGGAGCACGCCGTGCTGCACCGGCAACTCGTTACGGCCAGACGGGAGACGATGGAAAGCGAATGCCTTCTCAACGCCAGCCCCTACGGCATGACCCTGCTCAGCGAACGTGGCAGCATCCTCAAGGCCAACCCCGCCTTCATCGCACTGTACGGTCTGCGGGATGACCCGCGCGGCCAGAGCATCTTCAGTCTGCTGGGCTCAGAGGAACGGTATGTCCTTGAGGATTCCATGACGCGCGTCCTGCACACGGGCGGGCCGCCGCTGGTACAGGAGGTGGAGCAGACCAGACCGGACAGAAGCTTCTTTGCCCGGATATCCCTCGTGCGCCTCTCCATGGATGGCGGCTTCCGCATACTCATGACCGCCGAGGACATTACCGAGGCGCACAAGGCGCGCCTGGAACTCGACGCCTACGGCGCACGCATGGAGAAAACGGTGCTGGACAGAACGGTGGAACTGAAAAGCGCCCTCATCTATGCCGAGTCCACACGGGACCGCATAGACATGATCCTGCGCTCCGTGGCCGATGGGCTGCTGGTGACGGACATGCACAACCGCATCATCCTCATGAACCATCATGCGGAAACGTTTCTGGGCATTGCCCTGCACGAGGCCGTGGGCATGCAGGTGGGACAGGCGCTCGGCAGAGCGCCGTACAGACAGCTCGTGGAGGAGCGGGTGGCGCAGACGCGCGTGGGCCCCGGCAAGCACTTCGAATTCAGCGTTCCCGAAGACGCAGACCGCCCTTTCCGGCACATCAGGGCCACGTCATCACAGGTGCGCGACAAGCATGCCCAGCCCGCAGGGGTCGTCACCATCCTGCACGACGCCACGCGCGAACATGAACTGGACACCATGAAATCGGAATTCCTTTCCACCGCGGCCCACGAACTGCGCACCCCCCTCACCACCATCCAGGGATTCTCCGACCTGCTCATCAACCGCCACGACTTCAGCGAGGAGGAACGCGAGCGCTATCTCGCCCACGTCAACCGCAGCGCCCAGACGCTGACGGGCATTGTCTCGGACCTGCTCGATATCTCGCGTATCGAATCGGGGCAGGGGTTCTCGCTGAACAGGCAGCCGCATGACCTTGTGGCCCTGACACGCACCCAGGTGGCGGCCTGGAGCGCCCGATGCGCCACGGAGCAGACCGGGCACACGCTTACCTTCGACGCTTCTGGAGAAGAGGCGCTGGCGCTGGTGGACAACAACAAGTATGGCCAGATTCTCGAGAACCTGCTCAGCAACGCCGTGAAGTACTCACCGGACGGCGGTGCCATCGCCGTCAGCGTGGAAGCCGACGATGCCGTGGTCCTCGTCAATGTCACGGACCATGGCGTCGGCATGACGCGCGGGCAGCTGGAGCGGGTGTTCGAGAAGTTCTTCCGGGCGCACGGAGAGGATGGCGCCATTCAGGGCACGGGGCTTGGCATGTCCATCGTGCAGCACCTCGTGCAGGCGCACGGCGGGGAGATATGGCTGGAAAGCGAACCCGGCAAGGGGACATCCGTCTCCTTTACCCTGCCCACGGCCCGGATGGTGAAGGCCCGCCCGGCGGGAACGCCCTACACCGCGTCCGCAAGCAACGGATAGGTTGCGCGCTCCGGCAGACAGACCGCAGGCAACCCGGCAACGGAAGGATGCAGGGGAAAGCGCAGGGGGAACGGCCGCCGGAAGGCCAGCGGGGCACGGCCGCAGCACAGGGCCTTGGCATCGCACAACGGCGATTCGCCAATGGGATCCAGGGCGGTCATCGCCGAATCAAAGGGATCACACAACACATCCACCACCGAGCGCAGGCTGGCGTCGAACATGGCCGTAAAGAAGGCCGTGTCACGAGTGCCGGGCGTCATGAGCCCGCACACCGAAAGCGAGTTGCGCCACGAATTTCCCCCCACCAGCGCCATGCTGCTCTTGAACACCTGCTTCTTGAACAAAAAGGGCATCCGCCCCGCACTGGTGGCGCGGCGCAGCGAGGAATCCGATTCACGGCTCAACCGGGATTCAAACAGGCGCACGGCGTCACGGGTATCCCAGCGGACCAGCCTGTCGGCCTGCGCCTCGATGTACACGTGGCTCAGCTTGCCGGCACCCGGCGTCGCGCTCATGAGCGCGGGCACATAGTTGTTATGAGCCACGATATCCGCGGCAAGGTGGGCAAGGTAGCCAAGGGCGTATGCCTTCTGGCGGGAGCCGCGCACGCTGTCCAGCAGGGCGAGTCCCGTTTCCCAGTTGTGGCTGTGGCCCGGCTTCACCGAACAGCCCTTGCCGATGAAAATGTCCGCCGAAAGGCTGCCGTAGGTAAAGGCCTCCTTGTAGGTCCCGATGCAACGGGCCACGGCAAGCGGCAGCAGGGCAAGGTTCGCCAGCACCCAGTTGGCCGCAGCCACGTGCACCCCGGGCCCCCATGCATGCGCATGGTCAGGCTGCAGAAGCATCACGGCAACAAGGGCCGCCACCAGGCCTGTCCACCGGACGGAACGGAAGGAGCGGACAGAACGGGTATGCCGGATACGACGAACGTGGGCAAGCGTACGGACAGTCTCGGAAAAATGGCAATGCATGCGGAAGGCAGCCCCCCAAGGACAGAGAATGGATATGCGCGCGTGCCGAAGGCGTTCCGGAGGGCAGGGGGAGAAACCGGCAGTGGCAACGGAAGGCGGAACCGCGCGCGAGGCAGATAGTAAACCCGTTTGCCGGCAAGTCAAGCCCACAAGACAGCCAATAAAATCAGCATGCTGCAAAGAAGACGACAATAATTCTCGTGTCCTTGCAGCCTGTTAGCAGGTTACAGATAGGGTGAAAAAAGCCAGAAAAAGGCATCCCGGAACCGGGCCGGGATGGGGCGGTTGTCCATCTCGCTCAGGAACACCTCACGCGAATTGCGCACCAACCCATCAAAATGTCTGCTCATCTTGCGGCCCACATGCATGTCCAGAATCTCGACATTCAGTTCAAAATTCAGCCGCAGGCTGCGCGGATCAATATTGGCGGACCCCACCTGCGTGTAGCAGCCGTCCACCACCATGAGCTTGGTGTGGCAGAATGGCGGCGGCTGGTAGAACACCCGTACGCCGCGCTGCAGCAGCTCCCACAGCATGTTCCGCGTGGCCCAGTGCACAAAGGGCAGATTGTTGCGTTCGGGCAGGACCACGCGCACGTCCACGCCGCGCAGGCAGGCTGCCTGCAGCGTGCTGATGAAATCGCGTGAGGGCAGGAAATAGGGCGTCATGATGCGCACGGAGCGCCGGGCCGTGGACACGGCGGCAATGAGCACCGAGGCCAGCGGGTCCTGCGGATCATCCGGACCGTCCGTGATGACGCGGCACAGGCAGTCGCCTTCGCACTGCTCGTATATGGCGGGTGGCGCGTCATACCGCCCGGTGGCGAATCCCCAATCCTCGAGAAATGCCCCCTGCAGCTGGGCCGCAACCGGCCCCATGAACCGGAAATGCATGTCCGTCACGCGGCGGGGCGAGGTTCCGGCCGCCATGTGCCGCCGCCCGATGTTCATGCCGCCTGTGAATCCGGTCAGCCCGTCGGCGACCAGTATCTTGCGGTGGTTGCGCAGGTTTATGCTGAGCTGCGGCGGCAGGAGCTTCGGAGGCAGGAACAGGGCCACGGGCACTCCCCGCCTGCGCAACAGGGATGACATGCGCGGCCAGCTGTACTTCTCTCCCACGCCGTCTATGAGCACCCGCACATCCACGCCGCGTTCCACGGCCCGGGCAAGCGCCTCCACAAAGGCGCGTCCCTGCGCCCCGGTTTCCATGATGTAGGAGGACAGGTAGACCGTGGAGGACGCCCTGTCGATGGCCTCCAGCATGGCGGGAAAGGCTTCCTCGCCGTTATGCAAGGGCTCTATGCAGTTGCCGCCGCACAGGGGCATGCCCACGGCGGACCGGCCGATACGCTCGAACTCGCGGTACCGTGGCGGAATCTGGCTCTCATCCAGCGCCCCCACGGGCACGAACCGGTCCGGACCGCCATGCAGCCACCCCCTGCCGTCCGGCTGCTGGGACAAGGCCTCTTCCCGCAGGCGCAGCGCGCTGCGCCGTACGCGGTTTATTCCGAAGATGTAATAGCAGAGCGGCCCTGCAACGGGAAAGATGAGGCAGACCGCCACCCACCCCAGCGCCGCCCGCGGGTCCCGCTTATGCAGCAGGGCATGACCGGCAACAAGGGCCGCCACGAAGAAGGAGAACGGAATGAGTATCCACTGCAGTTGGCTCATGAGATCACCGTGCTGAACGAGTGCGGAGAAGGATGCGCCCATGGTAGCCTGCTTTTCGAACAAGGTCTATCTCCTTGCCATAATAGCTGATATGATGGATTGTCGAACCATGCACCCAGCCGTCCCCGCCCGTGCGGGGAGTCGGCCCGCCCCCCGGACCGGGGGCACACTCGAAGCACAGGAGCACGGATGGATACTGCACGGTATGCCGCACGCAGGGAACGCCTGCGCGCGTTGATGATTGAAGCAAAGCTGGAGGCCCTGTTCATCAGCCACGAGGCCAACCGCTTCTACCTTTCGGGATTCGAGCTGCACGACCCCCAGAAGAACGAAAGCAGCGGCTATCTGCTCATCATGGCGGACGGCAGGGACTGGCTGTGCACGGACTCCCGCTACAAGGATGCGGCCGCCCGCCTGTGGGACCCCGAGCGGGTGTTCATCTACACGGGACGCTCCGCCCAGGAACTGAGCAGCCACATCGCGGGCCTGACCTCCGGCACCGTTGGCTTCGAGGCCAAATCGCTCAGTGTGGCCTTCTTCGAGCAGTTGTCATCCGGGCTGCGCATGGAGCGCGCCGACGGGCTTGTGGAACGCCTGCGCATCATCAAGGACGACGACGAAATCGCCCGGATGCGCCGATCCTGCGCCCTGAACCACCGGCTCATGGAGTGGGTGCCTTCGGTCTGCCGCCCGGGGCGCACCGAGGCAGAGGTGGCCTGGGACATCGAACGGTTCTTCCGGGAAAACGGCGCAAGCGGCCTTGCCTTTGACTCCATTGTTGCCGTGGGCCCCAACGCGGCCCTGCCCCACGCCATTCCCGGCAAAGACCGGATCACCGAAAACTGCCCCGTGCTCATCGACGTGGGCTGCCGGATGGAGGACTACTGTTCGGACCAGACCCGCACCCTGTGGGTGGGAGACCGTCCCACCGACGCCTTCCAGCGGACCATGGAACAGGTCCGCGCCGCACAGGACGCCGCCATACGGCAGATACGGCCCGGCATGCGGGTAGCGGAACTCCATGCCTGCGCCCGCAGCGTCTTTGAAAAGGCCGGAGTGGCCCGGCACTTCACGCACTCCCTCGGCCACGGGGTGGGCCTCGAAACACATGAGGCACCGGGCGTGAGCCCCCGGGTGGAGGCCGAGCTGCAGCCCGGCATGATCATTACCGTGGAACCGGGTCTCTACTATCCCGAATGGGGCGGCATCCGCTGGGAATACATGGTGCTGGTCACCGAGGACGGCGCGGAAATCCTGTAGCCTTCACCGCAATATTCTACCAGACCGGCCCGTGCAGCTTCTGTATCCATAGCCTTTACCCCCGAACCCCAGGAGGACGGATATGCGATACTGGCAACAGGCCATGATCTGGTGCGCCCGCAACAGACGCCTGACCGATGCGGTGCACGGCAGCGCCCTCATGCAACGATTTGCAGGACAATTCGTGGCCGCGTCCGACGCGCAGGGAGCCATGATGCGCCTGACGCAGCTCCGGCAGGCAGGCCTGCGGGCGTCTTTGTTCCTGCTCGGCGAGTACGAGGAGGACCCCCGGGCCGTGGAAGCCACGGTGCGCATGCTGCAGGAAGCCATTCCCGGCCTTGCGGCGCAGGGGCTCGATGTCCACGTATCCGTGGACCCGACCCAGATAGGGGCGCTGCAGTCATGGGAGCTGTGCCGGGAAAACGCACAGCGGCTGGCCGAGACCATCCGCGACCACGCCACGGGCAGCGCCTCCCTGCTCATGCTGGACATGGAGGACAGCGCCGTCACCCGCCCCACGCTCGATCTGTTTTCCCGGCTGCACGGCATGGGGCTGCCCGTTGCCGTCACGGTGCAGAGCTACCTGCACCGCACCACCGACGATCTTGCGGACCTCATCCGCCAGGGCGCCTGCGTACGGCTGGTCAAGGGGGCCTTTGCCGAGCCGGCCGCCATAGCCCACGTCCGGAGGGACGCGATGGACGACGCCTATCGCCTGCACATGGCCATGCTGCTGGGCGACCGGGCCCGTGAGCACGGGGCCGTGCCTGTTTTCGGCACCCATGATGAGCGGATGATCACCCTGGCCTGCCAGCTGGCCGCGCATGGCGGCTGGCAGCCGGACGAATTCGAGGTGGAGATGCTGCTCGGCGTCAGACCGGCCCTGCAGCACAGCCTTGTCGGGCAGGGCGTCCGCCTGCGCCTGTATGCGCCCTTCGGCACCAGCTGGTGGCCCTACAGCGTGCGGCGTATCGGCGAAAATCCGCGGAATGCCCTCTTCGTGCTGCGCAGCATGGCGGGCGCATGACGACCAAAAGCCCCGGCCTCCTTGCGGAAGCCGGGGCCTTCAAAACCGGATCATCGAGGCGGAACCGGACAGCGGCTACCGGCCGCTGAACTTCACCCCGCCCTTGCCCAGCAGATCATGCAGATGGATGACGCCGATGAGGGCCATCTCCGCCCCCACCACGGGCAGCACGGTAATGGCCCGCGCCTCCATCACGTCCAGCAGTTCGGCCACGGACTGGCCGCCCATGGCGTGCAGGGGGTTGCGGACCATCAGGGAATGCGCAGGGGCTTCCATGTCCACGGTGCCGCGGCAGACCAGCCGCCGCACATCGCCGTCGGTGATGATGCCGGCCAGTTTTCCGGCCGCATCGGTCAGCACCACGGCCCCCAGCCTGCCGGCATCCAGCGTCTGCAGGGCCTGACGGATGGGCACGTCCTCCCGCTCCTGCGGCACCTGCGTGTGCATGAGGCCGTCCACGCGCAGGGACAGCCGCTGCCCCAGCGCGCCGCCGGGGTGATACTTGCGAAAATCATCGGCCGTAAAGGATTTCCAGTGGATGAGGCAGACCGCCAGCGCGTCGCCCACGGCCAGCACGGCGGTGGTTGATGCGGTGGGCGCCAGATCCAGCGGGCAGGCTTCCTTGGGAACGGCGGTATCCAGCACCACATCGGAAAGCCCGGCCATGGTGGAGTCCGGCTTGCCGGTCATGCACACGATGGAAACGCCCAGCGAGCGCATGGTGGGCAGCACGGCATTCAACTCATCCGTCTCGCCGCTGTTGGAGATGGCGAGCACCACGTCTTCCTTGCGGATCATGCCGAGATCGCCGTGGGCACCTTCCACGGGGTGCAGAAAGAACGAGGGCGTCCCGGTGGATGAAAAGGTGGCGGCCAGCTTCCGGCCCACAAGCCCCGACTTGCCAAGCCCTGTCACCACGACCCGCCCCGTGCATTCGGCCAGCAGGGTCACGGCGTCCACAAAGGGGCCGTTCAGACGATCGCGTACCGCCTTCAGCCCTTCTATCTCGATATTCAGCACGTCCCGGCCCAGTTCCAGCCAGTCCGTACGCGGAGTGCATTCGGTATTCTGCATACACCAATCATTGGGTTCGGTCGCCACCCGGCGCAGGCACCCGCCCGCCCCTGCGGCAACACAGGTTGACCGTGCCGACCGGATTTCCCGGCAGCGGCACGGGGGTTGTTATACGCGGAATGCGCGCCCCCGTACATCCCCAAATCCGCCTTCCCGCCCCGCCGCAACGCGGACAGCCCTGCAGCGCACGCGGCCCGGTTGCCGCGGGGTGAAAAGCAGCGTATTCTCCCCGGCAGGCGTCGTCGGTACGCCAATATGCACAAGGGAGAACACAGTACCATGGAAGGGCGCAACGTCAGCGACAGCGAAACCACGGCCACGCATCGGGCCCTGCCCAGCGATGCCAACCCTGCGGGCAACGTGCACGGCGGGGTCATTCTCAAGCACATCGACCTGGCCGGGGCCGTCTGCGCCATGCGCCACGCCCGAGGCTGCCCGGTGGTCACGGCCTCCATAGACCGCATGGAATTCAAGGCCCCCGCGCACGTGGGAGAACTGCTCATCCTGAAGGCCAGCATGAACCTGGTCAGCACCAAATCCATGGAAGTGGGGGTCCGGGTCGAGGCCGAAAACCTGCTGACCGGGGAAACCCGGCACGTGGCCTCCGCCTATCTCACCTTTGTCGCCATGGGGGAAAACCGTACCCCCACACCGGCTCCTCCCCTGATTCTGGAAACCCCCACTCATATCCGCCGCAACGAGGAAGCCAAGCGACGCCGGGAACTCCGACAGGAAGAACGACGCCGCGAGCGGCTGGCGCAGGAGAGCATGAACGCTCCCAAGGACGCCAAACCCAAGGAATTCTACTAGTTGTCAACCCCTGCCGCACACCGGTCCGGACAGCCGCTCCTGCCGGGACGGGAGCCCGAGGCTCCGGAAGCCGCCACGGACGCCATGACCCGCAATGCCGCCGTGGTCTCGGCCGCCACGCTGCTGTCCCGCCTGCTCGGATTCATCCGGGACTGCACCATTGCCGCCGTGCTCGGCGCAGGCCCCATGGCCGATGCGCTGGTCATTGCCATGCGTCTGCCCAATCTCATGCGCCGCCTGTTCGGCGAAGGGTCCCTCTCGCTGGCCCTGATCGGTGAGTTTTCCCATACCCGCAGCACGGAAGGGCTCCCCCGCGCCTATGCCATGGCCCGGGCCTGCGCCCTGTGGCTGACCATCATCCTGTGCGTCGTGTGCGCTGCGGCCATGGCCTGGTCCGAACCGCTCACCCTGCTGCTGGCGCCGGGCTTTCATGATTCCCCCGAGCTCTTTGCCCGCACGGCGCAGCTGGTGCGTCTGTGCTTCCCCTATGCCCTGCTCATCTGCATGACCGCCCTCTGCTCCGCGATCCTGCAGGCCCGGCAGCACTTTCTGGCTCCGGCGCTGGCGCCCTGCATCATGAATCTCTGCCTCATCGCCGGAGCCGGGGCAGCCTACTGCTTCGGGTGGGCCGTGCCCGAATCCATCGGTGCGGGACTGCTGCTGGCCGGCGTTCTGCAGATCGCCCTGCAGCAACCCTTCCTGCACCGGCAGGGCTTTCTCTGGCGCGGCCCCTGTTCCCTGCGCGATGCCGGGGCGCAGCGCGTGGGAAAACTCATGCTGCCCTCCCTGTTCGGCGCGGCGGTGTACCAGCTGAGTATCGTCCTGACCACCATGCTCGCCTCGCTGCTGCCCGAAGGCAGCATTGCCCAGCTCTACTACGCCGACAGACTGGTCCAGTTTCCCCTGGGCGTCTTCGGCATTGCCGTGGGCACGGCAGCCCTGCCCGCTCTGGCCACCCTGGCTGCGGAAGGGGCGGAGGACGCATTCCGCACCACGCTTTCCACGGCCCTGCGGCTTACCCTGTTCATCAGCCTGCCCGCTGCCGCCGGACTGGCGGGACTGGCGGGTCCCCTCATTGATACGCTCTTTGGCCGCGGCGCCTTCACCAGTGCGGATGTTGCCGGCACCGTCCACGCCCTGTGGGGCTACGCCCCCGGACTGCCCGCCTTTGCCGCAGCCCGCCCCCTGCTGGCCGCCTTCCACGCCCGGCGCGACGCCCGCACTCCGGTGACGGCCGCCGTGGTGGGTCTGCTGGTCACGCTCGGCTCCGGTCTCGCCCTCATGGGCCCCTTGAAGCATGCCGGACTGGCCCTCGCCGTTTCCCTCGGCTCATGGACCAATGTCGCGGTTCTCTATGCCCTGGCCATACGACGGAACGGCCCCTTCTTCCGCGATGTCCGCTGGGCGCTCTGCTACGCCGGACTCAGCCTGCTGGTTCTCGGTCTCTCCCGCCTTGCCGCCACATGGGGCACAACCCTATGGGCACTGGCAGGAATACCTGTTATCATTGTCTTATACATGTTTGCGGCTATCGTAATACGTAGCCCGGATATTCTCCTGCTCACCGGCCGGGCACGGAAATAACGATACACACCACCGGTAACCGCTACCGGCTTCCGCCATCTGACGGAACAACTGGAACCACATGAAGAAGACAAAAGGGTTCGGACTCAACAGCCTGCAGACCAAGCTCGCCATTCTCGTGGTCGGCGCCTCCACCCTCGTACTGCTCCTGTTCAGTGCGCTGGACTATATTTCCGTGCGCCACGCCAAGTACAACGAGCTGGAGCACTACACGCAACTGCTGACGGAACGCACGGCCCGCATCCTGCTGCGCCCTGTATGGAACGTGGATATCCGGGCCGTGGAATCCATCATCCTCTCCGAACTGGATGACAAGCGCATCCACGCCATATTCGTGCTGGAGGACGACGGCCGGACGGTCTTTTTCGGCCTGCGGCAGGACGGCACCCGCCTGACCTCCATTCCCTCCACCGACACCAAGGACATGCTGATCCACTCGCAGGAACTGCGGATGAACGAACAGTATGTGGGCTCGGTCCTGGTGCTGGTAACCTCGGAATACGTCCGCAACGAGCTCTTCGAACAGGTCATTGCCACATCACTGCGCAGCATCGCCCTTGTTGCAGCGCTCTGCGCCATCATCCTCTTCACCGTACGGCGGGTGGTCATACGCCCCGTGCAGCGGCTTTCCGACACCACCCGCATGATCACGGAGGACAAGCTCTATGCCGTCCGTGCGGAAAAGCCCCACGATGACGAAATAGGCTCCCTCATCGACAGCTTCAACGAAATGCTGGAACGCATCGAGGCCCGCGACCAGATGCTGACCAACCGGCGCAAGCATCTGGAGGCCCTGGTCAGCGAACGCACCATAGAGCTGGATGACGCCCGCAAGCGCGCCGAGGAAGCCAGCAAGGCAAAAAGCGAATTCGTGGCCAACATGAGCCACGAGCTGCGCACCCCCATGAATGCCATCATCGGCATGGTAGACATCACGGAGCGGACGCAGCTCTCCGTCAAACAGCAGGAATATCTGAAAATAATCAAGACATCGTCCAAGTCGCTGCTGCACATCGTCAACGACATCCTGGATTTTTCCAAGATCGAGGCCAATCGGCTGGAGCTCGAAATCATCCCCTTCGATCTGCGCAAGCTGCTGGACGAGGTGACGGACCTCTTCGGCGACCGCGTGGCCGACAAGGGCGTGGAGCTTGTGGCGGACATGGACGCCAACGTGCCTGCCTCCCTGCTGGGAGACCCGCTCCGGCTGAAGCAGGTGCTTATCAATCTGGTCACCAACGCCTTCAAGTTCACCGAGCAGGGTGAGGTATACATGGCCATTTCCCTGCTGGCGCAGGACGGCGATACCGCACGGCTGGCCTTTTCCGTGCGCGATACGGGCATCGGCATCAAGGCCGACCGGCTCGAGCATCTCTTCGACATGTTCACGCAGGCAGACGGCTCCACCACCCGCAAATACGGCGGCACGGGGCTCGGCCTCGCCATTGCCAAGGAACTGGTCAATCTCATGGGCGGGGACATTGTCGTGCAGAGCGAGGTAGGCAAGGGCAGCACCTTCTCCTTCTCGATACAGATGCAGCTGGCCGCACAGCAGGAAGAAAGCCAGTACCTGCTGCCGGCCCCCGTCCGAGGCAAGCGCGTCCTGCTGGTGGAAGACAATATCAGCAACAGGACCGTCATCGAGAAGATGCTCACCTCCATGGGCATGCTCTGCGATTCGCTGGATGACGGCGCGGCCGCCTTTGCCGCACTGAAGGACGGGGCAGAGGAATACGGCCTGCTCCTGCTGGACTGGCGCCTGCCGGGCATGGACGGCCTGCAGATTGTTGAACGGCTGCAGCAGCAGAAGATCACGCTGCCGCCGGTGATGCTCATGACCGCCTTCGGCCGCGAAGCCGAAGTTTCCCGGGCCGAAGCGCTGGGCATAGGGGCCTTCCTGCTCAAGCCGGTCAAGATCGCCTCGCTGCACCGCGTCATTCTTGAAACATTCGGCATCCAGCAACCGCAACAGCCGGAGACCATACAAAGGGAAAGCATGAAGGAATTTCAGGGAATCAGGGCTCTGCTGGTGGAAGACAACATCATCAACCAGCAGGTTGCCAAAGAGGTGCTGGAAAGCGAAGGCGTTGTGGTAACCATAGCGGATACCGGCACCGTCGCCATAGACCTGCTCAAGGACAACACCTACGACGTGGTGCTCATGGACCTGCAGATGCCCGACATGGACGGGTTTGAGGTGACCCGCATCATCCGCAGATCCCCTCAGTACGACACCCTGCCCATCCTTGCCATGACGGCCCACGTGCTGAGCGAAGACAAGGCCATGGCCATGGACGTGGGCATGAACGACTACCTTACCAAGCCCATTGACCGCCTGCTGCTCTTCAGCGTTCTGCGCAAGTGGACCCTGCAGCGGACCGTGGAGGTTCCGGCCGTCAAGCGGGAGACTCCGGCACCCGCCCCCGCACACGAGCCTGTTCCGGAACCGACCCGACCGGCAGAGGCACCGGCAGCTCCCCCGGTAGCGCCCCCTGCAGCCAGCGACGAAGCACGTGCAGAGGCGACCCTGCGTCAGGCGGTGACCGCCACCATCGATTCGGACGCCTGCAGCGTGGAAGGATTGCCGGAAACCCTGCCCGGTCTGGACATTGCCGAAGGCGTCCAGAGGCTGAGCGGCAAGGAATGGCTGTACGTGAAAATTCTGGAGGGCTTCCTCGGCGCATACGCGAACGCCATGCCCAAGCTGTACGAATTGCATGCGGCGGAGGATTCGGAAGGACTGAGCCGCATGGCGCACACCATTGCGGGCGCGGCGGGCAATGTCTCCGCCAACAGCCTGCGACAGAAGGCGCTGGCTGTGGAACAGGCTGTGGACCGGGACAAGGACGGCATCCCCGACCTGCTCAAGGACATGGACGCGGCCATGCTCGAGGCCTGCGAATCCATGCGCGATGCCCTGCAACGCTGCAGCGAGTAGCCATTCCCCACAAACAAGAAAAGCCCCGCATACGCGGGGCATTCTTCATTTGGATGGGGCGAATGATGGGGATTGAACCCACGACAACACGGGCCACAACCGTGTGCTCTACCAACTGAGCTACATCCGCCACAAGCAAGAAGGGGCTTATACATGGACCAGCATTCGTGGTCAAGCGTATTTTTTCCGGATTAGAGAAATGATTTGCGAACACGCCCCGCGCACCGTACAAGGGTTGCTGTTGGCAGGGCTAACAGTTTATAGATTGTCTAAAGTTGCCTGCCAACATACGACTGACCCACACCCCCAAAGGGAGAATCATGGAAAAACTCGTCATCAACGGTGGAACGCCACTCAAGGGTACGATCAGGATAAGCGGGGCCAAGAACGCGGCGCTGCCCATACTCATGGGTTCCATTCTGCTGGACGAACCCACCACGTTCACCAATGTTCCGAATCTCAAGGATATCCGCACCACCATCAAGCTGCTGGAAATCCTCGGCTGCCCGGCATCGTTCGAAAATGGCGAGGTTCGCACCCGCCCCTGCGAGCTGATGCCCGAAGCCCCATATGATCTCGTCAAGACCATGCGGGCCTCCGTGCTTTGTCTCGGCCCGCTGCTGGCCCGCCTCGGCTATGCCAAGGTGGCGTATCCCGGCGGCTGCGCCATCGGCGCCCGCCCCGTCAACCTGCACCTGTCGGCGCTGGAAAAGATGGGCGTAACGTTCGATCTCGACTCCGGCTACATCATCGGCAAGGTTGACCGTCTGAAGGGAGCGCGCATCGTGTTCGAAAAGGTCACGGTGGGCGGCACCGAGAACCTGCTCATGGCCGCCTCGCTTGCCGAAGGGGAAACCGTGCTGGAAAACGCGGCCCGCGAACCCGAGGTCGTGGATCTTGCCAACTTCCTCATCTCCTGCGGCGCCAAGATCGAAGGCCACGGCACCAGCGTCATCCGCATTCAGGGCGTTCCGCGCCTGCACGGCTGCGAATACCCCATCATGGCGGACCGCATCGAGGCAGGCACCTTCATGATCGCCGCCGCCATCACCAAGGGCGACCTGCTGCTGGAGCACTGCCCGCATGAAGCCCTGGACGCCGTGATCTCCAAGCTGCGCGACATGGGTGTGGACATCACCATCGAAGAGGGCGGCGTACGGGTGCGCCATTCCGGCAAGCTCGAGTCCGTGGACATCACCACCCAGCCCTATCCCGGCTTCCCCACCGACATGCAGGCCCAGTTCATGGCCCTGATGTGCGTTGCGGACGGGGCAGGCATGGTGGAGGAAACCATCTTTGAAAACCGCTTCATGCACGTGCTGGAGCTGGTCCGCATGGGTGCCGACGTCCGGCTCGTGGGCCGCACGGCCCGCATACACGGCGGCCGCAAGCTGACCGGAGCCCCGGTCATGGCCTCCGACCTGCGCGCAAGCGCGTCCCTGGTGCTGGCCGGTCTGGCCGCGCAGGGAGAGACCCACGTGCAACGCATCTACCACCTCGACAGAGGGTATGAACGCATCGAGGAGAAGCTCAACCCCGTCGGGGCGAACATTGTCCGCATGCAGGAAATAGAAGAATAGCCGGAGCCGCCGTGCACCGTCATGCAGAGCATTCCAAGGCCCCCGTCTCCACGGGGGCCTTTTTGCGTTCTCCGCTCCTGCCCCCTGCGCTGCTCCCCTGGCAGTTCCTGATTCTGGCCTGGCTCTCCGGCATATGGAGTACCAGATTCGCCCTGCCCGGTCTGTGCGGCCTCGGCCTTGCACTGGGACTCCATGCCGGGTCCACCCAGCCGCTCCGCCGCATGCTGCTCCGCAGCACTCTCATGCTGGCCGCCGCCCTACTGGGCATGCTGATGACCACGGGCCGCCCGACGAGCGTCCTCTCCTCCCTCATGCAGCCCGACCTGCGCCCGGCCTTGCCTGCAGCCCCCCATGACACCGCCGCGGCAACACTCCCCTCCTTCGTGACCGACCGGACGCCTGTCGCCCTGACCGGCACCGTGGCGTCGGTCTCCCCGGCACCGGAAAACAGACTCCAGATCATTCTGGAGGATGTCCGCATCCGCCTTCCGGACGATTCCCGACAGGAGGAGCGCCTGACCGGCGGACTGGTATGGACGTGGGACCATCCGGTCTGCACACGGGACGCCGGGTACCCCGTGGGCGTCGGGCAAACCATCACCATGACACGGCGCATCAAGCCCGTCAGGGGATTCCTGAATCCCGGCACATGGGACAGCGGCCAGTACTGGCACGACAGGGGCGTCCGCTGGCGGACATGGACCGGCAGTCACGTTCCGGAACTGCGCATCAGCGGGTCTCCCTCCCGCATGTGGACGCTGCGGGAGCGCATCCGCACCCGGACCATGAAAATACTGCTGGCGGACAAAGCCCTGACGCCCCTGCCCGGCAACGCGTCAGCGGTCATGCCGGCCCTGCTCTTCGGCGACCGCTTTGATCTGACCTACCAGCGGCTGGATCAGCTGAGTCTGGCCTCACTTTCCCATTCCCTCGCCCTGTCCGGCATGCATCTCGGCGTCATGGCCAGTCTGGGCTGGGGTGTCGCCTGTCTGCTGGGCTGGCTGGCTCCCTCGATCTTTCTGCGGCTGCCCCGCCCCAAATGCGCCGTGCTCCTGGCGGGGCCGCTGGTGTTTCTGTATGTCTGGCTGGGCGGGGCCTCCCCCTCCCTGCTGCGTGCGGCGCTGATGTTCGCCTGCTGGGGGTTCATGCTCTGGCGCAACCGCCCCCGCGTCCTGCTTGACGGCCTGTTTGTCGCCGTGCTGCTCATCACCCTGCACAGCCCGGTAGCGCTCTTTGACCTGCGTCTTCAGCTTTCCGCGCTGGCTATCCTTTCGCTGGCCCTGTTCCTGCCCATGCTCAGGGTACTGCTGGACCGGATTGCCCCACCCCTCCCGTCACAGGGAACACCGCCGCGCATCGCCCGCCCCGCAATGTCCGCAATGTCCGCACGGCTCCGCCGGGTGCGCACCGCCGTCGTGGCCCTTGCGTCCACCAACCTGTGCATCGCCCTCGGCATGCTGCCCGTGGTGGCGTGGCACTTCAATACAGGCAGCCCCTGGTTCCTGCTGAACCTCATCTGGCTCCCGGTGCTCGGCCTCTGGATACTCCCAGCCGGAATGGCAGGCCTGCTCTTCAGCCAGATACCGGGCATACCGTTGTGCGCCTCCCTTGCCTCCCTCTCCTTCACCGCCGCGACCACACCCGTGACATGGCTCTTCGCCGCACTGGACGGACTGCAGCAGACGGGCTGGCTCGTTCCGCACATTCTCCTGCGCCCGTCCTGGTCGGCCATGGCCGGATACTGGACCCTCCTGCTGGCCGTGCCCATGCTGCTGGGCCGCCACCGCAGGGCCATAACCGTGCTTGCAGCAGGGACGGTCCTGTGCGCTGCGGCCCTCGTGCACAGCACATGGGAAGCCCGCCACAACGCCATCAGCCTGACCGTTCCGGACGTCGGGCAGGGGCAATCCCTGCTGCTGACCCTCCCGGGCCCGTCAGAAGAGATACGCCGCATTCTGACGGACGGGGGAGGGTTCGGCCTTACCACCTTTGACACGGGGCGGGCCATCGTCACGCCGGTGCTCACGCTGCACCATTGGCCGGGGCTGGACATGATCGTGAACACCCACCCGGACAACGACCACCTGCGGGGGCTGCTTTTCCCCCTGCGGACCATGACGGTGGGCGGGTATGCCTGTAACGGACGGACAGCCTCAGCGACCAATGCAGCCGCACTGCGGCAGGCCCTGCAGACTGCGCACCTTGTCCCGCAGGTCGTCGCGGCCGGTGACGCCCTCCTGCCGGACGCGCTCGCGCCGGGCATCGAACTTGCGGTGCTGCACCCCGACCGTGCACGGACACGGGGATCAACCAACAACGCCGCGCTGGTCCTCCGTCTGACGCGCAACGGGCGCGGGCTGGCCCTGCTGATGGGAGACGTGGAAAAGGAAGGCATCCGGACCCTGCTGGCATCCGGGAAAGATCTTTCGGCCGATGTACTGGTCCTGCCGCACCACGGGTCGCGGTCCAGCCTCGTACCGGCACTCTATGACGCAGTGCGGCCCCGTCTGGCAGTGGCGGCAACCGGGTATCTGAACCAGTGGGGCTTTCCTGCGGCCGAGGTCCGGGAGGCCCTGCAGCAACGTGGCATTCCGCTGCTGCACACGGCCGCCAACGGGCAGATACGCATCACCTGGCCCGCCGCCCCCCCTTCCGACGGTGAGGCAGAACCGCTTCCGCAGGTGTGCGCCGTTCAACCCTGAGCACACGCTCCCGGTCAAAGGACAAAAAAACGAGGACGGCGCCGAAGCGCCGTCCAGATACCATCGATCAAACACCCCTCAGTGTTCGGAAACTACGAAGCCTTTTTGAGCATTGCCTGCGATACGCGCAGCTTCAGTTCCGTCAGGTCGACGGACTTCACCACGTAGAAGTCGGCGGCAATGGATTTGAGGTCATGCTGAAAGCTGTCATACGCCGTACTCAGAATCACGGGCAGTTCCTGATCCCGGCTGCGGATCTGCTGCAGGAGGTCAAGCCCCGAGATATCCGGCCCCAGCTTGATATCAAGCACGACAACCCGCGGCAATTCACGGGCTATGACGTTCAGGATGGGCTCCTGCCCGTCCGATGTTGCCACGGTGTAGCCATCTGCTTCCAGTTCTTCCTGGTACAGCATGCGGATATGCTTCTCGTCATCCACAACTAATATTTTCTTGCCGGCCATGGGAACCTCCAGAAAGCAACCCGTTCCTCTGCACGCATCACATCAGAACGGAGGGCATCGGGCAATTATTATGCGTCACTACCGTAACTGTATTACACGAGCAGCCCTGTGACAAGTAACACGCCGAGAAATCTCTCCTTGTCTTTCCTGCGTCGCTGTCCACGCGCTGTGCCCGGGGGGCGGCCTTGCCATGCGTCAGGAATCGCGTAAGTTCTGGGCCACGGATGCCGCCCCAGTGCGGCAATGGCATACCACCCGCTTCGAAATGCGGACTGGCCTGTCCATCACCTTTAGCGAACGGATTCATCATGTCTGAACACCACGCCGCTCCCGCCGAAGAGCCGTCCGGCGAACGCCGCCCGTATGGCGTCACCGTGACGCTGCAGCCTTCCAACAAGACGGAGGTCCTGCCGGTACGCTCCGTGCTGCAACTGCTGAACAAGCTGCAGATTCGGCCCACCACCGTCCTCGTCATCCGCGACGGCGGGCTGCTTACTCCCGACCAGAGGCTCAACCACGGCGACGAGATCATCGTCCGCACCGTTGTTTCCAGCGGCTAACCCGTTTTGGGCCGGCTTCCTTCGCAGTGAAGCCGCATGAACACAACCCGAAGGATCACTCATGAAATGCAAACGCTGCAAAGCGCCCGCCGTAGTCGCACTGCCCAGCCATAATACCGGCTTCTGCGCCGACTGCTTCGACATCTTCTTCACCCGTCAGGTCGAGCGGGGCATCCACTCCGAAAAGCTCTTCACCAAGGAAGACCGCATCCTCATCGCCCTGTCCGGCGGCAAGGACTCCCTGGCCTGCATCCTTGTGCTCAAGCGCCTCGGCTACGACGTGACGGGGCTGCACATCGACCTCAGCATCCCCAACAGCTCCGAACAGGCCCGGGCCACCGTGGAAGCCTTCTGCCAGGAGCACGGCATTGCGCTCATCGTCAAGGAGATGGCGCAGGAAGGTCTCGCCATTCCCAAGGTCAAGGCGCGGCTGAACCGCCCCATCTGCTCCGCCTGCGGCAAGATCAAGCGCTACTTCTTCAACAAGGTTGCCCTGGACGAGGGCTTTACCGCCCTTGCCACCGGCCACAACCTTGATGACGAGATCGCGCGCCTGTTCTCCAACGTCCTGCGCTGGGACGTGGGCTACCTGAGCGACCAGGGCCCCATGCTCGAAGCAGACAACGGATTCGCGCGCAAGGTGAAACCCCTGTTCCGCCTCTCGGAGTATGAGACCGCCAACTGGTCGTTCCTGCAGGGCATCCCGTACCACTACGCCCCCTGCCCGTATTCCAAGGGCGCAAGCTTCACCTCGTACAAGAAGCTCTGGGCCGACCTTGAGGACGGCATGCCCGGCCGCAAGCTCGCCTTCTACCTCGGCTTTCTCGAACGGGGCAAGGTGCCCTTCCAGAAGCAGGAAGAGCTTACGGGCGATTCCCTTGCTCCCTGCACCTCATGCGGCTACCCCACCTCCGCCGAGGTCTGCGGCGTCTGCCGCATCAAGGACGCCGTCGCGGAGCTGGACGCGCAGGACTAGCCCCCTTCCTCGCCATACACAAAAAAAGATGGCATCCGCCCAGGGCGGATGCCATCTCGCATTTCCAATACCAATCCAAGACCAACGGTGCCTAGTCCAGTTCGAACTCCTCGCGCCAGTCGTTCTTTTCATCCCACGCGGGCTGCTGCTCCTTGCGGAACACGCAGTCACCCATGACCAGCACGTCCATCTCGGTGCGCATGAAGCAGGTATAGGCGTCCGTGGGGGTGCAGACAATGGGCTCCCCGCGCACGTTGAAGCTGGTATTCACCACCAGTCCGCAGCCCTGCTCCCGGTTGAAGGTATCGATAAGTTGCCAGTAGCGGGGGTTGGTCCGCCGGCTCACCGACTGGATGCGCGCGGAATTGTCCACGTGCGTCACGGCCGGGATGTCGGAACGCTGCACGTACAGGCGGTCATACATGGAAAGTGTCGCATACTCGTCAGGCAGGGGCTTGCAGCGGCCGGCAGCCACCTGCGCCACCAGAAGCATGTAGGGCGAGGGACGGTCCAGCTCGAAGTAGTCGGGGATGACCTCCTCCATGACCGAAGGCGCAAAGGGACGGAACCCTTCCCGATACTTGATCTTGAGGTTCAGCTTCTTCTGCATCTCCGGATGCCGGGGATCACCGAGGATGGAACGGTTTCCCAGCGCGCGCGGGCCGTACTCCATGCGCCCCTGGAACCAGCCCACCACGTTGCCTTCTGCCAGAAGCCCGGCCACGGAGGAACACAGCTCGTCGAAGTCATCATACTGGGTGCAGGGGGCTTCAAAGCGCCCGGCCACGCGCAGCACGTCCGCGCGGGAGAATTCCGGTCCGAGGTAGGCCCCGCGCATGGCGTCGGCATCGGTCGCGGCAAGGGGAATACGCTGATTGCCCTGCCAGATATGGTACCCGGCAAGGGCGGCGCCGAGGGCCCCGCCGGCATCGCCCGCCGCAGGCTGGATCCAGATATCCTTGAAGATGCCTTCGCGCAGCAGCTTGCCGTTGGCCACGCAGTTCAGGGCCACGCCCCCCGCCATGCACAGGTATTCGGCCCCGGTCAGCTCCCTGGCAGTGCGGGCCAGCCGGAAGACGATGTCTTCCGTTACCTGCTGGATGGCCAGCGCCATGTCCATGTAGGCCTGCGAAATCTCGGATTCCTGCGGCCGCGCAGGAATGCCGAACAGCTTTTCCCAGCGGTCGTTGCGGCACATGGTCAGGCCGGTGGCGTAATTGAAATAGTCCATGTTCAGCAGCAGCGACCCGTCCTCGCGCAGGTCCACCAGCTCGTCGAGCATCAGCTGCTTCCAGCGGGCCACGTCCGGGCTGTCCGGATTGCCGTAGGGAGCAAGCCCCATCAGCTTGTATTCGCCGCTGTTCACCTTGAAGCCGCAGAAGGCGGTGAATGCGGAATAGAGCAGCCCCAGCGAGTGCGGGAACCGCAGCTCGCGCTGCACGGTGATATCCTTGCCATGCCCCGTGGAGATGGTGGTGGTGGCCCACTCGCCCACGCCGTCAATGGTGAGGATGGCGGCATGTTCAAAGGGAGAGGGATAGAACGCACTGGCGGCATGCGAGAGATGATGCTCGGGGAAAAGCAGCTTGGGACGGTTTTTGCCCTTGTAGCGCCCCACCTTGTTCAACTCGTCGGTGAGCATGCGGCGCATGAACAGCTTTTCCTTGATCCACACGGGCATGGCGGAAAGGAAGCTGG
>QKEJ01000200.1 GCA_003252375.1 Halodesulfovibrio sp.
CATCACGTCATCGTGGCCGAGGGAAACATTGATGCCCATGGCGAGCAGTTCGGGCACCCGCATCAGCCCCCGGCGCTTGGGATAGGTATCGTGCCGCCCCTCCAGGTTCATACACACCAGCGGGTTGCACACGCAGTGCATCCGCGCCTCGGCCATGAGGGGCAGCAGCTTGGACACGTAGTAGTTGTCCATGGAATGCATGCTGGTCAAATGCGAACCGGCCACCCGGCCCTGCAGCCCCAGACGCTGGGTCTGGTAGGTGAGGGATTCGATATGGCGGGAATGGGGGTCATCGGACTCGTCGCAGTGCATGTCCACCATCAGGCCGCGCTGGGCAGCAATCTCGCACAGCAACTCCACAGAGCGCCTGCCGTCGTCCATGGTCCGTTCGAAATGGGGAATGCCGCCCACCACGTCCACGCCCTTGTCCAGGGCGCGATGCAGCAGTGCGATGCCGTCCTTGCAGCGCAGCACGCCATCCTGCGGAAAGGCCACCAGCTGGATGTCCACCCAGGAACGCATTTCCTCGCGCACCTCCAGCAGCACGTCCACGGCCATGAGCGTGGGGTCCGTGGTGTCCACATGGGTGCGGATGGCGAGGTTGCCCTTGGCGACGGCCCAGGTGATCAGCTTGAGCGCCCGCTCCTTGAGCCCCTCGGCCGTCAGGTCGGGCTTCAGCTCGCCCCATATGCGGATGCCCTCAAGCAGGGTGCCCGACGCATTGAGCCGGGGCATGCCCATGGAGAGCGTCGCGTCCATATGGAAATGGGAGTCGACAAAGGGAGGTGTGACGAGGCTGCCGCGGGCATCCACGGTTTCCGCGGCTTCGGCTTGCAGGGCCGGGGCCACTTCCACGATTCTGCCCTCATGGCAGGCAATATCCACACGCTCGGCGTGGCCGTCCACACGGGCGTTTCGAACGATGAGATCCAGCATGAGGACTCCTTGCTAGCGTTCTCCCTTGCGGAAGGGAACAAGCAGCGCCCTGGGGTAGGCGGCGCGGCGGGACATGATGATCAGGGCCATGATGGAGAAAACGTACGGCATCATCAAGTAGAATTGATACGGAACGGCCATGCCGGACTGCTGCTGCACGCGCATCTGGATGGCGTCGAAGGCCGCAAAGAGCACGCAGCCAAGCAGGGCCTTGCCCGGCTTCCATGAGGCAAAGACCACCAGCGCGATGCATATCCAGCCGCGGCCGTTGACCATGCCGATGTAGAAGGCGTCAAAGGCCGACATGGTCAGGAACGCCCCGCCCACGGCCATGAGCGCCGACCCGGCCACCACGGCCCAGGTGCGGATGGCGAAGACGGACAATCCCTGGGCTTCCACGGCCATGGGATTTTCGCCGGTCATGCGCACGGCCAGCCCCACGGGGGTGCGGAAGAGCACGTAGGCCACCACCACAACCAGCGCGAAGGCCAGATAGGTCAGCGCGGACTGATTGAACAGCACGTTGCCCACATGGGGCAGGTCCGAAAGGTAGGGAATGGCGAAGGCCTTGAAGGGAATGATCTTGGGCGGCGTGGTCGCCTTGGGCAGCAGCATGCGGAACACGAAGGAGGACAGCGCCGATGCCAGCATGGTGATGCCCAGCCCGGTCACATGCTGGGACAGGCCCAGCTGTACCGTGAGCAACGCATGCAGCAGACCGATGAGCCCGCCGATGAAGGCCGCAAAGCACACCCCGGTCCACAGGTCGCCGCCCATGTAGACCCAGGTCCATCCGGCCATGGAGCCGGCGGCCATGATCCCCTCGATACCCAGGTTGAGCACCCCGGCCCGCTCGCAGAGCAATTCTCCCAGCGTCCCGAAGATCAACGGAGTGGCCATGCGGATGGTGGCCACCCAGAACCCGGCCTCAAGCACGAAATTGAGCAGTTCCATCGCTACCTCCACCGTATCCGGTATTTCGCCAGAAACATGGATACGAGCACGGCCAGCAGGCAGACGGCCGTGGTCACATCGGCGATGTAGTTGGAAATGTTGATGGCCCGGCTCATGGAGTCGGCCCCTATGTAGATCACGGCCACAAAGAGGGAGGAGGCCACCACTCCCAGCGGATGCAGGGCCGCCAGCATGGCGACCACGATGCCGGAATAGCCGAAGCCCGGCGACAGGTCGAGGGTCAGATAGCCCTTCACGCCGCACAGCTCGGACACCCCGGCCATGGCAGCAAGACCGCCGGAAAGCAGGGCCGTGCGCACAATGACCGCGTTCACGGGCATGCCCGCGAACCGGCTGGCCCGGGGGCTGGCCCCCACGGCCCGGATCTCGAAGCCCCACACCGTGGAGCGCATGAACCACCAGGTGCCCATGGCGCAGACAAGGGCGAGCACGAAGCCCAGATGCAGGCGCGACTTGGCGAACAGCTGCGGCAGCACGGCGCTGTCCACCACCGGGGCGGCCTGCGGCCAGCCCATGGCCATGGGGTCCTTCCACGGACCGAAGACCAGCCAGTTGACGAACAGCAGCACGATGAAGTTGAGCAGCAGCGTGGTCACCACCTCGTCCACCTGCAGCCGGGTCTTGAGCAGGGTGGGAACAAGCAGCAGCAGGCCGCCGCCAAGAGCCCCGGCCAGAAAGAGATAGGGAATCATCAGGTACGCGGGCATCTCGAAGGACCCCGCCCCCAGCCAGGTGGCGATGACCGCGCCGATGTAGAACTGTCCCTCGCCGCCGATGTTCCACAGCTTGGCCCGGAAGGCCACGGCCGCGGCCAGCCCGGTAAACACGAGCGGCGTGGCGCGGGTAAGGGTTTCGGTAATGGCGAACCGGGACCCCAGCGCCCCCTTGAGCATGAGGGCCCAGCCCTCCAGCGGCGAAGCACCGGCCCAGAGCAGCAGGACGGAACAGACGGCCATGGCCGCCGCCACCGCCACAACCGGGGCCAGCGTGCGCAGGGTCAGGGAAACATTCTCGCGGGCTTCTATTCTCATGCGGCGGCTCCCGCGTCGTTTGAGCCGGACGTACAGCGTGACGCACCGGATGCATGGTTGCCGGACATGAGCAGCCCCACCTGTTCGCGGGTGGCCTCACGGGTGGCCAGCGGCTCGGACAGGGCACCCTGATACATGACCTGAATGCGGTCGGAAAGATGGAAGATCTCGTCCAGATCCTCGGAGATGAGCACCACGCCCGCCCCGCGCTTGGCCGCATCAAGCAGTTGCTGGTGCACGTAGGCGGTGGCCCCCACGTCGAGCCCCCACGTGGGCTGGTTCACCACGATGATGGACGGGGCATTGGAAAGGATGCGGGCCAGGATAAGCTTCTGCATGTTCCCGCCGGAAAGCTTGCGCACCGGGGTGTCGATGCCCGGGCAGCGCACGTCGAAGGCCTCGATGAGCTGCTTCGCCCGCGAGGCCAGCGCCTTGAAATTGAGTACCCCGCGTCTGGCGAAACCGGGCAGCCGGTAGACCTCGGTGGACAAATTCTCCTCCACGGTCATGTCCGCCACCAGCCCCGTTCCGGTGCGGTCGTCGGGCACGCGTCCGACCCCCCGGGCTATCATGGCGGCCGGAGTGGGCCGTTCCAGCCCCTCACCGGCAATGATGATCTCGCCCGTCTCGGGCACCACCAGTCCCGCTAGCAGGTCCGCCAGCTGCGACTGGCCGTTGCCGGATACCCCGGCAATGCCGAGAATCTCGTGCGCCTTCAGTGCAAGGGAACAGTTGCGCAGCCGTTGCTTGTCGCCCGCTCCGGCAACCCCCACGGACTGCAGGCAGAGGATTTCATCCCCTTCCCGCGGTTCGGGACGCCGGGGTTTGGGTATCTCGCTGCCCACCATGGCCCGGGCCAGTTCTCCGGCAGTGGTTTCCGCCGTAACCGCCTCGAACACCAGCTCGCCGTGCCGCAATACGGCGCAACGGTCCGAGGCCGCCATCACCTCGCGCATCTTGTGGGTGATGAAGATGACCGAAAGCCCCTCCCCTACCAGCTGCCGCAGCGTGGCGAACAGGTGGTCCGCCTCCTGCGGGGTGAGCACAGAGGTAGGCTCATCAAGAATGAGGATGCGCGCCCCCCGGTAGAGCACCTTGAGAATCTCCACCCGCTGCTGTTCGCCCACGGAAAGGTCCCTGACCATGGCTGCGGGGTCCACCGCAAGGCAGAACCTGTCCATGAGCGCACGCAGGGTGCGCAGGGCCGAGGCCGCATCGTGGCGCACGGCGGTCAGGGGCTCGGTGCCGAGCATGATGTTCTCCAGCACGGTCATGTTGCCCGCAAGGGTGAAGTGCTGGTGCACCATGCCCACGCCCGCATTCAGGGCGGCGCGGGGTGATCCTTCGGGCAGCACGGAGCCGAAGACCTCCACGGTGCCGGCGTCGGCCACGTAATGCCCGAACAGGATGGACATGAGCGTGGTCTTGCCCGCACCGTTCTCGCCGAGCAGGGCAAGCATCTCGCCGTGGCGCAATTCCAGCGTCACGTCCCTGTTGGCGGTCACGGGTCCGAAGGTCTTGGTAATCCCCTGCAGTTTCAGAACGGTGTGTGTCATTGGCTCAAAAAAGTCCGCACCCCAACAGGCGACCCCGTTGCGGTGCGGACCGGGTTGGCATGCTTAGAAGGTGGACTTGGGTTCGTCGTCGTTGATGTCCACGGTAACGGTACCGGCCTTGATGGCGGCAGCGGTCTCAGCCACCTTGGCCTTCACGCCGGCGTCGATCTTGCCTTCGAATTCATAGTACGGGGCCAGCGAAGCGCCGCCCTTGCCCATCATGGTGAACTCGCGGTAGTCCTCGGCCGTGAAGGTCCCGGCCTTGACCATGGCAATGGCGTGGCCCACGGCGGCGTCCATGTTCCACAGGGCGGAGGTGACCACCACGTCCTTGCCGTTCTCTTCCTTGTTCATGTCGTTCACGTTGCCGAAGGCGATGAGCCCCTTTTCGCGGGCGGCGTCAACCACACCGGCACGCTCGGCATACAGCACGTCCACGCCGGCTTCAACCTGCGCAAACGCAAATTCCTTGGCCTTGGGCGGATCGTACCAGGAACCGATGAAGGAAACCTTGAATTCCACACCGGGGTTCACGGCCTTGGCACCGGCCATGAAGGCGTTGAACAGGCGGTTCACTTCGCCGATGGGGAAGCCGCCCACCATGCCGATCTTGTTGGACTTGGTCATGGAGCCGGCAATCATGCCCATCAGGTAGCAGGGCTCGTGGATGTAGTTGTCGAACACGGAAAGATTGGAGCCGCGGGGGCCGAAGGTATCGCCCAGCAGGTAGGCCACAGCGGGATAGTCGGCAGCAACCTTGGTCACGTCGCGGGAAATGCCGAAAGCCTCACCCACGATGAGGTCCACGCCCTTTTCCGAGTACTCGCGCAGCACGCGCACATAGTCGGTGTTGGAGACCTTTTCGGAATAGACATACTCAATCTCGCCGGCATCGGCAGCCTTCTGCAGGGCCTTGTGCAGGCAGGCGTCCCACTTCTGCTGAATGGGCTGCGTGTAGATACCGGCAACCTTGATCTTGCCGCCGGCCATGGCGGCGGTTGCAGACAGGGCCACGGACAGGCAAAGCGCAATGGCAATGGTCAAAATACGTTTCATCAGGCTCTCTCTTCAGCAATGGGTTATGAAAGGAAGGTGCCCCGACGGGGGGCATCGCACCCCCGGTAAGTGCAATGCCAATGCCAACCTCTGGCTCCCGCATGGGATTTTTATACAGTGTCATTCAAGGGTGTTAGGGGGCATCTCAAAACGCCCCACCCCTGACATTCTACATTTTTGCCACATCGTGACGTGGACGATGCTGAAAATTCACATTTTCGTCAACACAAGACACGGCCCGGTTATCGCCCCCTGCCCTTGCCGTGCCCGCCGACCGGAATGCCCGCCTGCGCAAGGTGCCGGTAAATGCTGGCCACACTCAAACCGGAGAGCTGGCTGGCCCGCACGATATCGAACTCGCATACATCCATGAGCTGCTGAAAATACGAAGTATCCCGGATGCGCTTGTAGTCCCGGTAGGCAAGGCCGTTCCAGGTGATCTCCTCCCGGAGGGGCCGCGCTGGGGCAGGCGCAGGAGGAGCCGGACGTCTGGGGGTGGCAGCCTCCAGAATCCCCATGCGCACATGGCTGGGCAGGTGCTTCGGATAGATGGTGGTATCGCGCCCGGCCTCAATGACCGCCGCCTCCAGCACGTTGCGCAGTTCACGCACATTGCCGGGCCAGTCATGCCCGGTCAGCCCCTTGATCAGGGCGCGCGCCAGCTTCTTGGGAGGCAGCGTGTAGCGGCGGCAGGATTCCGCCACGAAATACCGGGCCAGCTCAAGCACATCGTCACCGCGCTCCCGGAGAGGCGGCAGGGTTATCTCCACGGTGCGCAGCCGGAACAGCAGGTCGCTGCGGAACAGTCCGTCACGGGTCATAGCCTCGAGGTTCCGGTTGGTGGCTGCCACCAGCCGGAAGTTGCTCTGCAGTTCCCGGGGACTGCCCACGGGCCGGAACCGATGCTCCTGCAGCACCCGCAGAAAGGATTTCTGCAGCGCGGCAGGCAGTTCGCCCACCTCATCAAGGAACAGGGTGCCCCCATCCGCCTCCGCCACCAGCCCGCGCCGGTCCGAATGGGCGCCGGTAAACGCGCCCTTCACATGGCCGTACAGCAGGCTTTCCACCAGTGATTCCGTTAGGTTGGAGCAATCCACGACCACGAAGGGACCGTTGCGCCTGCGGCTGTTGGCATGGATGGCCTTGGCCACCAGCTCCTTGCCCGCTCCGGTTTCCCCCAGCACCAGGACTCCGGCGTCGCTGTCCGCGGCCCGCCGCATCATGGCCATGCACCGCTCCATGGGGCCGCTGTGGCCGACCATGCCGCACGGGTTCCATGTCGCCGGAGCCGCCTCCGGTGTGTTCCCAGTACCGGTGCGGCCCGGCCCCAGACGGTCCCGGCGGTATTCCAGCACCGAGGCCAGCGATTCGCGCACAATGCCTGGGGAAGCAGGCTTGGGGATGTACTCCCATACTCCGCGGGTCAGGGTGCCCTCGGCCCCGTAGTTGTTGCCCACGCCGGTGATGACGATGATCTCGGGGGCATCCGGGGCCGCATGCAGGGATTCGATGGCGCTCTGGCCGTCGCCGTCCGGCAGATTGAGGTCAAGGTAGATCACGTCCACGCCGCTGCGGGCCTCGGCCAGCCCCTCGGCCAGACTGCCGGCCTGCAGCACCTCGTGCCCCATGTCGGCAATGCACCGTCCCACGCTGCTGCGGACCAGCTGATCGTCATCGATGATGAGCACTCGTGCCATCGCGCCATTCCCTCTGCGGCAGGAGCGGGGCTACCCGCACAGCCGCCGTATGTTCTCCACCAGTCGTCCCGGAGTCATGGGCTTCATGAGAAATCCGGCAATCCCCGCCGCAGCGGCCTCGCCTTCCAGATTCGGACCCACATGGCCCGTGCAGATCACGATGCGTGCGGCGCGGTCGCGTTCCAGAATGCGCCGGGCCATGTCTATGCCGCTGAGGCCGGGCATGGACTGGTCGGCCAGCACCAGATCAAAGGGGCCCTTTCCGCCGAAATAGGTGGCCAGTCCCCGCTCGCCGTTGTCCGCCGTAATCACCTCGAACCCGGCCTCCCGCAGCACCCGGCGCATGGCCAGCATGGCTCCCTGATCGTCATCCACCAGCAGCAGACGCACGGCGGAACGGGGCGGGGCGTACACCGCCTCCTCCTGCACGCTCTTGGCCTCCACGGGTTGCACACGGGGCAGATAGACCGTGAACACGGTGCCCTTGCCCAGCTCGCTGTCCACGAAGATGCGGCCGCCGTTGCTGGTAATGATGGCGTGCACCACGGCCAGCCCCATGCCGGTGCCGCCGGAATTCCGCTTGCTCGTATAGAAGGGTTCGAAAATCTGTTCTATCCTGTCCGGCTCTATGCCGTGCCCGGTGTCCTCCACGCGCAACACCACGTATTCCCCAAGGGGGACGCCCAGATGCGGAGGATGACGCAGGGCCATGACCTGCATCTCGTCAATGGCGACCGAAAGGGTGCCGCCCTCGGGCATGGCCTGCACCGCATTGCGGCAGAGATTCAGCAACAGCTGCTGGATCTGGGCGGGATTGGCGGCAATGCAGTCCTCCGTGGTGTTGCAGCGCACCTCCAGCGTCACGCTCTTGGGCAGCGAGGCCTGCAGCAGCGCCAGATTCTCCTGCGCCAGGGGCACAAGGTGCAGGGTGCTGCGGCTCAGATTCTGCTGGCGGCTGTACTCCAGCACCTGCTCCACAAGATCCGCAGCCCGGTAGGCGGCCCGCAGCGCTTCCTCCAGGGGCTCCGCCACGCCCGGATCCCCGGTCTTGCCGAGCGCGTAGTCGACATTGAAAATGATGGGGACAAGGTTGTTGTTCAGGTCGTGGGCGATGCCTCCGGCAAGCACGCCGATGGCCCGCATCTTCTGGGCCTGAAACAGCTCGCGCTCCACGCGCTTGAGTTCGGTGACCTCCACCCCCAGTTCCATGACCAGGGGCTCGCCGTTCTCATCCTCAAAGGGATAGTCGTAGATGCGGAAGGTGCGCCCCTTGCTGTCGGTGAACTGCCAGTCCTCCGGCGCTCCGGTCTCGAACACCCTGAAGGTGGGGCAGAAGGAGCAGGGGCTATCCAGCCCGCTGAACACTTCATAACAACGACGTCCTTCCGTCTCCCCGTAAAAATTTCTGGTCTTCTTGTTGGCGTAGGCAACGGTGTAGTCGGGCCGCTGCATGTAGACGAACACCGGCAGCTCATCGATAACCTTGAAGAAGAGCTCGCGGCCCCGCTTCTTGAGATACTCGGACCGCCGCCGGATGGTCCGCTCGACCTTGAGCGCCTCCTTGAGCCTGTCCGAGATCGGCACGTCGCTTATCTCCACCAGATACTGCGCGGTCCCTTCCACGGGCACCACCCGGCCCCTGTGCCGACGAAGAGCCTCAAGCCCGGTGTCATCCCCTTCCCCGGCGTCCCCGCAGGAAATGTCCGGCGGGGTGTCCTCTCCGTGTTCCCGGCAGGCGTCCGTTCCGGCTGCCGCCTCATCCCAGGCAAAGGCCTGTTCGGCCTCCTCCTGCCGGGCAAGCCCCAGAGCGGACGCAAGGGCAAGCAACAGCCCGTCCGGAAGACCGCAGTCACGAATACGCCGCCCCACCACATCGTTGCCCGGTTGCGTCAGCAACGTCCGGAAACGCCGGTTGACAAAGGCGAGCCGCCCTTCTCCATCGACAATGGCCATGGCATTGGCAGCGTTCTCCGCAAAGCTGCAAAACACACCCTGCATCGCAATCCCCGTGGCGCAGGCGCACCAATTTTACAATTTTCGACATTCCATATGACTGTTCAGTAGATCAACTTCCTGAAAATGGCAATTCCCCACCTCAATAACCCACAACTATTCGATTTAACATAGTATTATAGATACGCATGACAGACTTTCGTGATCTTACAATTGAGAAATTAATTCTTGTTTTTAATAAACGAGAGAGAAAACGTACCCCAACCAGCATCTCAAAACGCCCCGCATTCTCCATCATCCCTTTGATATCAGACAGATACAGACATGCGCGAGAGATGGCACAGCTCTTGATATCCCCACTGAAATTACAAAGTTGAAAATTCTGACCCTTCAACCTTGTACGCCAGAAACAACCAGTGAGGGAGCTTCCATGACCAAGCCGCAACCAAAATCGCATACGATTGATTCCATCAAGAAAACCATCCGCGATCACGACATCCATTTCGTGCGCTTCGAACAGGCCGACCTGCACGGGGTTTCCCGCAGCAAGACCGTGCCCGTGGGAAGCTTCATGGATTACATCGATAACGGCCTGAACTTCTACGGCGGCCTGCTGGGCCTGGACATCCAGTCCATGGTGCCCACCGGAACGGGATACGCCGAAGAGGTCGCCTACGCCGACCATTGCACGGTGCCGGACCTGTCCACCTTCCGTGTGCTGCCCTGGGTGCCCAACACCGCCAACATCACCGTGGACCCGTACTGGTACGACGGTTCCCCGGCCATGGCCTCCCCCCGACTGCTGCTCAAGAAGCTCATCGATACCTTCGACGACATGGGCTACATCTGCCGTCTCGGCTACGAGTTCGAATTCTACGTGCTGGACCGCGAGACCCGCAAACCCGCGTACGACGGCCAGCCCATCTTCGTGACCCTGAAGAACAACTTCGACATCGACTTCACCTACGACCTGATGCGCAAGATGGACGAAGCGGGCGTGCGCATCATCACCCAGAACTCCGAACACGGTCCGGGCCAGCAGGAGCTGAACCTGTATTATGAAGACGGTCTGGCCGCTGCGGACACCGCCTTCCTGTACAAGATGGGCGCCAAGGAAATCGCCCTGCAGCACGGCTATATCGCCAGCTGGATGACCAAGCCCTTCATCGATTCCAGCGCCTCGGGCGCCCACTTCCACATCAGTCTCATCGACAAGAAGACCGGCAAGAACGCCTTCAACGATCCGCAGGGCGAGTTCGGCCTGAGCGACCTGGCCCGCACCTTCCTTGCCGGCCTGCTCAAGCACGCCCGCGCCAACACCATTTTTACCGCGCCCACCATCAACTGCTACAAGCGGTACCGCATCAACTCCTTTGCGCCGCACAGCGCCACCTGGGGCATGGAAAACCGCACCGTGGGCATCCGCCTGAAGGGCTGCCGCGGCGAGAGCACCCACTTTGAAAACCGTCTGGCCTGCGGGGGCACCAACCCCTACCTGATGGCCGTGAGCACCCTGGCCGCAGGGCTTGAAGGCATCATGTCCTCACCCGAACTGCCCGCACCGGTGACCGACATCGCCTACCTGCGCGACGACGTGCCCCGCCTGCCCTTCACCCTCGACGAAGCCGTGCAGGCCTTTGAGGAAGACACGGACCTGCACAAGGTGCTGCATCCGGAATTCATCAAGCTCGTCACGGCCGTGAAGAAATTCGAAGTGGCCATGGCCCGGGAAAAGTTCCCGGACTACGGCACCCCGGAATTCAACAACCGCGTGGATCCCTGGGAATGGGACTACTACATGGAACTCCTGTAGCCCCGGAAACTGGAGAGACGCACCATGACATCACGCATCCCGGTTCTGGAGCTTTCCGGAACGCCCTATGAAATGGGCCTTGCCCACGGCACGGCCATGCGCGAGCAGATCCGCGAATTCGCCTGCTCCGTCACCGCCGTGCATCAGGCCAACAACAGCTGCCTGCTGGCCGAATGCGACCCGCTTGTGCGCGTGTGCATGCGCAACCTCGGCTTTCTGGAGAACTTCTCCCCCGATCTGGTGGAGGAGATGCGCGGCATCGCCGACGGCGCAGGCATCGCCTTCCGCGAGGTGGTGTACCTGAACTCCTTCCTGGAACTGGAGGACCTGCGCGCACCGGGCCTCGGGGCCCGGGTCATTCCGGACGCCCTGTGGGGCTGCACCACCTTCAACGTGCTGCCCGCCGCCACGGCCGACGGCCGGGCCTACATCGGGCAGACCTACGACATGGAGCGCTACTACGAGAAGTATCTGTGCATCCTGCGCATCAAGCCCGAACATGGGTCCGAAAGCCTCGTGCTCACCTTCGCGGGCGTGCTGGGACTGGTCGGCCTGAACAGCGCGGGCGTTGGCGCGGTGATCAACAAGGTGGTGGCCACCGATGCCCGGCCCGGCGTCATCTACCCCTTCATCATGCGCAAGGCCCTTGCGGCCGAACGCATCGGGGACGCACTGGGCGCGGTGATCTTCTCGCCACGGGCCACGGGCATCAACTACCAGCTTGCGGGATCAGGCGTGGCCTTCTGCGCCGAAACCTCGGCCACCTACTACGAGCTTCTGGAGTTCGACCACGCCATGGCCCACACCAACCACTACGTGGGCCAGCACATGCGCCGGTTCGAAACGCCCAACTGGCTCAGCCACGGCGGCTCCATGGTGCGCAAGCAGGTGGCCGACCGGTTCCTCAAAACGCACCGGGGAGCCCTCACCCCGGAACTGCTCAAGGAAATGACCCGCGACCACACCAACTACCCGCGCTGCATCTGCGCGCACGGGTTCGAGGGCGAAGGCTGCGAAACGGCCTTCCACACCACCTTCGGCATCGTCATGGACCCTGCGGCGGGCTGGTTCGAGGTCTGCCCCGGCAATCCCTGCGAGAACGAGTACGAACGCCACTCGCTATAGAAGCAATGCACGGGTGAAGGCACGGTGCCTGTCGCCCGCGATACCATATACCCGATTCAACATCTCATGAGGTTAGCGATGAAAGACAAGCATGAAACTATTGATGAGGTTCTTGCCGGCTACGACGCGGGGCGCATGTCCCGCCGTGGCTTCCTCGGCAAGATGGCCGCACTGGGCGTGGGCGCCATGGTCGCCAACGCGGTGAGCATGTCCCCCCTGGGCGCCGTGAAGGCCTTTGCCGCCATCTCCGGCCCCGAGGAGCGCGCCTGGGAACTGGCCAAGGTGGCCGCCGCCAAGGCAACCAAGAAGACCCTGACCCTGCTCATCCCCACCGGCTCCATCGGCAACATGACCCCCTATGTGGACAAGTGGAAGAAGGAGCTCGGCATCACCCTCGAATTCATCGAGGAACCCGATGAAGTCGTGCACACCAAGGGCATGCAGGAAGCCGTGGCCAAGACCGGCCGCTACGACGTAATGATGCCCACCGCCATGTCCTACCCGGACTGGATCGATTCCGGCGTCATCTACGACCTGACCGACTGGACGGAAAAGTACGACCCCGAACTCTTCAACCCCGACTACGGCGTGGTCTTCCCCGCCAGCCACCACGCGCAGCTGTACAACGGCCGCGTGGCCGGCCTGCTGAACGACGGCGACCAGATCACCCTGCTCTGCCGCGCCGACCATCTGAAGAATGCCGACAAGGCCAAGAAGTTCGAAGACACCTTCGGCTACAAGCTCGACGTGCCCAAGACCTGGAGCGAGTACTACACCCTTGCCAAGTTCATGCACGACCCGGCCGCCGGTTTCTACGGCAGCCTTGAATACCGCTCCCCCTACTACGTGAAGTGGATGTTCATGCAGCGCCTTGTCTCCAAGGGCCGCCTGTACTTTGACGGCGAAATGAACCCCACCTTCAACTCCGAGGAAGGCGTGGCCGCGCTGGAAGACATGCTGGCCATGAACGAGTTCCTGCACCCGGACGCCTTCAGCTTCACCTGGTCCTCCAACTACAACGCCTTCGGCCGCGGCGAAGGGTTCATGAACATCGTATGGCCCTCCGGCTTCAAGTACTCCAAGGCGCCCTCCACCGGCCCTGCCACCACGGGCAACATCGCGGCCACCGTCATGCCCGCGGACACGCTCAAGGACGGCTCCCTGCTCCACGCCGGCCTGTTCTGCTGGGGCTACGGCTACGCCGTCTCCAAGTACTCGGCCAATCCCGAGCTGGCATACGCCTATGCTCAGTGGATGACCTCCCCGACCATCTCGTCGGACGCCATCCCCTACCTCGGCGGCTACTCCGACCCGTACCGCGTGAACCACATGCTCAAGCCCACCCAGCGCCTGAAGGACACCTACTCTCCCGAGTACCTGCAGACCCTGTACGACAACATGGTCAACACCGTACCGGACTTCTGCCTGCCCGGCGGCTTCGAGTATCAGGACGCCCTGGACAAGCAGGTGCATGCCTGCATGACCGGCGCAAAGAAGCCCAAGGAAGCCCTGGACGACGCCGCCCGCGTCTTCGACCGCATCACCCGCCGCATCGGCAAGGACAAGGTCAAGAAGTCGTGGCTGGCCCTCGCCAAGAACCTCGCCGAGCCCATCAAGAAGGCCGCCGGCGTGGACACCTGGTAACCGAAACTGCGTAAGAGAACCGGCGCCCCGTCATGGGCGGGGTGCCGGTGAGGTATGATTGTGAACCATTCCCCTTCTTCCGACATTTCCGCGGCCACATCGCCACAGGCGCAGGCCGCAACAGGCCGCCGCCCCGGCACAGGCATCGGCAAGGCAATGACCATTCCGGGGCAGGTCGTTTCCGTGCTGGTGCTGGTGCTGCCGCTGCTGGTGGCCCTGTACATGAGCTTTACCGACTGGTCGCCCACGCGCGGTTCGCTCTTCGACGCCTCCTTCGTGGGCTTCGAGAACTACAGCGAACTTCTGGTCTACGACACCCGGTTCCTGTACGCCGTCCTGCGCACGGCCCTCATATCGATCATCTGCCTGTCCCTGGAATTCGCCTTCGGACTCGGGCTTGCCGTGCTCTTCATGCGTGAATTCCGCGGCAAGTCGCTGCTCTTCTCGGCGTTTCTCACACCCATGATGATCCTGCCCGTGGTGGTGGGCTACATCTTCTGGATGCTCTTCCAGTCCAACGGGCCCATCAACCAGATCCTCGAATTCCTCTTCGGGGCGCAGGCCTGCGTGGAATGGTTCCGCAGCGCGCCCTTTGCGGTCACCGCCGTGATCATCACCGAGGTGTGGCACTGGACCCCGCTCTTCTTCCTGATCCTGCTTTCCGGCCTGAACTCGGTGCCGGAAAACCCGGTGCGCGCCGCCGTCATTCTGGGGGCCAGCCCCCGGCAGGTGTTCTGGCGGGTGGTGCTGCCCATGCTCAAGCCGGTGATCATCGTGGCCTTTGTCATCCGCTCCATGGAGATCATCAAGCTCTTTGACGAGGTCTTCATGCTCACGCGCGGCGGTCCGGGCTCCTCCACGGAGACCATCAGCCTCTACATCTACAAGCTCGCGTTCAATGACTTTCAGCTCGCCTACGGCGCGGCTGCCGCATTCATCGTGCTCATCGGCTCGCTGGTGCTGGTGCACATGCTGCTCGCCCCCGTACGCGACCAACTTCTGGACGGAGGCCGCTGATGCTGACCAAACGTCTTTCCCTGGTACAGGCCGTGCTCATGGCCATGGCCCTCGTGGTGGTGCTGTTTCCGGTCTTCTGGATCCTGATGACGGCCATCAAGCCGCCCACGGACTGGAACGCCTCGCCCGCCATCTGGTTCCCGTCCCAGCCCACGCTCATCAACTTCAAGACCCTCTTCGACCCCGCCGCCATCCGTGAATACGGCGTGGGCGGGGTGAGCCAGGCCGCCACCGATGCGGTGTTCGGGTCCATTCTGGCCTCCGTGACCGCCACGGCCATCTCCGTGGCCATCGGGCTCTTCTCGGCCATCGGCATCTCCCGCTACGGCAACGGCAGCAAATCCACGCCGCTGGTCATCCTGTCCGGCCGCATGTTCCCGCCTGCCGCCATTGCGGTGCCCTTCGTGATCATGTTCTCCACCATCGGGCTCATCGACAGCTTTACCGGCCTTATCGCCATCTACGTGGCCGTCACCCTGCCCTTCTCCACCTGGATGATCAAAAGCTTCGTGGACGATCTGCCGCGCGAGATAGAGGAGGCCGCCATGATGGACGGACGTTCCCGCATCGGCGCGCACCTGACAGTGACCATCCCCCTCATCAAGGGCGGTCTCTTCGCCACCACCATGTTCGTGTTCATCCTCAACTGGTCCGAGTTCATGTTCGCTCTGGTGCTTTCCTACACCAACGTCAGCACCATTCCCGTGCAGCTCGCCAAATACGTCACCGCCACGGCAGGCACCCTGTACGGCGTGCAGGCGGCGCTGGCCGTTCTGGCCATGGTGCCCCTCGTGATCGTCGGCTACCTCATCCAGTCGCACCTTGCCCGCGGCATGACCTTCGGAGCGATCAAGCAATGACACAGCCCAAACTGGAACTCGTCAATCTGGTCAAGGAATATGAAAACGGCGACGTGGTTGCCGTGGACGGCATCAACCTTGCCGTGGAAGCCGGTGAGACCATAGCCCTGCTCGGCTCGTCCGGGTGCGGCAAGTCCACCACCCTGAACATGGTCGTGGGGCTGGAGCAGCCCACCACGGGCGACATCCGCATCGACGGCCGCTCCGTGGTCGGCGTGCCCGCAGGCAAGCGCAACGTGGGGCTGGTCTTTCAGGACTACGCGGTGTTCACCTCCATGTCCGTGCGCCGCAACCTCGCCTTCGGGCTGGAGGTACGCAAGACGCCCAAGGCCGAGATCGCCCGCGCCGTGGACGAGGTGGCCGAACTGCTGGGCATGCAGGACAAGCTGGACGCCTCCGCCCGGGAACTGGGCGGGTCCGAACTGCAACGCGTGGCCATCGGCCGCACACTGGTCACCCGACCCTCCATCCTGCTGCTGGACGAACCGCTCTCCAATCTGGAGACCGCCGCACGCCACGCCATGCGCCAGGAACTGCGACGCCTGCAGCGGGAAATCGGCCTGACCATCATCTACGTGACCCATGATCAGGTGGAAGCGCTCTCCCTTGCGGACCGCATCGCCGTCATGAACGCGGGGCACATCCTGCAGGTGGAGCAGACATCCCGGATCTGTGAACGGCCGGAGCACGTGTACGTGGCAGGCTTTCTCGGCTCGCCGCCCATGAACCTCGTTTCCGGAAAGCTTGCCGCCCGAAAGGACGCGCTGGTGTTCCGTTCCACCGCCTTCGACCTGCCCCTGTGCGCCCTTGCCGATCTGCAGGCGTATCCGGGCGAACAGACGTTCAGCCTAGGCATCAAGCCGGAGCGGATCGCCCTGACCAATCCGGGAAAGGGCATGATCTCCGGCACGGTGACCCTTGCGGAGCCGCGCGGGCATGAATCCGTGCTTTCCGTGACCGTGCGCGGCGAGGAACTCAAGGTTGTGGTGCCCGTCGAAAGCCAGCCCGCCGAGGGCACGGCGGTGGACCTTATCCTGCCGCCCGACGCCCTGGCCTTTTTCGACGGTGAAACCAACAAGCGTACGGACATTCTGCCCGAAGGAAGATAGGACCCATGACCAGCATGACCAGCACCCCACACACCATCATTCAGCCGGACAGACCTACGCTCGATATCGGCGGGCTCTGCAAGCGCTTCGGCTCCAAGACGGCGCTGCACGACGTGAGCCTTGCCGCGGAACCGGGCACCCTGACGGTCATCCTCGGCCCTGCGGGCGCAGGCAAGACCACCACCCTGCGCATGATCGCCGGGCTGGATACGCCGGATGCCGGAACCATCGCCCTGCAGGGCGTGGACATGCAGGGCGTGGAGCCCAAGGACCGCGACATCGCCATGATCTTCGACAACCTTGCGCTCTACCCCAACAAGACGGGGTACGAGAACATCGCAAGCCCGCTGCTTATCCGCAACATCCCCTGGCAGGAGGTGCAGACCCGGGTATTTGCCCTTGCCGCCACCCTGCGCATCTCGCACGTGCTCAAACGGCTGCCCAAGACCATGAGCGGAGGCGAACGGCAGCGCGTGGCCCTTGGCCGCGCCCTCATACGCACCCCGCGCCTGTTCCTGCTGGACGAGCCGCTCTCCAGCCTGGACGCCAAGCTGCGCATCGAGCTGCGCGCCGAGCTCAAGCGGCTGCAACGGGAACACGGACACACCTTCGTGCTGGCCACGCCGGACTTTCATGAGGCCATGGCCATTGCCGACACCGTCATCATGCTGCGCGAGGGCAGGGTCGTGCAGAAGGCCACCCCGCAGCAGCTCTATGACGCCCCTGCGGACAGGGATGTCGCCCTGTTCGTCGGTGCGCCGCAGGTCAACCTGGTCACGGCACAGTACCAGCCGGACACCGGCTGCATGCAGGCCATGGGAGCCCGTCTTGTTGTGCCCGACCACCTTGTCCGCGTGCTGAACGGCATGCCCGGCGAGTTCGAACTGGGCATCCGGCCGGAAAATCTGGCGCTGGCTCCGCCGGACAGCGCCGACATCCGCTGCCGCCTGCTGGACGTGGAGCCGCTGGGCCTGAAGTCCGTGCTGACCGTGCACAACGACCACGGCCAGCTGCGCCTCTTTGTGGACAGCGTGGTGGCGGGCGGCCTGCACAACGGACAGGAAGTGGGGCTGAACCTGCTGCACACCGGAAAGATGCTGGCCTTTGATCCGCACTCCGGCAGAAACATGGCCCTCTGATCCAACCATACCCGCCGAGACGCGACGAGAACCACATGATCAACATCTTCGTCACCTACAGGTGCAACCTCGCCTGCTCCTACTGTTTCGCCTGCGAACTGCAAAAGGAATTCCGCGAGGACCTCTCGCAGGAACGCTTCCAGCGCCTTCTGGACTGGATTACCCGTGCAGGCATGCTTGCTGCCGCCTTCATCGGCGGGGAACCCACGCTGCACCCTCATCTTCCCGACATGGTCGAGCAGACAGCAGAAACCGGCGTCGCCGTGGTGCTGTTCACCAATGGCCTCTTTCCCACAGAGCTTGCCCACAGGCTCGCCCCGTCCGTCTCCAACTTCGTCATCAACTACAACGAACCGGAAACCTACACCCAGGGGCAATGGGAGCTGCTGCACCGCAACCTCGACACTCTCACGGAACTCGGAGCGCGCATCACCTTTTCCAAGAACTTCTCGCGGGCGCATTCCCGGTACGACTACCTTCTGGAAGCGCTGGAACGGTACAAAATACGCTCCGTACGCTACGACATCTCGCGCCCCGGCGCGGAGGGGAAGAACGACCACTTCACCCTTTCCGACACCCGCGAGGTCATGTCCCGCATCGTGGGCTTCGTGAAGGCATGCGAGCGCATGGGGGTGGGTACAGGGCTGGACTGCAGCGTACGATTCTGCGACATGAAGGACGAGGACAGGCTGTATCTGGAACGGGTTTCCGCCAAGTTCACCGGCGTATGCCACCCCTCCATTGACATCCATCCCGACTTGTCCGCATCGTATTGCCTGCCGCTCAACGGCATACGGGTGCCGGACGTCACCCTGTTCAACGACGAGGCCGCGCTGCGCTGGTATTTCGCGCAGGAGGTACGCCCTCTGCGACTGGAGAACGTTTCCGCCTCCTGCCTGGACTGCAAGGACTTCATGCGGCGCTGTCAGGGCGGCTGCCTTGCCCTGCAGCAGGCACAGGGGCAGACAACGCCGGAACCGGAGAGGCAGAAGGATTTCCGCAATGAGTAACCGCAAGACGATCATCACCACCTGCACACGGGACTGTCCCAACTCCTGCGGCCTTGTGGCCACGGTGGAGGACGGACGGCTCGTCAAGCTGACCGGCGACCCGGACCACCCGCTCACCCGTGGTGTCGCCTGCGTCAAATGCACCCGATACATCAAGCGCGTCTACAGCCCGGAACGCATCACCCGCCCCATGATCCGCAAGGACCGGAATGGCCCATGGGAGCAGGTCACGTGGGACGAGGCGCTGGACCTGATCGCCGAACGCATGACCACCATCCGGGACGAATCGGGGCCCGAGGCCATCCTCTACTATCAGGGCTACGGCGAGCGCACGGCGCTCAAGCTGCTGAACAAGTATTTTTTCAATCTCTTCGGCGGGGTAACCACCACACGAGGCTCCCTGTGCGGGGGCGCGGGGCAGGGGGCGCAGAATCTCGATTTCGGCAACCGCATCTCGCACGACCCGCTCGACCACTACAACAGCGGTTCCATGATTCTGTGGGCCAGAAACCCCGTCTCCACGAACATCAGCCTTGTGCCCATCATCCGGGACATCCGCAAGCGCGGCGGCACGGTCATCGTCATCGACCCCGCGCACAGCAAGACGGTGCCGCTCGGTACCCACCATATCGCGCCACGGGCGGGTACCGACGGCTTCCTGGCCATGGCGGCAGCCAAGATCATCCTTGCCGCCGGAGCCGAGGACCGGGCGTTCATGGAGCAGCACAGCGTGGGGGCGGCGGAGTACCTGCGCATCCTCAACCGCTTCAGTCTTGACGAACTGTGCATGCGCTGCGGCGTTCCGGTCTCGGACGCCCGGCTCATCGCCGAGACCCTGATGCGCGAAAAGCCCACCTCCATCCTCATGGGCTGGGGGCTGCACCGCTACGAACACGCCCACTACTCCCTGCGGGCCATCGACGCGCTGGGAGCCATTGCCGGGAACATCGGCGTGCCCGGCGGGGGCGTCAGCCAGGGCTTCGAGGAATACGGCCCCTACGACCAGCAGTACTGGGGCGACCAGCTCAACCCGCCCCGGCGGGCCCTGCGCATGCCCACCATAGGTGAGGACATCCTGAACGCCGCTGAGCCGCCCATCCGCATGATCTACACCACGGCGTCCAACCCGGTCTGCATGGCCGCCAATACCGGCAAGGTTGCCGAGGCCTTCGACTCAGCGGAATTCGTGGTCTATTCCGGCCATTTCATGGACGACACCGCCGACCATGCCAACGTATTTCTCCCGGCCACGACCTTTCTGGAAGAGCAGGATGTCATGGCCAGTTACGGCCACAACTACATGGGCGCCGTGAACATGGCCATCGAGCCGGTGGGTGAGTGCCGCTCGGAATTCCACATGTTTTACGAGCTTGCGGCCCGGTTCCCCTTTGCGGACCGCTTCCGCCGCCCGATTGCGGACTGGCTCCACGACCTGTGCGCACCGGCGCGCGCGCAGGGCTGCGACCTTGCCACGCTGGCAACCACCCCGTTCCGCTATCCTGCTCCTGCAGTCCCCTACGCCGACAAGACCTTTGAAACCCCGTCGGGCAAGTTCCAGTTCATGACGGAATTCGTTCCCTCCGCGCTGGAGCAGACCGACCCGGCATACCCCTACCGCCTGCTGACCATCGCGCCGCACGGCTATATCTGTTCCGAGCGGACCATGGCCGAGCACGCCCCGCTGCCCGAGGTGATTCTCGCCACCGGCGAGGCCGCACGGCTGGGCCTGCACAGCGGAGATACGGTCACCGTGCGCAGTGCCGTGGGCAGCATCACGGCCACCCTGCGCACGCTGGACGGGCAACGGCCCGACGTGCTGGTGGCCGAACGCGGCGGGTGGCTCAAGGCCGGACACGGCCTGAACCGGCTGACGCGCGACCTTTCCAGCACCGTGGGCATGGGCACCCCCTATTACGAAACCTCCGTGGCCATAGAGCCGGCGGGGACGGAGAAAATCCCGCGCATTCTTGTTGTCCAGCATCATGACCGGGCACCGGGCGGCAACTTCTGCAAAACCCTGCAACGGGCTGGCGCCGAACTGACCACCGTGTGGCCGGACAAGGAAAACGCTCCCCTCCCGGACAGCCCGCATGGCTGGGACGGCCTTGTGGTGCTGGGCGGCCCCCAGCACGCCTACGACGATGCCCACTCTCCCCATTTCCCGCAGCTGATGCGCCTGATGCAGGCATTCGATGCCGCAGGAAAGCCCGTGGCGGGCATCTGCCTCGGCTGCCAGCTGCTGGCCCGTGCATGGGGCGGCGACCCGTGGACCATGAAGTCGCTCGAGTTCGGCTACGTGCAGCACGCCCTGACGCCCGAAAGCGCGCAGGATCCGCTCTTCGCTGGCGTGGATTCCCTGCCCCGGCTCATGTGCTTCCACGAGGATACCTTTGATCTGCCGCCATCCGCCCGTTTGCTCATCAAGGGCGACCAGTGCGCCAACCAGTGCTTCCGGGTGGGGGCCCACTCCTACGGGTTCCAGTTTCATCTGGAAGCGGATTCAGCCATCGTCAACACCTGGATAGACCTGTTCCGCAAGGGCGAGATCGCGGCCTATGCCGCCTACAACACCACCTACGGCAACGCCTACTTCCGCACCCTGTTTGCCTCGCTCCCCATGCTGGTGGAGCAGTCGGAACGGTTCTGCCGCAGCGTTGCCCAACAGTGGCTGGAGCTGGTCAAAGCCCGGCAGACAAGGCACTCCGCGCGCGCATAAGCTGCCAGGCACCCGAACATTCATGCCAATATGATCTCATGATCCCGAAAGGGGGGGGAAGGCAGGGCCGAATGCACCATGAACGCCCTGCACGCAAAGATACGGGCCGGTTCCGAAGAACCGGCCCGTATCTTGTTTCCCTGCCG
>QKEJ01000111.1 GCA_003252375.1 Halodesulfovibrio sp.
GGGGGCGTTTGGCGTTTCCGACAGGAAAACGGAGGCCCAAAAAAAAGGCGGAAACCGAAGTTTCCGCCTTGGAATGCACATGCGTGCCGGTGCGAACTAAACGCAGCCGGTGGGCTTGGGCAGACCAGCCATCTTACAAGCACCCTTGCCGGGGCCGGAGGGGAACAGTTCGTAGACCTGCTTCAGCTTGAAGCCGGTGTTCTTGGAAAGAATACGAACCATGGGAGCGATGCCGTTCTTCTTGTAGTAGTCCTGCAGGAAGTCCAGAATCTTCTGGTGGTCTTCGGTGATGTCGGCGATACCTTCGGATTCCTTCACGAAATCCACCCATTCGGGGGACCATTCTTCAAAGCGAAGCAGGAAGCCGTCTTCATCAACCTCAAAAGTCTTACCCTTGAAAGAAACTTCAGCCATTTTTGTCCTCCTTGGACATGCTCTTCAGCGGTGTATCGAGCTTAGACTATGCCAGGAAACCGGGAAGGCCCCGGCAACCAAAGTAAGCAGCTGTCCGCTGCTTGTTTCCACACAGTTAGAATTGGCCGATCAAGCATAGAGCGGTCAATCTCCAGCAATTATCACGCATTGATTAAGGCTGGAAAAAGGTTTTTGTCAATGGGTAGCGCCAATAAAATGCCCCGCATGAATCCGGGGCCTGCGCCGCTTCCATCGCCAACATCACCTTGTAAGTGTAGGCTAACATGCCACAACGGTTACAAAAATTCAAGCACTCAAAAACTATTGTTTGTTATTGTATTCCAGATTGTTACGGGTGTTCGGGCAATCAGTCGGGCCGGGTGCGCTTGGAAAGGGCGGGGTAAAAAAGAGAGGGGAGCCGAGGCTCCCCAATATTGTGTACAGGCCGTGGCGGCCCTGAACGGGCTAGCTGAGCGGGTGGACGTTGTCGCGGGCCCAGAAGAGCATCTTGAACTTGGATTTCAGGTCGTCAATGATCTTGTTTTCGACGGCTCGATCCATGGGCATGATGCGGATGTTCACCACTCGGCTCTTGTTAAGGTTCTCCGGGCCTTCCATGGAGGTCAGGATGGAGATGATCCGTGCATCGTAGTCGCGCAGGATGTCCACGATGGGCTTGAGTGTACCGGGTGTGTTGGGCAGTTCAAAGGCAAACTGCACGCCGCCGAACCGGACGCCGGTAATGGTGATGAGCACCTCGAAAATGTCACTGTCGGTGATGATGCCCTGCAGAATGCCCTGGTCATCCACGACGGGCATGCCGCCGATCTTCTTGCCGATCATGGTGACGGCTGCGTCTTCCACCGTATCGAGCGGTTTGGCGCAGAAGGGGTCCACGGTCATGATGTCCTTCACCTTGATCTCGGAGAGCAGGTAGTAGAGCTCATGCACGTCAAGGGTGGTCGCCTTGGAGGGGGATGCCTCCTTGATGTCGCGGTCGGAGATGATGCCGACAACGCGGTTCTTCTCATCCACAACGGGCAGCCTGCTGATATCGTGCTCCTTGAGCATCTTGGAGGCCTTCATCATCGAGGTGTCGGGAGTAACGGTATGGACCGTCTTGGTCATCCAGTCGCGTATCAGCATATGGTCCTCCTTGGGGCTGCAAAAGCAGGAAAAGGCGTGGGCCTTTGGTTTTAATGGTATGGCCTTATTGTAATCACTTTTCTGCGCGATGAACAAGAAAAAATAGTCACCTAAGCAGGTTATGTCGATTTTTGTTTGTCTTTCCGCTGGGCGCAACAGGAGTGCTTGGACATCGGTGATGGGGATGTACCATTCGGTTGCGCCATGGTGCACAATGCTGCGGGCGTATGCCCCAATGGGGAAAATGGATGGAAAGGGTTACACGATGCCCACGCTGCGCCATACGGCGTCAAAGGCCTCCCGGTCGCTTGCCGCAAGGGAGGGAGATTCGTGCGTGACCACCACCAGTTTGTTTTCGTCTTCCACTATCCATGCCGTGCCGAGCATGTCGGTGTGTCTGCCGCCTGAGCGAAAGAGGGAAAGACGTTGCAGAAGGGATGGCTTGGGCTCGCTATGCCAGAGATACCGCTTGTACGCTCCGTCCGGCAGGGCTTCCTTGTCCTTGTGGATGTTTGGCAGTGGCACGCCGAGGGTGTCCTGAATCCATGCCCGGAAGGGCTGGCCATTCAGCACCACGTTGGCCGGAGTCGCGCGCACGATGGTCAGCACGGAGCGGCCGTGGGCAAAGATCAGTTCGGTGTGGCCGGGTCTGAATTCGGCCTTCCGGAGGGTATAGCCGAAGGGCAGGGTGAAACGGATGTCGGCGATGGCGAACGGTGTAGGCCCCTTGGAGGAAACCATGTCCATGCTGGCGAGAACGCTCGTCAGGGCCTGCCTGTCTTCGTCGTTGGCGGCGTAGCAGTGCAGGAGCAGGGTGGTGTTGGATGGCCTGTGCAGGCAGAGGGCGCCGCTGCCAAGGGCGTGCGTGAAAGGCAGCAGCTCGAATGTGTCGGAAAGGGAATGCAGCGCCTCTTTCCAGAATTCCGGAACGGCGCTTTGAGCGAAGGTGAATCCCTCGGCCCGCTGCATCTGCTTTTCAAGGGCTTTGCGCTTTCTGGGGATGGATGCCGAACCCGATTCCGGGGTCCACTTGCATTCCAGGATTGCGCGGTCATTCTTGGTGAAGAAGAGGTATCGTGTATCTATGGTAGCCGGTATCCAGTCCTTGGGCACGGTCAGGAGTAATCCGTTCCATGCCACCGGACTGCCGGGTATGTCCGATGCAGCGTCCATGTGCCGTTCCTGTTGAAGGTTATGAAGACGGAATGCCGTGTGCTCATGGCGGCGTTCCGCGGATGTCATGCTCCAGAAAAACACTCTTGCGTGGTTTTGCCGCTCAGTCAAGATGTCGTTAACGGTAACACGAATTTTCGGGGCCCTGCGTCTCTGTCGGGTAACAATTGGGTTGCAGCCGTGTCGCAATGCTGTGCGGCCTCCCGAACGGCAGCAAGCGGCGTGGAGAGCCGGTGTTTCTGTTCGTTCCCGGGCCTGAGGCACGGGGCATGAAAGGGCGGTTGTTCCCGGCCCGGAGAAGGACGGGGGATTAGACTTCCGTGCCCAAATAGTCTACACAGAACTGTTCATCGCATGCACCTTGCTCTGGCGTGGAGACGGCTGTCCGAATATCGCAGGCAGACATCCGGGACGGGGAAAGGGAGGGCTGCGGCGAATCCACCCCAAACGAATTTTACAGGAGGCATGACGCCCGCAGGGGCGCCATCCGGAACACATATGGCGAAACAGGAACACATCAGAAATTTCAGCATCATCGCGCACATCGACCACGGCAAGTCCACGCTGGCCGACCGCATCCTCGACATCACGGGCCTTGTGCAGGCGCGTGACAAGAAGGAGCAGTATCTCGACCGCATGGACATCGAGCGCGAGCGAGGCATTACCATCAAGGCCCAGGCCGTGCGCATCCCCTACAAGGCGCAGGACGGCAAGGACTACATTCTCAACCTCATCGACACCCCCGGTCACGTGGACTTCGGGTACGAGGTGTCGCGTTCGCTCGCTGCATGCGAAGGAGCGCTGCTGGTTGTGGATGCCTCGCAGGGGGTTGAGGCGCAGACCCTCGCCAATGTGTATCTGGCGCTGGATCACGACCTTGAGGTCATTCCGGTGCTCAACAAGATTGACCTTGCCAGCGCTGATGCCGACAGGGTGAAGAGCGAAATCGAGGAGGTCATCGGTCTTGATACGACGGATGCCCTCGGCGTTTCCGCCAAGACAGGCCTGAACGTGGAGCAGGTGCTTGAGGCCATCGTGCAGCGCCTTCCCGCGCCCAACGGTGACCCTGATGCCCCGCTCAAGGCTCTGATCTTCGACTCCTGGTATGATTCGTACCAGGGCGTCATCATCATGTTCCGCATCGTGGACGGTGTACTGAAGAAGGGTGACCGCATTCGCCTCATGGCGACGGGCAAGGAGTACGAAGTGACCAAGCTTGGTGCCTTCAGCCCGGAAATGGTGGACATGAAGAGCCTGTCCGCCGGTGAGGTCGGCTACCTGTGCGCCACCATCAAGGAGCTGGGTGATGCCAAGGTGGGGGATACCGTAACCCTGGTGTCCAACCCCGCCGCAGAGCCGGTTCCCGGGTTCAAGGTGGTCAAACCCATGGTTTTCTGCGGGCTGTATCCCTCCGATGCCAACGAGTACGAGCCCCTCAAGTATGCACTGGAGAAGCTGCAGCTCAACGACGCCTCCTTCTCCTACGAAGCGGAGACGTCGCAGGCGCTGGGCTTCGGTTTCCGTTGCGGGTTCCTCGGCCTGCTGCACATGGAGATCATCCAGGAGCGGCTGGAGCGGGAATTCGATGTGGACCTCATCGCCACGGCTCCGTCGGTCATCTACAGGATCAAGACGGTGGACGGGACGATGATGAACATCGACAGCCCTGCAAAACTGCCGGACCCGACCAAGATCGAGACCCTGTACGAACCCTTCGTGCGTTGCGAGATACACGTGCCCGACGAATACGTGGGCAACGTGCTCAAGCTGTGCGAGGAAAAGCGCGGCCTGCAGAAGGACCTGAAGTACCTGACCACCAATCGCGTGATCATCACGTACGAGCTGCCCTTTGCGGAAATCGTGTATGACTTCTTTGACAAGCTGAAGTCCTACACCCGCGGGTATGCCTCCATGGATTACGAGATCATAGACTACCGCGACTCAAATCTGGTGAAGCTTGACATGCTCATCAACGGGGAACCGGTGGACGCACTCTCCATCATCGTGCATCGCGACAAGGCGCAATACCACGGCCGGGCCGTGGCCTTGAAACTGAAGCACACCATTCCACGTCAGATGTTCGAGGTGGTCATCCAGGCCGCCATCGGCACCAAGGTCATTGCGCGGGAGCGGAACGCTCCGCTGCGCAAGAACGTGACAGCAAAGTGCTACGGGGGGGACATCACCCGTAAGCGCAAGCTGCTCGAGAAGCAGAAGGAAGGCAAGAAGCGCATGAAGCGCATGGGCAATGTGGAATTGCCGCAGGAAGCCTTCCTTGCAGCCCTCAAGGTCGGAGACGACTAGCGCCAGCCTCCGGGCCCTTTGTGTTATCGACTACTACCCGCCCAACACGCGGCCAGCATAGGAAACATCATGTCCGAATTGAACCAGAAGAGCGGTTTTGCCGAGTACTTTGAAGCCCTGCTGGTGGCTATCATCCTCGCTTTTTTCATCCGTTCCTTCATTGTGCAGGCCTTTACCATTCCCTCAGGTTCCATGTTGCAGACCCTGCAGATCGGTGATTATCTTCTGGTGAACAAGTTCACCTACGGCGTCCGGCTGCCTCTCTGGATCAAGGAGGTCAATCCGGACGGCGACTCTTGGCTGTCCCGTCATTCCCTGGTGCTCGGGCCCGAGCTCATCCACATGAATGACCCGCAGCGCGGCGATATTATTGTGTTCGAGTATCCCAAGGACCCGTCCATCCATTACATAAAGCGTGTCATCGGCGTGCCCGGCGACACTGTTGAAGTGCGCGACAAGGTGGTCTACCTGAACGGTGTGGCGCAGGAGGAACCGTACGTGCAGCACGTGCGCTCCTTCCCGGGCCCGGGGGACGACTTCGGCCCTGTGACTGTGCCTGATGGCAAGTACTTCTGCATGGGCGACAACCGCGACGAATCGTATGACTCCCGGTTCTGGGGGTATGTGGATCGCTCGGCTGTCGTGGGCAAGGCCTTTGTCCTCTACTGGTCCATGGACGGTATCAGCTCCATCCGGTGGAACCGCATCGGCAAGGCTGTGCATAGCCTGTAGCCGGTGCTCCAAGATTATCGTGCCCCCTGCCGCGTTGCGGCAGGGGGCTTTTTGTTTGCACGGCGCAACGGGCGTGACCCACGGGAGTGGGGGGGGCCTTCAATACTCGTTGCGCTGCCGGCCCCCCCAGGAACAGGCTGGTGCAGAGGACGACAAAAAAGGCCCCGTCCGGCAATGCCGGACGGGGCCTGAATGTCTGCAGTCTTCGATGGCTAGCGCACGCCGCGCTCGCGCAGGAAGCCGGAGTAGCGGCGGTCCGTGCCATTGATGTGCTTCATGAGCCAGTCCTTGAGGAAGCGCATTACATCCATGGTCACGGCAACCTTGTCGGCCTTGAGGCCGTTTTCGAAGTCGAGCACCGTGGCGACGAACTTCTCGTGCTGGGCGATGTGCTCCTTGGTTTCCGGATAGCCGTGCTTGGCGAAGAGCTTTTCCTCGAACTTGAAGTGGGTCACGGTGTAGTTCTTCAGCTCGTCCACGATGCTGACCAGGTGCTTCTTGCTGCGGCGTTCCTTCATGGCCCGGTGCAGGTCGTTGATAAGCTGCACGAGCCGCTTGTGCTGATCGTCGATGGACTTGATGTTCAGCGAGAGGTCGTCGGTCCAGGTGAAGAGGTCGCCGTTGCCGTTGGTGTTCACACCGGTGGCCTTGCCGTTGGCAAGGGACTGGATGACGGTGTCGAGTTCCTCGACAAGGCTGGATATCTCCATCAGTGCGTGGGCGGAGACAGCCATGCCCTGGGCCGTTTCGGACGCAACGCGGGTCACTTCGGAAACGGCACGGTTGATCTGCTCCGAGGCGGCTGACTGCTCTTCCGAGGCCGTGGCAATGGACGAAACCTGCATGGCCGTCTCGTCCACGATCTGCACGATCTCCTGCATGAAGCGCCCGGACTCGTTGGCAGCCTCCGTGGAAACCACGATGTCCTTGGCCGCCAGCTCCACGGCCTGCACGTTTTCGCGGGCATGGGCCTGGATGAGCTTGACGGCATCTCCCACTTCCTGTGTGGCGTGCATGGTCTTCTCGGCCAGCTTGCGCACCTCGTCCGCCACGACGGCGAATCCGCGCCCGGCGTCACCGGCGCGGGCGGCCTCGATGGCCGCGTTCAGGGCCAGCAGGTTGGTCTGGTCCGCAATATCCGAGATGGTGGTCATGATCTGGCTGATGGAGTCGGCCTGCTGGCCGAGCTGTCCCATGGTTTCCTTGAGGGACATGATGCGGTGCTGGATATTTTCGATGGAAGTCACGGCGCGGTGGACACCCTCGGCACCGGTTTGCGCGTTTTCCTTGGAATGGGCGGCGGAATGGGCGGCGCTGGAGGCGTTCTGGGCAACCTCGTGCACGGTGCCGGTCATCTGCTCCATGGCCGTGGCGGTTTCGGTCATGCGGTCTCGTTGGACATCAACACCGTGGTTGACCACCTCGATCTGGCGCGACAGTTCTTCCACGGAAGCGAAGACCTGCTGGGAAACCCCCTGTGCACGACCGGCAACGCTGGTCATGGTTTCAAAAAGGCGTTCCGTCTTGGTGCGTTCGGCCTGGGCTTCTTCAAGAGCCTTGCGGGTTTCTTCCGCCTGGCGCGCGGCGTCCTTGGTTGCGGCGTCCGCTTCGGCCATGCGCTTGCGCATGGCCTCCACCATACTGCCGATATCGTCACGCAGGATGCGCAGTTCTCCGGAAAAATCACCCTGCGGCGTGGCGTCAAGAGCGCCTGCCGCCACACGGTCGGCGTAGGTGCGCAACTGCTCCATGGGGCGGAGCAGGTTGCGCTGCAGGGCGTACACGGCCAGCCCGAGAGCCAGAAGCCCGAAGAGCACGCAGCCCCCCTGCATGGCGAGCAGCCAGGCAACGCGGGATTCCGTCAGCAGCTGCATCAGATCCCCTGTCTTGCTCATGGTATTGGTAAGGGCGTCGCAGGCGTCAGAGAGACCCGTCGGGGCCGCACCGTCGTCCAGCACCTGGATTGCAAGGGCCTTGTACGCCTTCCAGGCTGTGGCGATACGGGAAAGATGCGCCACGGCTTCGGCGGGAGGGGCAGGAATCTCAACCATCTCCGAGGAGCGCTCCATGGAGAGCGGAGCCTTGCCGCCGACGGAGAGGGCGGTAAGCGTTGTATCAAAGACGCGCACGGCATTCTGCACTTCTGTCTTGTATGTGCTGTCGTGCGTGGCCGCAAAGGCGTGGGCGTCGCGGGCGATTTTTTGTGCCAGCATGCGCTGGCGTTCCGAAAGCTTGATGACCTGTGCATCGTCCTTCTGGGAACTGGTCACAATCCATGTGCCAGCCAGCATGATGGCTGACACGATAAAAAGGCTCGCAAGGGAGCCAAGTATACGAGTGCGAATGGTCATTGTTACCCCCGGTTGAGTGAACACCCTGATAATGCGGGGTGCTTCGGCAAAAAATATAGTGAGAAGGAATCTCAATAGCAATACAAATTTGGTTAATAATTCACCATAACCATATAGCCCTGCGGAAGGGTTGAGAGAATTAATCGCGTGAAGTTGAGCACGCGATCACTCACATCTTTTTTATGATGGCTCGCTGATACACAGCGGGGAAGCCATTGTCTTGCATGGTACTTCAGCTGCCGTGTTCGTCCGGAGGCAGGGAGACGTTTACAGGTCTGTCGATATCAGGGTACACGGGTGAATATATGTTGCTGTAATCACCAGCTGTTTCCGGGAGCTGCCATGATAGCCAGAGTCGCCTGTGCCGCCCTGCTGGGCATTGATGCATTCCGTGTGGATTTGGAAGTGGACCTTGCACGGCAGGGAATGCCGGCGTTCACCCTTGTGGGCCTTGCAGAGGGGGCCGTGCGGGAAGCGAAGGAACGGGTCTTTGCCGCACTCAAGAATGGCGGCTACCGACTGCCCCCTTCGCGCATCACCGTCAACCTTGCGCCTGCGGACAGGCGCAAGGCAGGGAGCGGTTATGATCTCCCCCTTGCGCTGGCCCTGCTCGGCGCGGCCGAGGTGGTGCCCTGTGAACGGCTCGAAGGCTGGTACATGGTGGGAGAGCTTTCCCTGACTGGTGAGCTCAAGCCTGTGCCCGGCATTCTGCCAATGGCCATCCGTGCCCGGGACGAAGGTGCCAAGGGTTTTCTCGTGCCTGCTGCCAATGCTGCGGAGGCGGCTGTTGTCGAGGGGCTGGCTGTCTATGCAGTCCGGTCGCTGGGGGAGGCTGTGGGCTTTGTGACTGGCGAATGCGCACTTTCTCCGGTCAGCCCGGACCCGCTGGGGGAGGGGAGCGCAAGCGAGTGGATGTGCGATTTTGCCGAGGTGAAGGGGCAGGAGCACGCCAAGCGGGCCATTGAGATTGCCGCGGCGGGCGGGCACAATCTGTTGTTCCTCGGCCCGCCCGGAAGCGGCAAGACCATGCTGGCGCAGCGTATCCCCACCGTGCTGCCCGCCCTGACCTTTGAAGAGGCGCTGGAAGTGACCAAGGTATACTCCGTTGCGGATCTGCTTGCTCCGGAGCAGGCCCTGGTGCGCACACGCCCCTTCCGCTCCCCGCATCATACCATCTCCGACGTGGGGCTGGTGGGAGGCGGAGCCTATCCGCGTCCGGGGGAGGTCTCGCTGGCGCACCGCGGCGTTCTTTTTCTCGACGAGCTGCCGGAGTTCAAGAAACCTGCACTGGAAGTCATGCGTCAGCCTCTGGAGTCGGGCAGCGTGACCATATCGCGGGCCGCCATTGCCCTGACCTATCCGGCGGATTTCATGCTTGTGGCGGCCATGAATCCCTGCCCCTGCGGCTACCAGACGGACGAGCGGCATGTCTGCGTGTGCAGCGACTTCCAGATACAGCGGTACCGCTCACGTCTTTCGGGCCCGTTGCTTGATCGCATTGACCTGCACGTGGAGGTGCCTGCCGTTCCGTATGAGGACCTGCGCAGCGAGGCGCCGGGCGTGACCTCGGCCCAGATGCGGGAACGCATCGAGGCGGCCCGTTCCGTGCAGTCCGCCCGCTATGCCGGCTCCCCCTGCATTACCAATGCGGATCTTACGGGGCGTTGGCTGGAGGACTTTTGCCGTCTCGGACAGGCCGAGCATGCCTTTCTCGGCAAGGCCGTAAATACATTGGCCCTCTCCGCCCGTGCCTATACACGCATTCTGCGTATTGCCCGCACCATTGCCGACCTTGCCGGTGAGCAGACGATCGCCGTGCCGCACATTGCCGAGGCCATCAACTGCCGGACACTGGACCGGCAGAGTGCTGTCTGAGCAACACCCTTTTCCGCACGCAAAAGGGGCAACCGCATGGCGGCTGCCCCTTACTTTTTCAATCGCCGGAGTGCTTAGCCCTTGGAGAGGGTGTCCAGCTCCGTGGCCAGCGTGGCAAGTTCCTGCACGGATTCGGAGGAGCCACCCATCCTGCGGGCCACATCCGAGGCCATGTCGGCCACTTCGTCAATGGCCTGGTTGATGTGGTCGCTGGTGGCGGACTGTTCCTCGGCGGCAGTGGCAATGTTGCGTACCTGATCGGAGGAGGCGGTCACCAGCTCCACGATGGACTGCAGGGCCCGGCCGGAGTTGGTGGCCAGTTCGCTGGCGCTGTCCACCAGTCCCCCGGTCTCGTTCACCATGCGGATGGAATCCTGCGCTCCGCGCTGGATGGAGCCGATGGCCCGTTCCACTTCGCTGGTGGCCTGCATGGTCTTTTCCGCAAGCTTGCGTACTTCATCGGCCACCACGGCGAAGCCTCGGCCGGCTTCCCCGGCGCGGGCGGCCTCGATGGCGGCATTGAGCGCCAGCAGGTTGGTCTGGTCGGCAATATCCGAGATAACCCCGAGCACCGCACCGATTTCCTGTGCCTGCTTGCCAAGCTGGTGCATGGAGGTCTTCATGGTTTCCGCCTGTTCGCTGACACGCAGAATGGCGGACACGGACTGTTCAACAATGCCCGCACCTTCCTGAGCCTGTTCGCGCGCAGCCTGCGACTGTTCGGCGGCTTCGGTGGCGCTTTGGGCTACCTGCTGCACGGTGACGTTCATCTGTTCCATGGCGGAGACGGTTTCATGCAGGCGGCTCTGCTGCTTGTCCAGCGCGTCCTGCACCCCTTCAAATTCACTGGTCAGGCTGACCGAGGTGGCGGAGAGGTGGGTAGCGGCTTCGCGTGTGGCCTCGTTCACCTTGCGGATGCGTTCGAGGCGTTCGTTCATTTCGCGCTCGGCGTGCACAAGGTCGGTCACCACGCGGGCCACCTCGACATATCCTACCTCATGTCCCCGGGAGTCCTTGAGGAGGTTGGCCGAAGGCCGGATGAACACGCTTTTGCCATCCCGTCCCTTGAGCTCCATGGTCACACCCTCGGCTCTGCCGCCCAGTCTCTTCACCTTGTCGATGGGGCAGTCCGGGGTGCTGCAGGCGACCGTGCTGAACTGGTCATGGCAGCGGCACTTCTTGATGCTCTTCTCATCCATGCCCAGGAAGTCCAGGGTAGCCTTGTTGGCCATCAGCACATTGAACTTGTCGTCCACAACGAAGATGGGGTCGGGAACGGTGTTCAGCACGTTCACGTAGCCTTCCATCTCGTCGAACATGGCGCTGAGTTTTGTGGTCAGGGTGTTGAAGGAGCGGGCCAGATCGCCGATTTCGTCCTTCTGTGCGCACTTGATGCTGTCCGAGAGGTCGGCCTTGTCTTCGGCAATGTCCTGAATGACGCCCTGGATGGTCGTCAGGGGACGGGTAACCAGACGGCTCAGGAAGATGAGCAGGATTACGATGGGGGCAAGGGCCATGCCCAGCAGCATTGCCACCAGCGTGGTGTCGGCATGCTGCATGAGCGCGACAAGGGAGTCGGTGCGGACGGCACAGACCAGAACCCCGATCTGGTGTCCCCGGTAGTCCGGGATGGGGTAGGTGGCCAGCACCGTGGAGCCGTGGTCCTCGAAGACCTGGCCGGCACGTCCCTGCGTGAGCAGGTCGGTGGTTACAAGCTGCTCGACGCCCGTGTCCTTGGGCGTGGTGGTGCGTACGAATTCGCCCAGGCGGGGGAACTTCGTGTCGTCCTGCAGAGCGGTGGTAATGGTGAGCATGTCCGCGTTCATATACAGGATCATCTCGTTCTTCCCTTCCTCGGTAGCGGCCGAGAGAATGGGGTCGAAGTCGAAGAGCATCTCAACGGACCCGAGCTGCCGTCCGTCCGGAGTCTTGACGGGTACGAGGCCGCGCACGACGAAACCGCCGCGTCCCAGCTCAATGCCGCTTACGGGCTGGCCGGTACGATTCACGTCGAGCACGGTCTTGCGGAAGGAGGACAGGTCATCGGAAATATCCACCCACTTGCCGTCGCGCTTGGCCTGCTGCTTGCGCCACAGGCGGACAAGGCTGCGTCCGTTGGGAAGGTGGAAGTGCAGCTTCATGCTCGCGCCGGCAATGCCCTTGTAGCTGGACAGCATGGGGGCGAGGGCGGTGCGGAGTTCTTCGCGTGCGGCCTGCGATTCCGGTGAATGCTCATTGTCGATGTTGCCGGAGTGAGCCAGTTCGAATGCGTCGAGCACCGCGGGAATGCGGGCAAACACGGCGGCAAGATTGGTGGCGGCCTCGGCAGTCTTGTCGATGTCCGTGGAAATGCGTTTGAAGCGGTTGTCCACAAGGTCCGTAACATACCGCTGCTTCATGTCGGAAAAGGAGGAATGGATGACAAGATAGCTGGTCAGGCCCAGTGCGAGAACGATGATGACCTGAGGGATGGATAGCTTCCAGATAAGTTTCATGCAGAGCCCCTGAAAGGTAATGGTTGCAGCACTCTGTGTATCTGTCGGGTCAATCTGTTGCGGCAAGGCGCATGTGAAGAGGAGGGAAGAAATTGTTCGAGCGCTCAAACAGCGGATTTGCTGTTTAAAGTATCTAGGATGATATTACACAGTCGGCAACAATCTTGTACCTATGAGAAATCAGGAACAGTATACGCGGGGATAAAGGAGATATAGGCGGGGTTATCAGGGCTATTTTGTGAAATATTTCACTAAAAATGGTCAAACCCGACTGTTTATGGAGGAATTGCTGATTTTCGTCAGAAAGGGGAGGGCGATGGTTTTATCGCTTTCTGCGGCGCTTGCTGCCCGGGCGCCCGCTAATGCGGTCGGCGGCACGTCGTTGCCGGGCATAGATCTTGGCCTGCTGTCGTTCGTCATCCTGGGCAGCCTGCTCCCGGCGCAACTTGCGGTAGTTGTCCACTCTGCGCTGGGTGATGGCTCCTTCCTCGACGGCGTCCAGAACGGCGCAGTCAGGTTCGCCGTCGTGCTGACAGTCGGCGAAACCGCAATGCTCGGCCAGAGCCACGATTTCGGAAAACGCGGCGGACAGCCCCTTGTCGCACGGCGGCAGTCGCAGTTCGCGGAAGCCGGGCACGTCCATGATCAGGCCGCCGTTGGGCAGCGTGTAGAGCGTCCGGCTGGAGGTGGTATGGCGGCCCTTGCTGTCACTGTCCCGGATGGCGCCGGTGAGGGTGCGTTCCTCGCCGCTGAGCGTATTGACCAGGGTGGATTTCCCGACACCGGAAGAGCCGACAAGGGTTGCCGTCCGGCCCCGTTCCACCCATGGGAACAGGGCGCTCACGGTCTCGATGGTCAGCGAGTTGACCACCACCACGTTCATGCCGGGGGTCAGGGCGCGGGCTTGTGCGGCGCATTCCTCTGCCCGCTCGGTCGTGACAAGATCGGACTTGGTGAGCACCACAACGGGGGTGACGTCGGACTGGAAGGCAATGGCCAGATAGCGTTCCAGCCGGGAGAGATTGAAGTCCTCGTTCAGGGAGGAGACGATGAACAGCGTGTCCAGGTTGGCGGCCACCAGCTGCACGCTGGTGATGTCCGACGGGGCACGCCGGGTAACCAGGGTGCGCCGTGCGAGAAGGCGTGCGGGCCATTCCCCGGAGTCGTCCAGCACCAGCCAGTCTCCCACGGTGGGGCGTTCTTCGGGAGTGCCGGAAAGCCAGTTGCCCGGAATGGCAATCTGGCGTTTTCCGTCCGTCCCGATGACGTTCATGACCATGCTGTGTACGCTGCACACGCGCACGAGGGCTGCCAGCGGTGGTCGCTCCTCACCCAGTTGCGCCTCGAAGAACGGGGCCCAGCCGAAATCGTTGAGGGGGGAATACGCTGTTATGGTCATGCTGCTCGTGCTGCTCTCCGTTTCTGTGGCGTCATGGTGGCCGTTGCCGGGCTACCGGCTGGCGTGCTCCGCTGCGTAGACCTCTTCCAGAATGTCGCCGGCACCCTGACCCTTGACCGTTTCGGCAAGGGCAAGACCCACGGTACGGGCATCGTCTGCCGTTCCGTTGACCTGCTCGCGGATGATGCGCGTTCCTGTCAGATCTGCCACAAAGCCTACCATGGAAAAGGTGTTGTCATCCAGCATGGTGGCGTGGCCCGCAATGGGGACCTGGCAGCCGCCCTGCAGGCCGAAGAGGAAACCGCGTTCCGCTTCCACGCAGATGCGCGTGGGGCGGTGCTCCAGAAAGGCCAGCAGCGCATGCATGTCGGCACGGTCCTGATGGAATTCAATGCCCAGTGCTCCCTGGCCCACGGCGGGCAGGAACCGGGGCGGCCCCAGAATTTCGTGTTTGGGAGCGGTCAGTCCCAGACGCTTCAGGCCCGAGGTGGCCATGATGATGGCGTCGAACTCGCCGTCCGTGAGCTTGCGCAGGCGGGTATCCACATTGCCGCGCAGGGACACGACCTTCAGGTCGGGGCGCAGCGTCAGCAGCTGGGACTGGCGTCGCAGGCTGCTTGTGCCCACGGTAGCGCCCTGGGGCAGGGAATCCAGCGTATCGTACTGCACGGAGAGGAAGGTGTCCGAGGCATCCTCGCGGGCGGGGATGGCGCCGAGGATCAGCCCTTCGGGCAGTTCCATGGGCACGTCCTTCATGGAGTGCACGGCAAGATCGGCGCGACCGTCCAGCAGTGCTTCCTCAATCTCCTTTACGAACAGGCCCTTGCCGCCCACCTTGGCGAGCGGGACATCCAGGATGATGTCACCCTTGGTCTTCAGTACCAGCAATTCCACGGCGACCTCGCCGGCGTGCTGCTGTTCGATACAATCCTTGATGTGGTTGGCCTGCCAGAGTGCGAGCTTGGAGCCGCGCGTGGCGATGACGATATTTTTCATGTCGCGTCCGCTTGAGCTTGAGGGTCCGTCCGGGTCATGCACGGTATCCGTGGCATGAGGGTGGGGCTGCGGCACGCGCTGTGGTGCCGAACAATCCGTTGTGCGCCGGGGGCGGGAATCGCCCGTGGTCGTTGGCTACTTGCAGGTGGAACAGTTGCCGCCGGAGCAGCCGGCGCAGCCGGAACTGCCGGAGCTGGCTGCGGGAGCGGATACGCTGCCGCCGGGCATCTTGAACTGGGCTGCCGAAAGCAGCTTGTGCGTGGCACCGGATGCGCAGGCCGGGCAGGCGGGAACGTCGTCTCCGAAGACGAGCTCCTCAAATTCCTTGCCGCAGGCTTCGCACTTGTATTCGAAAATGGGCATGACGATTCCTCCGTGAGTATGGTTCACGGCATGAGATAATGCCGAAATCGTATTGGTCAAAAAAAAGAGGCGGTGATGAGCAGCAGGGGCTACTCCTGACACGCTCCGTCCGGTTCGTTCAGGTAGGGCTGCAATTCCATCACGTTCTCAAAGAGGTAGTGGTCCGTCAGCTGGCACAGCATGTGTCCCAGCGTGATGTGTATCTCCTGCACCAGGGGGGTGTGCCTGTGCGGCACGTCCATCAGGTGGTCGCACAGGGCGGCCATCTGCCCGCCGCCGAGGCCGGTCAGGCCCACGGTGGTGATGCAGCGTTCCCGGGCCACTTTCAGAGCCTCGACGATGTTGGGGCTGTTGCCGGATGTGGAAAGAGCCACCAGGACGTCGCCCTCGGTTGCCAGCGCCTGCACCTGCTTGCTGAACACGAGATCGTAGCCGTAATCGTTGCCGATGGCGGTGAGGATGGAGGTGTCCGTGGTCAGGGCAATGGCGGGCAGGGGGGGGCGCTCCATGAGGAAGCGGTTGACGAATTCCGCTGCAAGGTGCTGGCAGTCCGCTGCGCTTCCGCCGTTGCCGCAGAAGAGAATCTTGCCTCCTCGTGCGAGGCAGAGGGCCAATACCTTGGCAAGGTTGACGACCTTGTCGGCATTGGCCTCGAAGAAGGCCTCACGGAGGCGTGCGCCTTCGCGGGAATGCTCCAGAATCATCTCTACGGCGGAATCGGACATTAACGCTCCTGACTGTCTTTGAAAACGAAATCGTCGTTTGCAACACTATACGCAAAACCACTCCGGCAGTATACTAAATGGCGGAAAGAGACAACGGTCTGTCCCGCGCTTTTTACGGTGGAGAAAAATATCTTGGCTGGATGGCGGTTCAACCTTGATGGAATGCCGGCTTTTTACTAGGGAAATCCGATGAGCCCAACCATTCAGTACGTATACCTCGTTACCAAGGCTGAACATACCGCCGCCCTTGAGCTGGCTGCTGCCATCCGGGAGTGGCTGGTCGCACGGGGCGTGGCTGCCGATGTGTTCGAAAACGGCAAGGCCCCCTGGCAGCGAGCCGACCTTTCCCGGCCGGGCGGCCTAGTGCTGGTGCTCGGCGGCGACGGAACAATGCTCAGCGTTGCCCGGCGCCTGGTGGGAACCGACGTGCCCGTTCTGGGCGTGAACATGGGGCGCGTGGGGTTCCTCACGGAGGTCACCGTGGACAGCTGGCAGGAACAGCTGGCCCGCATGCTGGACGGCCATGTCACCCTTACCCGCCGCATCGCCCTGCGCTGCACGGTCGAGCGTGGCGGGCATCAGGTCTACAGCGGTGTGGCCGTGAACGACCTTGTCGTGCACAGGGGGGCGCTGGCCCGGGTCATCAAGCTGGATTTGTTCGTGCAGGGAGAGCGTCTCGGGGCTCTGCGTGCGGACGGTCTCATCGTCTCCTCGCCCACGGGGTCCACGGGATATGCCGTGTCGGCCAACGGTCCGCTTGTGCATCCCGACCTCGACGCCTATTCCGTTACCCCCATCTGCCCCTTCCTCAACGCCCTCAAGCCGTTTGTGCTGTGCGGCGACATGGAGCTGGGCATCACCATCCTGGATACGGATACCGATCTGTTCCTGACACAGGACGGGCAGGACGGCGTGGTGCTCAAGAGCGGCGACCGCATATCCATTACCCGCGCCAAGCAGGGACTGCTGTATGCGGAACTGGGATGCGCCAGCTATTTTACACGCCTGAGGACACGGGGCTTCTACAAGGACCAGCAGTAGGCCGGACGGCCGGAACGATCAGACATCGGGAATCCCCGGAGGCAGGGAATGAGTATGTTGCCGGATCTGAAGTATGTGCGCGACGTGCGTTGGGGCAAGGACCCCTTTCTGGACGCATGGCTGCATCATTTCAAGACCGAGAATAATATCGAGCATCTCATGAATCCGGAAAAGGTTGCCACGGATGAGCAGCTGCGGTTCATGGTGGCTCTGGACGAGGAGCAGGTCTACATCCCCTGCTCGGACGATATCTTCACCATGCTCCTGGGCAGAACCCGGCCGAAGGAGCTGCAGCATGAGTATAACCGGCTGTGGCGCTTCATTCTGCATCTGGTGCGACAGCACGGGCTGGACAAGTACAACGAGCGGCGCATCATTCAGTTCTGCAAGCATCGGTTTCGCCAGCACCTGGCCTCCAATATCATGATTCCCTCACGTCTCGCCAAGCGCCTCGTGAGCATTGTGCTGACCCAGTGCGCCACGCCGGACCCGTACCGCGAGGGCAAGCTCAAGGCCAACAAGCTGGCGGCGGACTTTTTGCGTCGCGGTTCCACGGAGCGTCTCATCTTCGCGCATCCCGCAGAGTGCGACTGCGCTGCGGATATCCGGGAGCAGCGCTGGGAACTTGATTTTCTCGAGCTGCGGCGGCTGCTCTATCTTTCCACCATGCCCGAGCTGTGGAAGGACAGCGACCCCTCGCCCCTGGAGGTTGAGGCGGATCTGCAGAAGTCATGCGGTGAGTGCGGCAAGCTGCGTCTGCTGCTGGGGCCCGAAGGCGAGGCCCGCAAGAAGATCCTGTATCTGCCGGATGTGGCAGGCGGGCTCATTTTCGACCTGCGGATCATCCAGTCCCTCATCCGCATGGGGCACAAGGTCATCCTGGCCCTGAAGGAAGGTTTTTATTTCAACACGCCCACCCTGTGGGAGATCGACCGTGACCCCGTGCTCAAGGAAGCAACCGCGGGGGCCCATATCCTGACCGACGATGCGGTGACCAAGAACGAGCTGCTGCGCAGGCTGCGCGAACACCGGTTCCTGATCATCTCGGACGGCATGCGCGAGCAGTTGAATCTGTACAAGACCAGCGTGACCTTTGCGCGCGCCTGGAAGGAATGCGACATCGTGCTGGCCAAGGGGGGACGCAACCACATGAATCTCATCGGGTGCAGTCATGAATTTACCCGGGACGTGGTTTCCTTCCACCGCTCGGAGGACGGAGAGTTTCATCTCCACGCCAAGCCGCGGGCCGCGTGGGTGCGCAAGTTCACCGAGGCGGATCTGCACGACAAGGCCCAGGAGATTATCGATTCCATGCGTGGGGCCCGGGCCCAGGGGCGCAGCGTGATGTTCTATAGCGCCATCATCGGCTCCATCCCGGGGCAGACCGCGACGGCCATCAAGGTGGTGGATACCTTTGTACGCAACCTGCGGGAACGGCAGGAGAATACCTTCATTGTCAATCCTGCGGAGCATTTCGAGGAGGGCATGGACGGGGATGACCTGATGTTCATGTGGGAACGCGTGCAGAGAAGTGGCCTGCTTGACGTCTGGTGTTTTCAGACGGTTGAGGATATAGAAACGAGCTTTGCGCTCATGGGACGCAAGGTGCCTTCGGCCTGGGCGGGCAAGGACTCGACCTATTCCACCGGATGCACAAAGGAAATGCGTATCGCGCTGGACATGCAGAAGGCGCACCCCGAGATGCAGATCATCGGTCCCAACGCGGACAAGTTCTTCCGCAGGGCGGAGTATGGCGTTGGCAAATATTATGATGCCGGCATAACGCAGCCGTAGGCGGCGCGGGAAGCGGCATCGTGCAACATATGCAGGAACAGGCATGTCGAATATGACTGGCTTCGGAGAAATCTCGGCGGAACTGGAGCGGTGCTTTGCCGCGCAGGAAACAGCCACGGCCACGTGGCACAGTGCGGAACCGCAGGAACTGTCCGCCGCAGAGGGCCCCGATCTGGCGAATCTGGAAACACTGGTGCTCGCGCAGCACCTCATGAATTTCAAGCTCTGGCACGTGGAAGATATCGCCCGGCGCAGGGACGTGGGGCCCGAGGTCATCACCGACTGCAAGCAGCGCATCGACGGGTACAACCAGCGACGCAACGACTTCATGGAAAAGGTGGACGCCTGCGTGGTGGGGCTCATTACGCCCATGCTGCCCGAGACCGACGGTCCGGCCCGCCACAATACCGAGTCGCTGGGCATGGCCGTGGACAGATTGTCCATCCTCAGCCTGAAGATCTTCCACATGCGTGAACAGACGGACCGCAGCGACGCCGACGAGGCGCACCGGGAGACATGCCGGAACAAGCTGGCCGTGCTGTGCGAACAGCGCGCTGACCTAGCCCGCGCCGTGCTGGAGCTGTTGGATGATTATCGCACCGGGCAGAAGCGCCCGAAGGTGTATTTCCAGTTCAAGATGTATAACGACCCTGCGCTGAATCCCCAGCTGTATTCGGCAGGGAAGAGCCGCTAGCGTCTGTCTGGCGCGCGAGGGTATGGTTCACAAGGAGAGAGTCATGGCGAAGTATGAGGTTGTCATTGGGTTGGAAGTGCATGCCCAGCTGAAAACGGAATCCAAGCTGTTCTGTGCCTGTTCCACCCGGTTCGGCAACGACCCCAACGAGAATGTCTGCGAGGTCTGCTCCGGCATGCCCGGCGTGCTGCCCGTGCTGAACAGGCGTGCCGTCGAGTTCGCCGCCAAGATGGGGTTGGCCATGAACTGCACGGTGCGCAACCACTCGGTGTTCGAGCGCAAGAACTACTTCTATCCGGACTCCCCCAACGGGTATCAGATTTCGCAGCTGGGCGACGCCATCTGCGCGGATGGCCATATCGACCTGAATATGGGGGAATACACCCGTCGCGTGGGCATCACCCGCATTCAGCTCGAGAACGATGCGGGCAAGTCCATCCATTCATCCACGGAGAACGCATCCTTCGTGGACCTGAACCGCACCGGGGTGCCGCTCATCGAGATCGTTTCCGAGCCGGACATGCGCAGCGCCGAGGAGGCTGTGGCCTATCTCAAGACGCTGCGCGCCATCCTGCTGTATCTGGATATCTGCGACGGCAACATGGAGGAAGGCAGCTTCCGCTGTGACGCCAACGTGTCGCTGCGTCCCGTCGGGCAGGAAGCCTTTGGCACGCGCGTGGAACTGAAGAACATGAACTCCTTCCGCCACGTGCAGAAGGGCATTGAATATGAAATCGCCCGCCAGCAGGACATGATTGAGGATGGCGAGGACGTGATTCAGCAGACCCGGCTCTACAATGCCGAGAAGAACATCACGGCCGCGATGCGCGGCAAGGAAGAGGCGCACGATTACCGCTACTTCCCCGATCCGGATCTCATCCCCATCATGCTTTCCGATACGCAGATCGATGCATGGCGCGCCGAGCTTCCGGAGCTGCCGGAACAGCGCAAGGCCCGGTTTGTGGCCGACCTCGGACTTCCGGAGTACGACGCCGAGGTGCTGACGCAGGACAAGGACATGGCGGACTATTTTGAAGCATCGCTTGCCGCCTACGACAACCCCAAGAAGCTCAGCAACATGCTCATGGGGCAGTTCCAGCGCGAGCTGAACGAACGCGGCATGGCCGTGCGGGATGTCGTCATGCGTCCCGCCATGCTGGCGGAACTGGTGCGCATCATTGAAGAGGGACTCATCTCCAACAAGATTGGTGCCGATATCCTGCCGGACCTTTTTGTGGCCGACATTTCTCCGGAAGCCTACGTGAAGGAGAAGGGCATGGTGCAGATTTCGGATACCTCTGCGCTGGAAGCAGCCGTGGACGAGGTCATTGCCGAGAACCCTGCCGAGGTCGAGGCCTACCGTGGGGGAAAGACCAAGTTGCAGAGCTTCTTTGTGGGGCAGGTCATGCGCAAGACGCGTGGCAAGGCAAACCCCGCGCTGGTCAACGAACTGCTGGCCAGCAAGTTGTAATGCGGCGTGCCGGTCGGCACGCGTTCGCAGCATCCATTAAGGGCGGCTCCGTGCGGGGCCGCCTTTTCTTGTACCCGCTTCCGGGAGTCCGCGTCATGCTGTGCTTTCTGCCGGCCGGCAGTGGCAGTTCAACGGGCTTTGTGCAGCAGTATGCATGGTGTTTTAGGGAGCAAAACGCCATGGTCGTTGTGTTGACGGAAGCAATACGGGGATGTATAGGCGGTGATGTATACGTTATATTGCATGTAAATTACTCTCATTAACATTGTACTTTTGTGTATCTTGGGGTGTGACGTGGACGATTATTTGAAAGGGGCATTGGAAATCGTAAAAGCACAGGCAAGTGTGCGCACCATGACTGAAGATGAGATCACTTCCATGGTCCGGACCCTTGCAGAAAGCATCCGGGGGATAGGCTCCAGTACCGAGGAAGAATCTTGTGAACCGGCTTCGGATATGGATCCGAAGAAATCCATCAAGGAAAAATCCATCACGTGTCTGGAATGCGGGAAGTCTTTCAAGATTCTGACCAAGAAGCATCTGATACTGCATGACCTGGATGCTGCGGCGTACAGGGAAAAGTGGGGGATGAAGAAGAATACGCCGTTGGTATGCAAGGCGCTGCAGCGGGAGCGGCGCAAGAAGATGAAATCCATGGCCCTGTGGGAAAAGCGCAGGAAGCCCGCGGAATAGATTCGCCAAACGCGCCTTCAGGGCGCGTTTTTTTATGCCTGATGGCGTCCCCAGGCCTGCAGGCGCTTGGCGGCTTCCGTGGTGAAGTGTTGCGGATGCAGGATGTTGACGACCTTCACCCCGTCCTCCGTAGAGACGATTTCGATGAGTTTGAGCACCTCCAGCTTGTGGAGGATGTCGAGCACCCTGTCTTCCGGGCTGACAAAGGCGTCCTTGAGCGACATGAGGGCATGCATGTAGTCAAAATGGGTGACGCCGTTGCGGGCGAGCATCTCGATGGTGCGGCAGATGCCCTGAAAGAGGCTGGGCACCTGCATGCTCTTGCTGGTGCAGGAGCGCAGCCTGTGCACCAGGACATCGATGAGGGTCTGCATGATCTGGGGGGAGGCCCTGACAAAGTCGTCGAAGTCGTCCTTCTTCACCTCAACGGCCCGGACGTCGTCCAGCGCGATGGCGGTCGCCGTGCGACGCTGGTCATCCAGGATGAGCGACATTTCGCCGAACATGTTGATGGGGGAGAGGATGGCGAGCACCTTTTTCTTGCCATGCACCTCCTTGGAAAGCTCCACCCGTCCTTCCTGCAGCAGGAAAGCAGAATCTCCGCGCGTGTTTTCGTTAAAGATCACGGAGTATCGGAGAAAGGTCCGGACGGCGTAGGTAGTCATGGCAGCCCCCTCAGTGCACGATGTGTTGAGGGGAGGATAGCATCTTTTGTCTCACTGAAAAGCAAAAAAAAGCCCGTCCGGATTGGGGACGGGCGTGTGCGCGGGGATGTCTCACTAGTGTGTAAGAGCACCCTCATGGGCGAGATGGAAGCGGCCCTGTTGCGGGGCATCGGGGCGCCACGGGTGTTCGGCAAGCATCATGCGGTAGCCGAACGACACATAGAGCGAAGTGTTGCCGGTATCCGGCTGCATGCGGAATTCAAAGGGGATGGCCCGCTCGGTGCCCAGAGCACGGGGGAGGATGTCCGTATGGGCGCTGGCGACCACGGTGCCGGAGCTGTCGCTCAGGTAGGCCGTAAAGGTCAGCTGGTCGTACCACGCCGCCCAGTCGGGAAAGAGTTCCGTGTTGGGGTAGGCCGTTCCCTGCAGCCCCACGCCCTGCTTGAGGGGCATGTTGCGGAACTCGAAGCGCCAGAATTTCATGGCGATGGTCTGCGGCGTATCCGTCAGCCATGGACGGCGGTCCAGATGGTTCACACTCAGGTGGGTACAGCCGGCCAGAATGGCCACAGCTGCAAGGAGCGAGAGGTACAGCGCAACTCCGGTGCGTTTCATCGAGTCTTCCCGTGTCTCTATTTGATGGATGGAGGGCCTTGCAGCAGCATTTCCGCAAGGGTCATGTTCACCTTGGGCAGCACGGCGAGTCGTTTGCCCACGTATGCCATTTCAAGCTGCACAAGCTCCTTGTACAACTCAGTCCGGTCAAGCGTGGGAACCGTCTCATCCGCCATGTCCGTAACATTGGACACGAAACGGTAGCAACCCGTAAAGACACGCCGGTCGCCGTTGGGCAGCAGCATGGTATTGCGGGTGCCGTGCAGGCGGCAGATCATGAGACGGTGCTGGTACAGGCCGCACAGCCCGTCGTCATTCACCGGGCACATGGCGCTGGGCTGCACGCCAAGCGCAAGCGCCTGCCGGTATTGCTCCACAACGTCCCGGGCACGGGAAAGATACAGGGCCCGTCGCTCCTCGGGCAGCTCGTTCATGCCTCGCCACAGGTAGCTCCACTCCACGTAGGTATGGTGCTGAAAGAAGCTGACGCAGCAGTTCTGCTGGCAGCCCTGGCAGGTCAGACCGGCCTCGGCTGCGGTCTGGGCATAGGCAGAGGCCATGCGTTCGTATAGGTCGGCAAGGCGGGCGAAGATGCCCACGCCCTTGCCTCGGCGAGCGGATTTTTTCATGGGGATTACCTGTTTGTCAGCCAGTCCCTGATGCGGGCGGCGCATGTCTCCGGATCAAGGGTATCGCACGACACCGTGAAGTCGGCGGCAGCCTCGTAGAGGGCCTTGCGTTCGTTGTAGAGGTCTTCCACGGTCTGGCCGGGAGCGATGGCGAGGCCACGCTCCGGGTTGCGGCTGATGCGTTCGAGGATGATGGGCAGGCTTACGTCAAGGTAGACGACAGGCCCGAGCGTTTTTAGGTGGTCTACGGCGTACTGCCGATAGACGACGCTTCCCCCCGTGGATATGACGCTGCGGCGGGCGCCGATGCGGCTGATGATGGCCCCTTCCACATCCAGGAATTCGTCCTTGCTCATGCTGTCGGCAACGTCCTGCAGACGGGTGCCGTAGTGGGCTTCAATAATATGGTCCGAGTCGAGGAAGGCCCAGCTGAGAAGCTGTGAGAGCGCCTTGCCCACGGTGGTCTTTCCCGCACCGGCCATGCCGATGATGGAAATGCACTCCTCGTCCGTGGCTACAGGCTGGCGAAGGGGGGGCGTTTCAGACATCCGGAGTCGTCCTTGGGCAGTTGAGGGTAACATGAGGGGCACCGGTAGTTGTGCCTTTGCCGGGGCGTTGTGTCAATGTTCCCGGGCGTGGGACGGACGCAGAAAAAAAGACAGGCCCGCGTGGGCGGGCCTGTCTGCATGGCATTGGATCGATATACCCGCGGAGCGGATACCGATTAACGCTTGGAGTACTGGAACCGGGCGCGGGCTGCGCGCTGGCCGTACTTCTTACGTTCTTTCTTGCGTGCGTCACGGGTGAGGAAGCCAGCCTTCTTCAGCATGCCGCGCAGTTCGGCGTCAACTTCGAGCAGGGCGCGGGAGATGCCATGACGAACGGCCTGAGCCTGTCCGGACATGCCGCCGCCAGCGACGTTGACCTTGATGTCGAACTTGCCGAGGGTCTTGGTCAGCTCCAGGGGCTGACGCACGACCATCTGCAGGGTCTTGCGGGGGAAGTAGTCTTCGTAGGGAAGATTGTTCACCAGAATCTGGCCCGTGCCAGCGTAGAGGCGGGTCCGAGCGGTGGCGTTCTTTCTTCTGCCGGTACCGTAATCAAATTCGTTGGACATGTTGTTCTCCTGCCTCTAACTCTTAAAATTCCAGAGTCTGGGGATTCTGTGCAGCATGGGGATGCTCAGGACCAGCGTAGATCTTGAGCTTCTTCAGCATTGCAGCGCCGAGGCGGTTCTTGGGCAGCATGCCCTGAACAGCCTTGCGGATAACTTCTTCGGGCTTCCGGGCCAGCATGTCGGACAGGCTGGTCTCACGCAGGCCACCAACGTAGCCGGTGTACTTGTAGTACATCTTGTCGGCCATCTTGTTGCCGGTAACCTTGATCTTCTCGCAGTTCACAACCACGATGAAGTCGCCGTTGTCCATGTGGGGGGCGAATTCAGGCTTGTGCTTGCCGCGCAGGCGGTGAGCAATCTGAGTAGCGAGGCGACCGAGGATCTTGTCGTCGGCATCCACCACGAACCATTCGCGGTTGATATCTTCAGGCTTGGGGCTGAACGTCTTCATAATAATATACTCCTGAGTGCGAAGCTCGAAAGGCGAACTTCATAGGGAGTTTTAAGTTCGTTGTCAATAGTCGATAGCATCCGAGACAACATTTCCGAAGAAATATTGCATCCGATGGCGCGCCGACCATAATCGGCGTGCGCGGCCTGACATGCAGGCCCGCTGCCCGGAGAGACGGCAGAGTTGGATTCCGCGTCACTGCAGGGGAGCATGGCCAAGGGAAGACGGGTAACGGGGGGGGCAAGGCCTTGCGGCCCTGGAAAAAACGTCAGTCCCTTGTGGAAACTGTTGCTCTTTATACCACCAACGCCTACCTTGCCAAGTGATTTTTTCAATTCCAGCAGGAGAGGCGTATGTCCTATATCCGAAAGAGTCTGCTGCAGTTCACCTTTGCCGGTGCCTACATGAAGCGCTGGAACGACAAGTTGCGTCCCATGGAGCTTCTGGAGGTGGACAAGCAGGCTCACAAGATGATCGTGGCCTGGATGCTCTTTCAGCTCAACACCGAAGGCCGGTTGCAGGGCGAACGCATCAAGCTTGGCGAGGCCATCGTGGAAGGGGGAATCTTCGACTACTTCTTCCGCCTTGTCATCACGGACATCAAGCCGCCCATCTACTACAAGATTCGTGAAAATCCCGGCCACTACGCCCAGCTCACCAAGTGGGTGCAGGGCGAGCTGGAACCGGTGCTCGCTCCCTTGGGCAACGGGTTCTGGGAACGCTTCCTCGTGTATATCGGCCGCGACCGCAAGAAGACCCTTGCGGACGAGATTCTCGATGCGGCTCACCTGTACGCCAGCAAGTGGGAGTTTGATCTGCTCAAGGGGCTGAACGGCTTTGATGACGAGATTCCCGAAATCGACGCTTCCTTCGTGCAGCGTCTGGAGGGGTATTCGTATCTCAATGGCGTGCCCGAGCTGCTCTCCGGTTCCGATAATGCCCTGGGCAGGCTGGCCAACCTGTGCGGACAGTTGCGTTTCCAGAAACGCTGGTCCCAGACCCCGCGGGTGCCCGAAACCTCGGTCATCGGGCACATGTTTCTTGTGGCCTGCTACAGCTACTTCTTTTCCATCGCACAGGACGCCTGCGGAGCCCGTCGCCAGAACAACTTCTTCTGCGGCCTGTTCCACGACCTGCCCGAGCTGCTGACCCGTGATATCATCTCGCCGGTCAAGAAGTCCGTTGACCAGCTCGACGCCTTCATCAAGGAATATGAGGAGCAGGAATTGGAGCGCCGCGTGCTCGGGCCGCTGCGCGCCGAGGGGCACGAGCGCCTTGCCTGGCGGCTCAGCTATTTCCTCGGTCTGGAAACAGGGTCGGAGTTCGACGAGAGCATCGTGGTGGACGGCGTGATCAAGAAGCTGAATTTCGATCAGCTTCAGGCGCACTACAACGAGGACCAGTTCGACCCCAAGGACGGGGTTATGCTCAAGGCGTGTGATACCATGGCCGCGTTCATCGAGGCGTACACGGCCGTGCGCAACGGCATCTCGGTGGACGAGCTGCACCAGGCCCTGTGGCGGCTGCGGCAGCAGCACAAGAAGCTTGTCATCGGCAATATCCACATCGGCGCATTGTTTGCCGATTTCGATTGATCATGCCGAATGCGCTCCGGGCTTTACCTGAGCGACGCAAGCGGGTACAGTTTCCATAATCCATTTTGGCAACAATACGACCGCCTTGTGCGGATTGAGGAGAATTGCATGCTCTTACGTACACGAGCCTGGGACATTGTACGCGAAGACTACCCGGTACTCAGGGAATCCAGTTCGCTGGCTGACGCCATGCGCGAACTGAACAGGGTCAGCGACAGCGGCTGCCTGTGCGCACTGGTGATGGACGAGAACGGCAGGCTCAAAGGGGCCGTTTCCATGTGGGACACCGTGCGCTTCATGGAGGACAACCTGCTGCGGGGCAATGCGCTGCGCGGGCTGGACGAGAACCGCTTCGAGCAGATGTACACCAATGCCTGCAAGGTGGCCGGCTCCACGTGCGTGAAGGACATCATGGATACCGCCATGACCGTGGTTGCCCCGGACGAGCCGTTGCTCATTGTGCTGGAGGACTTTGTCAAGAAGGGCCGGAGCTATGCGGTGGTCAAGGAAGGCCCGCGGGTGCTCGGCGTGATCATGATCGCGGACATTTTCAAGGAGATTGGCGGGCAGATCGTCAGCCACGGCTGATCCGCTGCGTGCAGGAATATGAAAAAGGCCCCGGAGCTGTTGCTCCGGGGCCTTTTTCATGCGTCCTGATTGGTGGCGGGTTTTTCCTCGGCGCTCAGGGTGTGCGGCCTGGCGGTCGGTCCGCTGCCCGTGCGGAAGGCGTCCGTCATGAAGGCGTGGTACAGCATGCCCGTATACCGCTCGTCATAGCGCTTCTTGTCCTCGGCGAGTCGTTTGGCCGCTTCCAGAAATTCCAGGGCCGGAGCGTGTATCCGCTTGGTGATCATGGCCGAAAACGAGTCGGCCACGGCAACCAGTCTCCCGAATTTGCTGATGCCCTCGCCCTTGAGCTTCTGGGGGTAGCCTGAGCCGTCCAGGCGCTCGTGGTGCTCAAGGGTGGCCTGACGCATCTCCTCGAACGCAATGCCTATCTTGTGCAGGATCTTGGCACCCAGAAGAGGGTGCGGAGTGATCTTGTCCTTTTCGTCGAGCTTCAGGGGGGTGGGCTTGGTGAGGATGAAGGGGGGGATCTTGGCCATGCCGATATCGTGGAGGAGCAGGCTGAGGGCGGCCCGGTCGAGATCACGGCGGCGATATTCATTGCGGACGGCAAAAAAGAGCCACAGGCCCACGGCCAGCGTGTTCATGGAGTGGGCGGCAAGGGTGTGCTCACGCGAGAGGCGGCGCATGAAGAGCTTTATGCGATGCCTGTCCAGAAAGAGGTATTCCGTGAGTACCATCACATCCTGGTACAGCTTCTGGAAGACGGGCATGACGGGCTGCTCCGCAAAGTCGGAGACCCGGATCCCGAGCGCCAGCGTGATGACGTCCGCGATTTCGCCTTCCTTCAGGTTCTGGTCGACGAGGACCAGATCAAGCTGCTTGACGATATGCTTGGAATAGACGGGGTGGTCTTCGCGCGAGACGAAGAGGTTGCCCTGTTCGCAAAGCTTGTGGGTCGCCTCGACCTGTTCGTTGGAGAGGCGGGCTCCCTTCCTGTACAGAGGTTGCAGGCGCCCAACGCTATCCTTGAATTCGAACAGGTCAACAGGCGGCCGGTATTTCGGAAAACTTTCCAGGATGGGAAGAGCTATCTGGTAGTACTCTTCCTGGATGCCGTCTGGAATGGAGCTGCTGGCTGCGCACATGCTATTTGTGATAAATTTTAACCAGGTTTGTCCCGCGCGCCTTGTCTCCCGGCTTGGGCTGGCCCGCAGTGATGACGACATTGGCCCCGTCCGGGAGGGTGGGGCAGGTTTCAATAAAGTCTTCGGCTCGTGCCAGATGGCCTGAAAGCTTGGTGTTCACGGTTTCCGGCTTGACGCCCCACGAGAAGTTCAGCCCGCGCAGGGACTCGGGGTCCGGGGTCAGGCCGTAGATGATCTGCCGCGGGCGGCGGGCCGAGAGCAGCCGTGCGGAAGAGCCGGACATGGAGTGCGAGACAATGGCGTCCGCACGGGTCTTTTCCGCCAGCAGGCAGGCGGAGTAGGCAAGGAAGTCGGGCGTGCCCTTCTCGCTGTCGGGCGGAAGGACCTGCCGTGATTCAAAATGGATTTCCTCGGCCTGCTTGGCAATCTCGACCATGAAGCTCACCGTTTCCACCGGGTATTTGCCCATGGCCGTCTCTTCGGAAAGCATGACGCAGTCCGCGCCGTCCAGTACCGCGTTGGCCACGTCCGTGGTCTCGGCGCGGGTGGGGGCCGGATTATTCACCATGGAAAGCAGCATCTGGGTGGCCACGATGACCGGTTTTGCCGCACGGTTGCAGGCGCGGATGATGCGCTTCTGCATGGCGGGCAGCATGGGCAGGGGGCATTCAACGCCCAGATCGCCTCTCGCTACCATGATCACGTCAGTCACGTCCAGAATGTCCTCAAGGCGGTCCACCGCATTCTGGCGCTCCAGCTTGGCAACAACGGGGATGTTCTTGCCGGCTTCCTTGATGATGGCCTTGGCCGTGAGGATGTCCTCGGGGGTCTGCACGTAGGAAAGGGCGCAGGCGTCAACTCCCAGGGCCAGACCGTCCCGCAGGTCCCGCTTGTCCTTGTCGGTCATGGCGGGCAGGTTCACCGGCTTGCCCGGCAGGGCAAGGCCCTTGCGCGAGGTGAGAATGCCGTTGTTCTGGCATTCCATCTCGAAGGCGCCGAGGGGGAGCTGTTCCGTGATGATGAACTGGAGAACCCCGTCACTCAGGACGACCTTGTCCCCCACCTCAAGCGATTCCATGATGAGGGGGTTGTCGAACGGAATGAACGGCAGATCGCGAACCATCTCCGAGCCGGGCGCGCCCAGCACCACCCGTTCCCCCTGGTCGAGGGCGATGCTCCCCTGACGCAGTTCCCCGATGCGGATTTTCGGGCCGGACAGGTCTTGCAAAAGGGTGAGAGGGACACCGTGCGCCTTCTCCAGATCGCGAAGGAGCGCGATGAGATCCGTGAACATGGAGGCGTCGCCGTGCGAAAAGTTCAGGCGAAAGATGCGCACCCCTGTCTGGATCAGCCTGGTCAGGATTTCCGGCGAGTTGGACGCCGGACCGATGGTGGCGATAATTTTTGTTCTCATAGCGGAAATTCTTTGTGATTTGCACGTTGTTGTCAAGTGTAATTGTCTTTTGCGCCTCCATAACTCTACACTTATTCTAGATAAAAAAATCATGCACACTTGACACTTGTAACCATATAAAAGAAAAAGTGGTAAAGTGTGGTAAAAAGTGGTAGGGAATGGATCATGTTGTTCAGAGGAAGATCCCATCGCAGCCTTGATCCCAAGGGAAGGCTCATGATGCCCCCGGAAATACGGGACATTCTTCTTTCGCGCTCGCAAGAGGGAAAGTTGGTGCTGACGACGTATGACCGCTGCGTGGTGGGATATCCTCTGCCTGACTGGGAAGAGTTCGAACAGAAGTTCCAGAAGCTGAAGACCCCTTCGCTCAAGGTTCGGAACTTCCGTCGTCTGGTCATCGGCGGAGCGGAGGAAATGGCGCTGGACAAGCAGGGGCGCATCCGCATTTCGGCAGACCACATGGGCTACGCCGGGCTGGACAAGGACGTGATTCTTGTCGGTCAGGGCAACAAGTTCGAAATATGGGACAAGGCGCGGTTCGAGGCGCTTATGGCTGAGGACACGTTTGACGACGTGGCGGACGAACTGGCCGACAGCGGGATCGACTTCCCGATTTAGCGCGACAGTCTAAGGAAGGGGAAGCCTGTGACACATGACGAGGAACGCAATCACTCCGGGGCAGAATGGAGTGATCATGTTCCCGTGCTCCTGAGCGAGGTACTCGAGTATCTCGCCCCGAAGCCCGGTGGATATTATCTTGACGGTACGCTGGGGCTTGGCGGACACAGCGAGGCCATCATGGAGGCTGCGTCAGGTCAGGCGCAGCTTGTCGGGCTGGACCGCGACATGGCAACCCTTGAGCGGGCCCGCCAGCGGCTTTCCCGTTTCGGCGACCGGGTCCACCTCTTCCATTCCCAATACAGTGATTACGAAGCGGCTCTCGACGAGCTCGGGTGGGATCTTCTTGACGGAGCCCTGCTCGATATCGGCGTTTCCTCCATGCAGATCGATCAGGCGGACCGCGGGTTCAGCTTTCATGCGGACGGTCCCCTGGACATGCGCATGGACCCGGACGGTGATGCCAAGCCCGCCAGCTGGATCGTGAACAAGGCCAGCGCGGAAACCCTGCGCATGATCATCGGCAAGTACGGAGAAGATCCCATGGGTGGCCGGATTACCAACGCCATCCTGGAGGCCCGGGCCAAGGCGCCCATCGAAACCACGCTGGAGCTCGCCCGGATCGTGGAGATGGCATATCCCGCCAAGTGGCGCGCCCAGTCGCGCAACCATCCTGCCACCCGGACCTTCCAGGCGCTGCGCATGGCGGTCAACGGCGAGCTGGATGAGCTGCAGGCCTTTCTCGGAACCATCATTCCCCGCCTGCGCCCCGGCGGAAGAGTGGCCATCATTTCCTTCCATTCCCTTGAGGACAGGATGGTCAAGCACACGTTCGCCGCAGAGGCCAAGGGATGCATTTGCCCCCGGCAGATTCCGGTGTGTGTCTGCAATCATGTGGCCTCACTGAAAATTTTGACAAAGAAGCCCGTCACCGCAGGCGAAGAGGAGCTGAAGCGCAACCGTCGTTCCTCAAGCGCCAAGCTGCGTGTGGCGGAGCGGGTGTGATCGGAGCTCCTATGGAAAGCAACATGAGCGGCTGGATTCTCGGAACCATTCTCACCGCCGTAACAAGCCTGGTGCTGGGCCTCACCCTCGTGTGGCTCAATATCGAGCGCATGGACATCGCATACGGACTGCAGAAATTGCAGGTGGAACTGGACAGGGATTCCGCGCATGCCGCCAAGCTGGAAGTGGAACGGGACAACCTGCTTTCGCCGTACCGATTGCGGCAAAAGGCGCAGGAACTGGGCATGCGTCCGGCGGTACCCGGTCAGATTCGGAGACTGGAAGACGTTCAATAGCATCCGGAGAAAGGTGTGCTAAGCAGCAGAAAAGCCAGAAACCCGCGCGTCAGAGCGGCAAAGACCATGAAGGCGTCCTCCCACGCTCCCCTCGGGGGCAGGGATTGGGGACGCTTTCGTCTTGCGTGCGTGGGGGGGCTGTTCTGCCTTGTCTGGTGCGCCCTGTGGGGACGCGCTTTTTACGTCCAGATGTACCGTGGTCCCGAGTTCGCCTCCATGGCCAAGCGCCAGCATCAGGCCACGGAGCTGGTGACGGGGCGTCGGGGGGCCATTCTGGACCGGAACGGTCAGATTCTGGCCCGCAGTGTGGCCAGCAAGTCCGTGTTCGTGCGTCCGGTGGAGGTGGAAGGGGCCGTGGAAGTGGCCAACCTGCTGTCTTCCTCGCTGGGTATTCCCGTGCGCGACGTGCGTCGCAAGCTGGCCGAGCATCGCCAGTTTTCCTGGATTGCCCGCAAGATCGGCGACAGGGCCGCAGCCACCATCAAGGAGGCCAGACTGCCCGGCGTGTTTCTGACCACGGAATACAGCAGGCTCTATCCCAACCGGCAGCTTGCCGGCCGCCTGCTCGGGTTTGTGGGCATGGACGACAAGGGCCTGGAAGGGCTGGAAAACACGCAGGATGCAAAGCTCAGCGGGCAGGATTCCAAATATCTTGTGCAGCGCGATGCAGCCGGGCGGCGGCTCTACCTGAACGGCGCGGAGCGTGATGCCTCCATTGACGGCGACGATATCCGCCTGACCCTTGATTCGCAGATACAGTTTTTTGCCGAGGAGGCTCTTGCCGAATCCGTGGCGGCCAACGATGCCCGCTGGGGCGGCGCACTCATGGTGGATGTGCAGAGTGGTGATATTCTCGCCTGGGCGGAATATCCCCCCTTCAATCCCAACACTTATGGGCACTACAAGCCCGGGCAGTGGCGGAACCGCATCGCCACCGACGCCCTCGAGATGGGCTCCACCATCAAGCCCTTCCTCATTGCCGCAGCGCTGGAAGAGGGCAAGATCACGCCGGACAGCCTCTACTTCTGCGAGAACGGCAAGTGGCAGCTGCATGATGTGCGCATCAAGGACACCCACAAGTATGAATGGCTGCCCGTGGACAAGGTGCTGCGGTATTCGAGCAACATCGGTTCCGCCAAGATCGGATTGGAGCTCGGCGCAACAACGTTTTACGACTATCTGACCCGCCTCGGTTTTGGTGAAAAGACCGGGGCCCCCCTGCGTGGCGAAAGCTACGGCATCCTGCGCCCCGCCCAGAAGTGGCGGGAGGTGGATCTGGCCAACGCCTCGTTCGGGCAGGGATTTTCGGCCACCATGCTGCAACTGGCGCAGGCGTATGTATGCCTGGCCAACATGGGGGTGCGCAAGCCGCTGCGCCTGCTGCTGGATGAACAGCCCGGTCCCGCAGGGGAACGTGTCTTTTCGGAGGCGACCAGTCGCGCGGTGCTCTCCATGCTTCGCGGTGTGGTGGAAGAAGACGGGACCGGCACGGCCGCCCGCATTCCCGGCATCAGCGTGGGCGGCAAGACCGGCACGGCCCAGAAGGCCAGTGCCCAGGGCGGATATGGGGACAAATATACCGGGTCGTTCGTGGGGCTCATTCCCGCAGAGGCGCCCCGGTACGTGCTGCTGGTTGTTGTAGATGAGCCCGAGAAGAGCCACTACGGCAGCACGGTAGCCGCACCGGCATTCCGTCAGATCGCCATGCGTTCCATGGCGTACATGGGCACGCTGCCCGATATCGGCCCGGACGGTGTCGCTGTTGCCGCTGCCGGTTCGCTGATTCGCAACAGGCGCCCCGGTCCTTCCGAGGTGCGTCTGGATGTGTCGCATGCGGCGCCGACCGACAGCAATCTCATTCCCGATGTGCGCGGCAAGTCGCTTCGTCATGCCGTGGAGGCGTTTGCCCGCAAGGGCATCATCCCCACGGTGCGTGGAAACGGCTGCTACGTGAAGAAACAGAGCCCCACTCCCGGCGGTCCGTGGGCCACGGACGGGGGCAAGCAATATGTACTCTGGCTTTCGGAGCGTTCATAAGATGGCAAAGATTATTCAGTTGGAACAGCTCGTCGAGCAGGTTCGTACAGGTCTGATCGGCCTGCATACGGACTCCCGCAAGGTCATGCCCGGTGATGTGTTTGTCGCCGTGCCCGGCACGACCGTAGACGGGGGCGACTTCATTCCCGATGCCCTGGGCAAGGGAGCCGGCTACGTGCTTTGTCGCGAGCGCAGCCTGCCGGTAGCCGCCGGTGATGCGTGGTACGTGCTGCATGAAGAGCCGCAGGTGGCGCTGGGCATTCTGGCCGCCGCAAAGTTCAACACGGCAACACTGCCCTTCCCCCTGGTGGGCGTCACGGGCACCAACGGCAAGACCACGGTCACCTACCTGCTCGAGCACCTCTTCAACATGGCCGGAAAGCGTGCCGGTGTTGTCGGCACCGTGACGAACCGCTGGCCCGGCACGGAACTGGAATCAAAACTGACCACGCCCGACTGCCTGAAACTGCATTCGCTCTTTTCCCGCATGGCCGCCGCACAGGTGGACGCCGCCTTCATGGAAGTCTCCTCCCATGCCCTGGACCAGAACCGTGCCGCCGGGCTGGAATTTTCCGGAGCCATCCTGACCAATCTCACGCAGGACCATCTGGACTACCACGGGGACATGGAAACCTATTTTGCGGCCAAGGCACGGCTCTTCACTACGGTTCCCATGCAGGGAAAGGCCTGTGTGATCAACGTGGATGATCCCTACGGCCGCCGTCTGCTCCCGCAGGTTGCCAACGGTCTCGGCTTTACGCTGCACGATCAGGTTGTTGAAGGTTGTCGCGTGCTGCGCGGGGAGATTCTGGCCTGCACCGTGGACGGACTGCATCTGCGCATGACCCTTGATGGCGAGAGCTGGGAAATCACCTCACCCATGGTGGGACATCACAATGCCTCCAATCTGCTTGCCGTGCAGGCCATGGGACGTTCCCTTGGGCTCTCCGCCGCCGACATGCGCGGACTGGAAGATTTCAACGGGGTTCCGGGACGGCTCGAACGTGTGCCCAACGACAAGGGCATCCATGCCTTTGTTGATTATGCCCATACCCCGGATGCGCTGGAGAACGTCCTCTCCGCCCTGCGCAGGGTGGGGTTTGAACGCATTATCACCGTATTTGGCTGCGGCGGCGACCGTGACCGCCGCAAGCGGCCGCTGATGGCCGAAGCCGTATGCCGTCATACGGATGTGGCGGTGCTGACCTCCGACAATCCGCGAACCGAGGATCCGCTGGCCATCCTGCAGGACGTGAAGCCCGGTCTGAAGGACTGCGCGCACGTGCTCATCGATGCGGACCGCCGGAACGGCATTGCCATGGCTGTTGCCGAGGCTCGTCCCGGCGACTGCATTCTCGTGGCAGGCAAGGGGCATGAAGACTACCAGATCATCGGCACCGAGAAGCATCCCTTCAGTGATCAGGCCGTGCTCAAGGAGTTGTTCGGGTGAAACTGACGCTTGATGCCATACAGAACGCCATGGGCGCCATAGGCTTCCTCGGGGACGCCGGTGATGTTGTGCCCGCAGGCGTGCAGACCGATACCCGTGTCCTGAAAAAGGGCGAGCTTTTCTTCTGCATTTCCGGTGAGCGGTTCGACGGGCACACCTTTGCCCGGACCGCTGTGGAAAAGGGGGCCTGTGCCGTGGTGGCGGAGCGTCCTCCCTTCTCCATGGACGAGATGTGCACCATGGAGTGCGCCGAAGGCGGAGTGCCTCTGCTCATGGTGCGCAATTCCGTCGAGGCGCTGGGTAAGCTGGCGGCCTACCACCGCCAGATGGCCAAGGCGGTCGTGGTGGGCGTTACCGGTACCGCGGGCAAGACCACGGTCAAGGAAGTGCTTTCACAGGTGCTCTCCGTTCGGGGCGAAACCGCCCGTAACCACCTGAACCTGAACAACCAGATCGGTCTGCCCATTTCCATGCTGGCGGCCAGTGGTGACGAACGGTTCTGGGTTATGGAGGCGGGCATCAGCGAACCGCAGGACATGGACGAACTGGCCGGCGTGCTGCGGCCCGACCTTGCCCTCGTGCTCAATGTGGGCAGTGGACATACCCAGGGGCTCGGCGACAAGGGCGTGGCCTACTACAAGGCCCGCATGCTCAATTATGTCGCCAAGGGCGGCGTTGGTCTGGTCAGCGGCGATTATCCGGAACTCGTGCGCGAGGCCAAACGAAATTTCAAGGATGTGCGGTTCTTCAGCGTGCAGGATCCTTCGGTTCCGTACAGCGCAGCCTATGTGGGGCCTGAATCGGCAACCAGCGGCCGGTATGCCGTCAATCTGGATGGCAAGGCCTTTGAACTGGTCGCTCCGTTCCGTGGGGCCTTTGCTGCGGAAAACGTCATTGCCATCGCTGCTGCCGCAGACATTCTGGGCCTGAAGTCCGATGAAATCATCAGGGGGTTTGCCGATGCCCGGCTGCCCGAAAAGCGCTTCTGCTGTCAGCAGCGGGGACGCTGGCTGGTCATAGACGACAGCTACAACGCCAACCCACTTTCCAGCGCCCGCATGCTGGAAACCGCCACGGAAATGGCAGGGAGCGAGGCGCTCATGCTGGTCATGGGGGAAATGCGCGAGCTCGGTCATGAGGCTGAGGACGCGCATGTCCAACTGGGACGCAACATGGCGCGGACAGGGGCTGCTGTCATGTTCTGGGTTGGGGGACACGGTGCCGACGTCCGGCGGGGGCTTGCCGAAGCCGGATGGCAGGGGGAGCTGTGCGAGGTCGAAACGCCTGAGGCGTTCGTGAACCGGTTTGCAGATATGACGCTGCGCTCCGGGACCGTTCTCTTCAAGGGCTCGCGCGGCAACAGACTGGAACGGTTGGTTGAAGCATTTTGTGCCGAGCCCTGCAGAATGGAGAATTCCGATGCTGTATAATATCCTCTACCCCCTGAGCAACGACATCAGCTTCCTGAATGTCTTCCGCTACATAACATTTCGTTCCGTGTGGGCGCTGGTGACGGCCCTGTTGCTGTCCATTCTGCTCGGCCCACGGTTCATTGCCTGGCTGCAGCGCATCAAGTGCGGCCAGTACATTCAGGAAGAAGTTTCCTGCCACAGCAGCAAGGCGGGCACGCCCACCATGGGGGGGCTGCTCATCGGCTTCTCCATGCTGACCAGCTCGCTTCTGTGGTGCGACCTAACCAACACCTATGTCTGGCTGACCATGTTCGTGTTTGCCGGGTTCGGATTGGTAGGGTTCCTTGACGATTTTTCCAAGCTGCGCCGCAAGCGCAACAAGGGCCTGTCCGCACGGGCCAAGTTTCTGTGGCAGATGGGTATCGCCGCGGTGGTCATGTACGTTCTGGTGCAGGATCCCGCCTACTCCACCCAGCTTGCCGTTCCCTTCTTCAAGAACATCAGCCCTGATCTGGGCTGGTTTTACATTCCTTTCGCCATGCTCGTCATGGTCGGGTCTTCCAACGGGGTAAACCTGACGGACGGCATGGACGGGCTGGCCATCGGGCCCACCATCATTGCGGGCATCGTATTCGCGGTCTTTGTGTACGTGGCGGGGCATGCGCAGATGGCCGCCTACCTGCAGGTGCCTCCGGTGCCGGGCGTAGGCGAGGTCACCGTCATCTGCGGTGCGCTCATCGGCGCGGGCATGGGGTTCCTCTGGTTCAATGCCTACCCGGCACAGGTCTTCATGGGCGATGTGGGCAGCCTGTCCCTCGGCGGCACCCTCGGATTCGTGGCGGTGCTGTGCAAGCAGGAGCTCATTCTGCTGGTGGCAGGCGGGCTTTTCGTGGTGGAAACCCTCTCGGTCATTCTGCAGGTCGGCTACTTCAAGTTCAGCGGCGGCAAGCGCATCTTCCGCATGGCCCCGTTGCATCATCACTTTGAGCTCAAGGGGATTCCCGAGTCCAAGGTGATCATCCGGTTCTGGATAACCTCCGCACTGCTCGGGCTTGTGGCCCTGAGCGTGCTCAAGCTTCGCTAGGTCGGGGATGGGATCGATGACATTGCACTGCACAGATAGCCCCGTTACCCCCGGCATGCGCGCCGTGGTGGTCGGCACCGGAAATTCCGGGCAGGCCGCCGCCGAGCTGCTGCATGCGCTGGGTGCTACGGTGCGTGTGGTGGACCGGGACGAGCGTAAAGTGCCCGACAGTTTCCGTGCGGTTATCGATACGCACGGGCTCGAGACGGCGTTTGGCGAGCATGCGGCCGAGCAGTTTGCCGGTGCGCAGCTCGTGGTGCCAAGTCCGGGTGTTCCCGTTCTCAAGATCAGGGAATTCCTGCCGGCGGACGCCGTGGTCATGGCCGAAACAGAACTGGCCTGGCACTGCGTACGCCATATTCCCGTATTGGCGGTGACGGGCACCAACGGCAAAACCACCACGGTGCGCCTGTGCGCCAAAATGCTTGAGGACGCGGGCAAGCGGGTCTTTCTGGGAGGCAACATCGGCACCCCGCTGAGTCGCTTTGTGCTGGATGGCGGCGAGGCCGACGTTCTGGTGCTGGAGCTTTCCAGCTTCCAGTTGCAGACCTGTTCGGCGCTGCGCCCCAAGGTGGGGGTGATCACCAACATCACCGTTGACCATCTCGACTACCATCGCGACATGCAGGAATACACCGACGCCAAGATGCGTCTCTTTGCCCGGCAGACCTTCGAGGACAAGGCCATCTTCGGCCCGGGGCTCGAGGATTTACCCTACAGGTATGACCTGAAGGCGGAAGCCTATTTCTTCGAGGACGGCGACCGTTTCCCCGATGCCCTGCTCAAGGGAGGCCACAACCGGCTGAATATGGAAGCCGCATTCCTCGCCTGCTCCGTTTTCGGCGTGACCGAGGCGCAGGCCGCCTCCACCCTGCGTACGTTTGCCGCCGCCGAGCATACTCTGGAGTCCGTGGGGACCGTGCGCGGCGTGCTGTTTGTGAACGACACCAAGGCAACCACCGTGGACGCCGTGCGTGCTGCGCTGGAAACCTTTGATGCTCCCATTCTGCTGCTTGCCGGCGGAGTCTACAAGGGGGGCGATCTTGCCCTGCTGCGCGACCTTGTCGCCCGCAAGGTGCGGGCCGTGGGGCTGTACGGCGGCAGCCGTGAAAAGTTCGAGGCTGCCTGGGCGGGCGCAACGGAAATTTCCTATGACAAAACCATGGAGGCTGCTGCTCGCCGTCTGATGGGCGTTTCCCGGCAGGGAGACGTGTTGCTGCTGGCGCCGGCAACCTCCAGCTTTGACCAGTATGCCAACTACAGGGCGAGGGGCGAGGACATGCGCCGCATCCACGCCCTGCTTGCCGCCGAGGAAGCAGCATGAGCCCGTTGAAGAAATCCGCACAAGGCATCGATCTGGTGCTGCTTGCCGCCGCACTGTGCCTGGTGGCCTTCGGGCTGACCATGGTGCTGAGCGCAAGCGGCATCATGGCGGAGAAGTTCTACGGCGACAAGTACCACTTCTTTCAGCGGCAGCTCGGATTTGCCTTTGCAGGCGGTCTGCTGATGATGGGCGTGGGATCCATACCCCGGCGCATGATCAACGGGGCGCATTACTGGGGCATCGGTGTTGCGCTGTTCCTCATTCTGGTGACACTCACCCCGCTGGGGGTCAATATCAACGGAGCACGGCGCTGGATCCGCTTCTTCGGTACCTTTGCCATCCAGCCCATGGAGTTCGCCAAGGTGGCGCTGGTGCTCTACCTTGCCTATTTCTTCAGCGTGAAGCAGGAGCTGGTCCGTACCTTTTCCAAGGGGGTCATTCCTCCGTTTGCGGTGACGGGCTTGTTTTGCCTGCTGCTGCTCTGTCAGCCCGACTTCGGTGCTGCGGCCGTGCTCTCCATGCTGCTCTTCTTCATGTGCCTCGTGGGTGGCACACGGCTGACCTATCTGGCTGCCTCGGCCATGTTGGCCGGCGGGGCCGGGTGGCTGCTCATCGTGCGCTCCACGTATCGGTCGCGCCGTCTGCTCGCCTTTCTTGATCCCTTCAAGGATGCACAGGATACGGGCTACCAGCTGGTACAGTCCCTCTTCGCCATGGGATCGGGCGGACTTGCCGGGCAGGGGCTCGGTGCGGGCAAGCAGAAACTGTTCTTCCTGCCCGAAGCACATAACGACTTTATCATGGCCGTGGTGGGCGAGGAGCTCGGGTTCATCGGCATGTCCCTGTTCTTCATCGTCATGGGGGTGTTCCTGTGGCGGGCCTTTCTGGTGGCCTACCGACAGGACGACCTGCGCGACCGGCTTACGGCTTTCGGGATTGCTCTCGTGCTCACACTGGGCGCGGTGCTCAATCTGGCCGTGGTCATGGGGGCGGCTCCGCCCAAGGGGGTTGCCATGCCCTTCATGAGCTACGGCGGCAGCAGCCTGCTGGGTACCTGCCTGTGCGTGGGGCTGTTGCTCAACTATTCCAGAACGACCGGGGAGAGGGCCTAGCATGAAGCGTGTCATTCTGACGACCGGCGGGACCGGCGGACACATCTTCCCGGCACTGGCCGTGGCCGAGGAGCTCCGGAGTCGTTTCCCGGACATCGAATTTCTGTTCATCGGAGGGCAGTACGGGCCGGAGCGCGAAATCGTGACCCGGGCGGGCATTCCCTTTGAGGGACTTCCGGTGCGCGGGGTGCTGGGGCGCGGATTCCGTGCCGTTGGGGCCGTGTTTGGCTTAGGCATATCCACGCTGCGGGCCATGGGGATCATCGGCTCCTTTGCGCCGGACGCCATTATCGGCTTCGGCGGTTATGCGGCCTTTGCGGCATGCATGGCGGGCAAGCTGCGGGAAAAGCCCGTGGCCGTGCACGAGCAGAACAGCGTGCCGGGCATGGCCAACAAGCTGCTCGGCAAGATCGTGGACCGGGTCTTTATTTCCATGCCTGATCCGCAGGAGAATTTTTTGCCCCGCAAGACCGTGCTGACCGGCAACCCGGTGCGCAGCAACATTCGTGCGTTGCGGTCCGCTGCCAAGACCGACCCCTCCGTCAGACGGCTGCTTGTGGTTGGTGGCAGCCTTGGTGCCCGTGCCGTGAACAACGCGGTCATCGCCATGCTGCCTGCCCTGCGCGATGCCGGAATCGTGGTGCATCACCAGACCGGAAAGACCGAGGCGGAGGCAGTGCGTGCGGCCTATGCACAGGCTGGCATGGAAGGATGCATTGTGGAGCCCTTTATCGACGACATGGCCGCAGCCTATGCGGCGGCTGATCTGGTGCTGTGCCGCGCCGGAGCAACCACGGTGGCGGAGCTGACTGTTGCGGGCAAGCCTGCCGTGTTTGTCCCCTTCCCGCATGCCACTCACAACCATCAGGTGCACAACGCCCGGTTTCTGGAACGGCAGGGCGCGGCGCTGGTTGTGGAGGAATCGCAGCTCAGGGGCGAAGGGGCGGACCGTGTTGATCTGGCCGCGCTCGTGGTGGGGCTGGTGAAGGACGATGCCCGACTGGGCTCGATGGCCGCGGCGTCCCGGAAGCAGGGATGGCCCGAGGCGGCAGCCAATGTGGCCAGTGGCCTGATGGATATCACCCGCAAGGCACCGCTTGAATCGCTGGTGACCGACGCGGAAAAGTAGGTGCGTGATGATCAAGATACGCAAGATTCACATGGTAGGCATTGGCGGTTCCGGCATGAGCGGCATCGCAGAGGTGCTTCTGAACCTCGGGTACGAAGTGGCCGGATCCGACATTTCCGATGGCCCGGTGGTGCGCCGTCTCAAGAATCTGGGAGCCGAGATCTTCATCGGCCACGGAACGGACAACGTGACCGACGCGCAGGTGCTGGTGCGTTCCTCCGCCGTGAAGGACGACAACCCCGAAGTTGTTGCCGCCAAGGCGAAGAAGATTCCCATCATCCCCCGCGCCGAAATGCTGGCGGAACTGATGCGCCTGCGTACCGGCATCGCCATTGCGGGCACCCACGGCAAGACCACGACCACCTCGTTGACGGCAGCCATCTTTGACGCCGCGCAGACGGACCCGACGGTCATCATCGGCGGCCGGCTCAACGCCTACGGGGCCAACGCCCGGTTGGGCGAGGGGGAATACCTCATTGCCGAGGCGGACGAGTCGGACGGCTCCTTCCTGTGTCTGTTGCCCATCATGACCGTGGTGACCAACGTGGACCGTGACCACATGGATTTTTACAGCGACCAGCAGGCCATTGACGATGCCTTTGTCCAGTTCATGAACAACGTGCCCTTCTATGGCGCGAATATCGTGTGCGGAGATGACGCAGGCGTGCGCAGGCTGCTGCCGCGCGTGAAGCGTCCCGTGATCACCTACGGCTTCGGCAAGGAAAACGATATCCGGGCCGAGGTCGTCTCCTGCGCCGAGACCAGCCATTTCCGGGTGGTCGTTCAGAATCGGGACATCGGTGAGGTGCATCTATCGCAGCCGGGCCGCCACAATATCCTGAACGCTCTCGGCGCAGTCGGCGTGTCTCTTGAAGTGGGCATCGAGCCTGAAGCGTGTATCGAGGGCCTCTCCGGCTTTACCGGCGTGGGGCGGCGGTTCGAGCGCAAGGGTGAGCGCAATGGCGTGTTGGTGGTGGACGACTACGGTCACCATCCGGCCGAAATTACCGCAACCCTGCAGACGGCGCGGCAGTGCTTTCCTGCGCGCCGGCTGGTTGTGGCCTTCCAGCCGCATCGCTTCAGCCGCACGCAGGCCCTGTTCGGTGAGTTCTGCAAGGCCTTTGAAGGCGTGGACAAGCTGTTGCTGACGGAAATCTATCCCGCCTCAGAGGCGCCCATTCCCGGTGTGAGCGGGCAGAGTCTGGCGCAGGGGATCAGGCAGGTTTCCAATACCGACGTCATGTACTGCCAGGATTTTCAGGCCGTGAGCGATGCCCTGCCGGAAGTCCTGCAGCCGGGTGACCTGTTCATCACCCTGGGCGCAGGCAATATCTGGACAGTGGGGCAGAAGTATCTGGACGGAGAAGAGGGAGCGTAGGCGCATGGCATTGGCAATTCTGCACGGCCCCGCCCTGAGGGAACGAACCACGCTCCGGCTGGGCGGTACCGCCATGGCCGAAGTGGTGCTCGGCACTGCAGAAGATTGCGAAGCGCTCCCCGACGCCCTGAAGCGGCTGGGCGGTCGTCCGCTGATTCTCGGATACGGGAGTAACATCCTTGCTGCAGATGGCCAGCTGCCGTTGGTCGTGGTCACCCCGGCCATGCAGGAAGCGCCGACCGTGGTCGGGGAGGATGCGCGCGGCGTGCTGGTGCATGTGGGAGCAGGATTCCGATTGCCCCGACTGCTCGGATGGCTGTGTTCGCACGGGCTTTCCGGTCTTGAAGGATTGGCCGGCATTCCCGGTACCGTGGGAGGCGCGGTGGCCATGAACGCGGGGTCCTACGGGTGTGAAACGGGAGAACGCATCGATCGTGTAACGCTCTTTGATCCGCAGCACGGCGTGCGCACGCTGGAACGCAGGGGGCTGCAGTTCTCGTACCGGCATTTCGGCGTTCTCGCCGATGCGGGTGGGGAAGAGGCTCCCGAGTATGCCATCGTGACCGGTGCCGTGTTCCGTGTTGGTGTGGCCAGCAGGGATGTAGTGCATGGAAAAATGCAGGAATGCTACAGAAAGAAGAAAGCCACGCAGCCGGTAACGTCATATAGTGCCGGATGTGTATTTAAAAATCCGGCGCATAATCTGAGTGCCGGTAAGATTCTTGATGATAATGGCTTCAAGGGAAAGAGGCATGGTGACATGATGTTTTCAGAAATGCATGCCAACTTTCTCATAAACAGAGGTAATGGGACCAGTGAGCAGGCAGAATATTTGATTCAAAATGCTCAGGAAACGATCCATAGGATAACAGATTTATCTCTTGAACTGGAAGTTAAAATTATCAAATGACGAGACAGTCGCTGGTTAAAAAAAAACGTGCCCCGGTAACGAGTTCGGGCAATACGTACAACAGAAAGCGAAAGCGGATTCCAAGTGGAAGAAACTTTCCCAATCTGTGGCCATGGCTGATTACATTGTTTACTTTGAGCGTCTTTATTGTTATGCTCAGTGTCGCATTGCTCTATGTATACCGCTTCGTCACGGTGAGTGAGTATTTCGCGGTCAAGAACGTGACGATTTCGGGCAATGTCCGCCTGGGGGGCGGAGAGATTCAGGCGCTGGCAGGCCTGCAGACCGGGATGAACAGTCTTGCAGTGCGCATGGGAGAAGTGGAGACGAGGTTGCTGCGCAACCCCTGGATTGCCGGGGTTTCGGTGAAGCGGGAGTTGCCGGACACCTTCCACGTGACGATACACGAACGGATTCCGCGTTATTGGGTTCGGCAGGGGGATGCTCTGGCATACGCCGATGCCCGCGGCAACACCATCTGCGAGGTGGGGCCGGAGAAGTTCACGTCACTGCCGCTTCTGACCGTGGACCAGGGAATGGAGCCGTGGCTTGATCAGCTTGCGGACATGGCGGGGGCACTGGAGACGGCGCGTCTCCCGCTGGATGTGAACAATGCTGCGTGGGTGCGGCTGAGCAGAAGCTCGGGGGTGGAGCTGTATTTGGAAAATGCCGACATGCTGCTGAGTATCGGGGTCGAGGATTGGAACGCCAATCTGAACCGCCTGGGAAAGGTGATGGATGATCTCGGCAGGCGCGGGGAACTGAAAACCGTACGGGAAGTGCGTGTGGCCGGTCCGAGCGTCTGGGTAAAGGCAGAAACGAATTTTTCCGTCGGCAGTTAAAGAATTTCTGGAGGTATGAAGCATGGCCAAGTCTGACCTTATCGTGGGGCTCGATATCGGCACCACCAAAATCTGCGCCGTAGTGGGCGAGCCCACTCCTGACGGGGTGGATATCGTCGGTATTGGCACTGCTCCCTCCACCGGGTTGCGCAAGGGTGTTGTGGTCAACATCGAACAGACCGTGCAGTCCATCAAGAAGGCGCTGGAGGAGGCCGAGCTCATGGCCGGGTGCGAAATCCGGTCCGTGTACGCGGGCATTGCCGGCAGCCACATAAAGGGCTTCAACAGCCACGGCGTCATCGCGGTGAAGGGCGGCGAAGTCGGTCCCAAGGACGTGGAGCGCGTCATCGACGCCGCCAAGGCCGTGGCCATTCCCCTGGACCGCGAGGTGATCCACATCCTGCCGCAGGAATACATCGTGGACGATCAGCGCGGCATTGCCGACCCGCTCGGCATGGCCGGGGTTCGCCTTGAAGTAAAGGTGCATATCGTGACCGGTGCCGTGACCAGCGCGCAGAACATCGTGCGCTCGTGCCACCGCAGCGGTCTGGACGTTTCCGATATCGTGCTGGAAGCCCTGGCCTCGTCCAAGGCCGTGCTCACGGAAGAGGAGCGCGAAATCGGTGTGGCCCTCGTGGACCTTGGCGGCGGCACCACCGACATTGCGGTCTTTGCCAACGACTCCATCAAGCACACCGGTGTGCTGGCCCTTGGCGGGCAGAACCTGACCAACGACATTGCCTTTGGTCTGCGTACCCCCATGGTCAGTGCGGAAAAAATCAAGACCAAGTACGGCTGCGCCATGGCGGAGCTGGTGCGCGGGGACGAAACCATCGAGGTTTCGAGCGTGGGCGACCGCGAACCCCGCAAGCTCTCGCGGCAGGTACTGGCGGAAATTTGCGAACCGCGCATGGAAGAGATCCTTTCCCTGGTGGATCAGGAACTTGTGCGTTCGGGATACAAGAACCTTATCGGTGCGGGCGTGGTGCTTACGGGCGGCACGGCTCTCATCGACGGGTGTCAGGAACTTGGTGAACAGATCTTCAACCTGCCCACGCGGATTGGCTATCCGCGCAACGTGGGCGGCCTGAAGGATGTAGTGAACAGCCCCAAATTCGCCACCGCGGTTGGTCTCCTGCGGTATGGCGCGGAAAAGGAAGGTTTGGAGCTGAAATTCCGCATCCGTGACGGCAATGTCTTCAACCGGGTCCTGTCCCGGATGAAGAAGTGGTTCTCGGACGTTTCCTAGGCGTTGTCCGGAACCTGACGGCAACTGGTCTACACTGTTTGAAACGACATTGGCTAAAGGAGAGGCGAACATGGAATTTATGGAAATTGAAAACGACAGCATGGCGAAAATCAAAGTCATAGGTGTCGGCGGTGGCGGCGGGAATGCCGTGAACAACATGATCAGCTCCGTGCTGCGCGGCGTGACCTTCATCACCGCGAACACGGACGTGCAGGCGCTGAACAATTCGCAGGCCGAATACAAGATCCAGCTCGGCGACAAGCTCACCAAGGGCCTTGGCGCAGGCGCCAACCCCTCGGTCGGCCGCGATGCAGCCCTGGAATCCATCGAGCAGATCCGCGCCGCCATCGGCGAGGCGGACATGGTCTTCGTGACCGCAGGCATGGGTGGCGGCACCGGTACCGGCGCAGCTCCCGTCATTGCGCAGGTCGCCAAGGAAATGGGCGCCCTGACTGTCGGCGTTGTGACCAAGCCCTTCTTTTTTGAGGGCAAGAAGCGCCTTGAAGCAGCCGAGGCTGGCATCGAGGCCTTCCGCGAGCATGTGGACTCCCTCATCACCATTCCCAACGACCGACTGCTCTCGCTTGCCGCCAAGAAGGCCACCTTTGTGGAGATGCTCAAGAAGGCGGATGAGATCCTCTATTTTGCCGTGAAGGGTATTTCCGACCTGATCATGGTGCCCGGCCTCATCAACCTGGACTTCGCAGACGTGAAGGCCGTGATGGGCGAATCCGGTCTGGCCATGATGGGTGCAGGCAGCGCCACCGGCGAATCCCGCGCACGGGAAGCAGCCATGAAGGCCATCACCAGCCCCCTGCTGGAAGACGTGTCCATTGACGGTGCCCGCGGCGTGCTCATGAACATTACCTGCTCTTCCGACCTGACCATCGAGGAAGTATCCGAAGCTGCCGGCGCCATTCAGGAAGCCGCGCATGACGATGCACGCATCTTCTTCGGTACCGTCTTCGACGACGCCATCGGCGATGAAATGCGTATTACCGTCATTGCCACGGGTATTGACGCCATGCGCGCTGAAACCCAGGGCAACGGCGGCCGGACCATGACCTCCGGCGGTAAGGTTACCCCCATGCGCAACGCCGCTCCGGCTCCCAAGGCAGCCCCGGCTCCGCGTGCGCAGCAGGCAGCCCCGCAGTATCAGCCCCAGAACGCACAGCCTGCCCAGAGCAAGCATGAGGTCATTACCCGTCCTGCACCCGCACGGGGGCTTGGCAACTTTACCGAGGAAGACCGGAATATTCCCGCCTACCTGCGCCGTCAGGGCCAGGTTGCCCAGGCAGCACAGCAGGCAGCCAGCCTGCATCAGCCCGGCGAGGATGATTTCGTGTTTGACGAGGACGAATTCGAGATTCCTTCCTTCATTCGCAAGCAGGCCGACTAGGTTCGCCTGCGCGTCCGTCCCTGTCCGCGTGGCGTACCGCCCGTTGGCATGACGGAGGAACGGAAGTCGTTTCCCGTGGATTGATCCACAGGCGGCCTGCGTATGCGCTGCCGGTGCGTCTCCACCTTCGCCTCTGCTGTCGCACTCCGGGTCGGGGGACCCGGTCGCACCGTCGTTTGCGACGACAGCACAAGGCCGCACGGCACTGAGCCGTGCTCACAAACAGGTAGACCCTGTGCTCAGGTTTGGAATTTACGCCTCTCCTTGCCTGATCACAGTACATTAAAAGGCCGCTCCACAGGGGGGCGGCCTTTTATACTGCATTCTTTCGATAGCGCATCGGTTCTAGCTGGGCGCGTTTTCCCGCTTCACATAATAGACCGCACGCCCCTCGGCCAGCTTGGTGTCCGGCATGGATGCCGCAAAGACGTGGATATGCACGTTGGCGATGCGGTTTCCCAGCATGCGCACCTCACCCTCGGCCACAAGGTCCTCGAAGGGGGCCGGGTGCTGGTAATCCACGCGCATGTCTATGGTGGCGGTCTTGTCCGCCGGACCAAAGTGCGTCCACAGGGCGACGGCGCCGCAGATGTCCACCAGCATGGCGGTGATGCCGCCGTGCATGACGCCGCGAATCTCGTTTCCCTTGAATTCCTCGCGGAAGGGCAGGCACACCTTGGCAAAGCCGGGGCGTGCGTCCAGCACCTTCACTCCCAGAAAACGGTGGAAGGGAATATCCTCTTCGACGAACCGGATCAGGTCCTTGTGTACGGATGTGTTCATGCCGTGGGTGTAGCGCCATTCCGGGCGCGAGTCCATGGTCAGTACCGTGGGTATCCTCAGACGGTTTTTCTGAAGGCTCCCGGCCCCATGCCGTATTCCTGCTTGAACCGGCGTGTGAAAGAGGTGACGGAGGCGTAGCCGCAGCGTGCGGCAATGGCCTCCGTGGACAGGCTTGTTCCGGCCATAAGGGAGCGGGCCTTTATGAGCCGCCATGCCGTCAGATAGCTGATGGGCGGCACGCCGACGAGTTCGCCGAAGCGCTCGGCAAACCGGGCTCGGGACATGCCGGCCTCTCCGGCCAGAGATGCAATGGTCCATGCGGCCTGCGGCTTGCCGTGCATTGCCTGCAATGCGCGCGCGATGCGTACATCCTGCAGGGCGGCCAGAAAGCCGGGCTGCACTGTGTTCCCGGAAGCGGCAACATGCCGGACGGCATGGAGGAGCAGTACCTCCAGCAGACGGCTCAGGACACCCGTCGCGCCTGGTGCGCTCTGCTCCGACTCCATGGCGAGCAGGCGCAGGGCGGTGTGCGTGCACGGTTCATCCTGCAACACGGCGGGACAAAGCACCATGCTGGAAGGAAGGGTCGTGAGCACGGGGTGGTCCGCCGCTTCGTCGAACCGGGCGTATCCGCATAGCATCCTGACCTGTGGTTCTCCCTTGCCGAAGGAAAGGGTGCCGTCCTCCATGCTGCCCGTGGTCATGGCCTGTTCCAGACTGACAGGCGTGCTATCCGGACGGGCGGAGAGAATCTGCGATGCGCCGTTGGGAATGATAGCAAGGTCGCCCGTGTCCAGAAGAACGGCTTCTCTGCCGGGAACCCTCAGGTGGCAGGATCCTTCCCTGATAAGGTGGAAGCGGATGCTGCGCCGTTCCTGCGGCACGGCAATGGAAAAATCTCCAGCGAACCGGGCATGGAAGTACAGGTTGGCGTGGAGACGTAGGGTGGAGAACGTGTCCGAGAGTATGTCGGGCTGGTGCATCATGCCTCCGGGCGCAGAGATTGAGACGATCGGATAATACTATGGGATGGCGTGAGCATGCGGTGCTCCGTGCGTTGTGTCAGTATGCCGGAAACAACGGATAACGGAGATTGCTCATGACACCGGATATGGTTTTTTCCTTGCTCGGGTTCGCCGGGATTATGTCATTGTCTCCCGGTCCTGCCAACTTCATGTTGTTGGCATCCGGGGCGAACTTCGGGGTACGGCGTTCACTGCCGTTGCTTTTCGGCATCAGTTTCGGTTTTCTCTTCATGGTGTTGCTGATGGGGCTGGGGCTGGGTGAAGTGCTGCGCATGTACCCGCAGATTGCCCTTGTGCTGCGTATCGTCTGCGGGGCGTATGTGCTGTGGCTGGCGTTACGGATCGCACGCAGCCGTCCCGCGCTCAGGGAAGAGGGGGCGGGAGGCGGTATGTCCGCGCCCATCGGCTTTGTGCAGGCGGCGCTCTTCCAGTGGCTCAATCCCAAGGCATGGGCGGTGGCGCTACTTGTGACCGTGACCTATCAGATACCCGGCCCCCGCCTCGTGTCGTTGGGTCTGACCATAGGGCTGTTCGGGCTGGTCAACATTCCATGCATAGGGGCGTGGGCAGTGTCCGGCGCGGCGTTGTGCCGGTTCCTTTCCAGAGGGAGGAGGGTGGCCACGTTCAACATAGTCATGGCGGCACTGCTTGTGGCGTTCACCATTCCCATGCTCTTCGGGGCATGAAAAAAGGAGGCGCCGTAAGCGCCTCCTTTCGGTCGTGATGTTGCTAGAGCCCCTTTGCGGCCATCATGGCGATGAGGTCGCCAACGCGGCAGGAATAGCCCCATTCGTTGTCATACCATGAGTAGACCTTGGCCATGTTTCCGGACTGCATCATGGTGAAGTCGGCCTCGACGATGGAGGAACGAGGGTCACCCACGAAGTCCGAGGAGACCAGCGGCTCGGTGGAGTAGCCCAGAATGCCCTTGAGCGGACCTTCTGAGGCCGCCTTGAGCACGGCACGCAGTTCCTCGGTAGTGGTGTCCTTGTCCAGTTCGCATACGAAGTCCACAAGGGAGACCGTGGGCGTGGGAACGCGCACGGAGTAGCCGGAGAACTTGCCTGCCATTTCCGGAATGACCAGCGCCACGGCCTTGGCCGCACCGGTGGAGGTCGGAATCATGTTGCAGGCGGCGGCGCGGGCGCGGCGCAGGTCTGAGTGGGGCAGGTCCAGAATGCGCTGGTCGTTGGTGTAGGAGTGGATGGTGGTCATCACGCCCTTCCGGATGCCGTAGGCCTCGTGCATGACCTTGACCACGGGGGCAAGGCAGTTGGTGGTGCAGGAGGCGTTGGAAATGATGTGGTGCTTGGCCGGATCATACGCCTTGTCGTTCACGCCCATGACGATGGTGATGTCCTCTTCCTTGGCCGGGGCGGAGATGATGACCTTCTTGGCTCCCGCCTCTATGTGCATGGCCGCCTTGGGGCCGGTGCGGAAGATACCGGTGGATTCCACCACCACGTCCACGTTCTGGCTGGCCCACGGGATGAGCCGGGGGTCTCGTTCCGCAAAGTTGGTGACGGTGAAGTCGCTGCCGACCTTGAATGTGGAGCCTTCCACCGTGACCTTGGGCTCGAACGGTCCGTAGCTGGTGTCATGCGCCAGCAGGTGGGCGTTGGTGTTGATGTCGAAGAGGTCGTTTACGGCCACCACTTCAATGGTGTCGCGGTGATACTGCCATATGGATCTGAGAACCTGTCGGCCGATGCGGCCGAAGCCGTTGATGCCTACACGTACTTTCTTACTCATGCTATCCTCCGTCGCGGACGTGCCGCGTGATGGTCTTGGCAAAGCCCGTCCGGGCCTTTGTGTCTAGTCTTCGAACACTTGGTACACGTAGGCGTTGGCCAGTTCGCTTGCGCGCTTGAGCGCGTGGAACATGCGGGCGTTTTCAAGGGCGATGCCGCACAGGTTGGCTATGCAGCTTATGAATTCGAGCTCGTCTTCGGTAAAGGTTCTCGTTTCGGCGGCATAGACGCGCAGGACACCGATCACCTTGTTTCCGTGAGCCGTAAGCGGCACCACCACGAGGGAGACGAGGCCTTCCTCCGACGCCTGCTGCGGGTACTGGAACCTGCTGTCGCTGCGTACGTCGGCTATGTATATGGAGTTGCCCTCCAGGACCGTCTGGTCAAGCTTGCTCTTGGCCACTTCAACAGGTCCCTTGGCGGCGTAGCGCTCGCTGAGCCCGTAATAGGCGTCCGGCTTAAGGATCGTTCCGCTGCGGTCCAGCAGGCGAATGAAGCACCCCTTGGCTCCCATGGCCTTGGCTACCTGCTCGACAATCTGCCCCAGCACGACCTTGGGTTCGAGCGAGGAGTTCACGACCTTGGCTATCTTGTAAATGGTCTTGTACAATGCTTTTGATTCCATTTGGTTACCTGCCTTTCTTGGTTGGACTCGCCTGCTATGGGGAAAAGCTCGCGAGACGGAGCGAAAAACGTGGTGATCATGCGGATGCAAATTCCTGTCAGCATACCATACCTGAAGGCATGTGGACAGGGAGAACAGATATATACCCTAGAATATCATGCATCAGCGCGGAAGGCCAAGGAAAAGCCTGCTCCGCCACGGACCGGGGACGGAAAGGGCCGTGCAAGAGGCTTCTGCCCTCCTGCACGGCCGTGTCGTAAGGCGGTACGCACGACTGCTCAGTTGCCACGTCGCGCCAGGGCCATGCCCAGCCCTGCCAGGATCATCAGTCCCCCTCCGGTCCGCATGGCCGGGCCGGCGATGTTGCGCTTTTGCAGGGTGGTGCGGGCCTTTCCCGCAGCAATGGCCCACAGTGCGGTCACGCCGAAGGTGATTATCAGAAAGGTGGGAATAATGTACGCCAGCTGCACGCCGATGGGGCGTGCAGTTTCCACGAACTGGGGAAGGAAGGCGGCGATGAAGACCAGACTCTTGGGATTCGGAACCGTGACTAACAGACCCTGGACAAAGAGGTTTGTCCGTGAGGTACGGAGGCTCTCCAGATCGGGCAGCGCATCCGAGGAGCGCCATTGCTGGATGCCGAGATAGACAAGATAGGCTGCGCCTGCCCATCGGACATAGGTGAACACTGCGGCTGTCGTTTCCAGCAGTGAGGTGAGTCCGATCGCTGCAACGAGAAGCTGGACCGCTATGCCGGCCGTGGCACCGGCCACCGTGAGCAGAGCTGGTCTCCAGCCGAAGGCGATACTGTGCCCCACGGTCAGCAGCACGCTGGGGCCGGGCAGGGCGATCATGAGAGCTGTTGCCGCGACAAAGGCCATAAACAAATGTGTATCCATCGTGATCTAAACCTCCGGAGGGTGGGGTATGAATGGAGCCGGAGACGGGAATCCGTTTCCGGCCAGTGCCATGTTCATATTCCGGAGCGTAGCAAAGTTTGGAGGGAAAGAATGTGCACGGAGGCCGCTCTTTTTGTCCGGGAGGCTTTCTCGTTACCGCTTCCGCGCATGACGGGGTGAATGTCCATGGTATCTCTGAAAGCTGCGGCTGAAGGCGGATGTGTCTCCATAGCCTACCATCTCAGCCACCATTCCCACCGGGAAGTCGGTGTGGGCCAGCAGAGCCCGGGCCTTGTCCATGCGCAGGCGCAGGAGATACCGGCCGGGCGTCATCCCAGTCTCGCGTTTGAACAGTTTCTTGAACTGACTGACGCTCAGCGTTGCGACGGAGGCCAGTTCAGGAAGTTCGGCTGAAATGGATACGTCCTGCTCAAACCGTTCAAGAACCCGTGCAATACGGGGGTCGATCTGGGGCAGAAACTCCACCTCGTCGAGTAGCTGGGTGAACAGCGCGCTGATGCCCTTTTCCAGTTCCGGGTTGAGCCGGTGTTCGAACTGCTGCCCCACGAAAAGACAGAATGCCTGCAGGGGGGGCGGAACGGAAACGATGGGATGCGCCAGATCCTGCAGGGCCCCCGGCAACGCCGTCAGGTCCGCCACCAGAAACCGGGACTGATCGTCGGGAACGCAGCGGTGCATGCATCCGGCCGGGAACACGATGCCCTGTCCGGGACCGATGCGTCCGTCGCCCCTGTCCGTGAAATTCTCTGCTCCGCCCCACAGGGCGATGACCAGCTGGGGGAATGTGTGGCTGTGGCTGAAGCCGGCACCGGTGAATGTCCGAATGGTCAGTTTGCTCGTCATCCCTTCTCACCTCCGGGGCGATGCACATGGGCGCGGATGCAACAGGCGGGCTCGCAGACATGTGGTGGCCGGGGCGCAGACCGTTGCGCCGCAGAGAGTAGTGCAGGTTGGTTTTTGCCGCAACCGGGAAGGGCCGGGCGGGAGGCGCAAAAAAAACGCCGCAGCCCTGCGGCTGCGGCGTTACGGAATCAATGCGGGAGTGGCCGTTAGATGGCCATGATTTCGGCTTCCTTGGCGGCGCCGCGTTCGTCGGCCTTGGCAACGTAGGTATCGGTGAGTTTCTGCACCTCTTCCTGGCCCTGGCGACATTCGTCTTCGGTGATTTCCTTGGCCTTTTCCAGCTTCTTGATCTGGTCATTGGCATCGCGGCGTACATTGCGTACGGCGACCTTGCCGTCCTCGATGTACTTCTTGGCGAGCTTGACCAGTTCCTTGCGGCGTTCCTCGGTCAGCATGGGGATGCTGATGCGGATGAGGCGGCCGTCGTTCATGGGCGTCAGGCCGAGGTTGGAGTTGATGATGGCCTTTTCCACCAGGGCGAAGGCGCCCTTGTCCCACGGCTGGATGGTGATGCTGCGGCTGTCGGGCACGGCAACGGAGGCCAGCTGCTTGATGGGGGTGGGGGTGCCGTAATAGTCCACCACGATGTTGTCGACCAGTGCGGTGGAGGCCCGGCCGGTGCGCAGCGACGAGAAGTCGCGCTCAAGGGCGGTGATGGCCTTTTCCATTTTTTCTTCGGCTTCAAGAAGGATGTCATCCATGGGGGCTATTCTCCTTGTACGATAGTGCCGATGTTCTCGCCCTGCATCATGCGCTTGATGTCACCCTTGTACAGGTTGCAGACAAGAATCGGAACGTTGTTTTCCATGCACAGCGTAATGGCCGTAGAGTCCATGACGCCGAGTTTCTTTTGCAGTACTTCAATGTAGCTGAGCTGGTTGAACATGACGGCGTCGCTGTGCTTCTGCGGGTCCTTGTCGTACACGCCGTCCACCTTGGTGGCCTTGACGATGGCGTCGCACTTCAGTTCCATGCCGCGCAGCGCTGCAGCCGTATCGGTGGTGAAGTAGGGGTTGCCGGTGCCTGCGGCGCAGATGACGATGCGTCCCTTTTCGAGATGCCGTTCCGCACGGCGACGAATGTAGGGTTCGCATACCTCCTGCATCGTGATGGCGGAAAGCACGCGGGTGGGGTGGCCCAGCTTTTCAAGCTGATCCTGCACGGCAAGGGCGTTGAGGACGGTTGCCATCATGCCCATGTAGTCGGCCGAGGAGCGGTCCATGCCCTTGGCGGACGAGGACAGTCCGCGGAAGATGTTGCCACCGCCGATGACCAGCACGACCTGGATTCCCATGTCAGCCACTTCAGCGATTTCTCGACATATCTTCGAAACAGTTTCAGGGTCAATACCGAATTTTTCTTCTCCGGCCAAAGCCTCGCCGCTCAGTTTCAGCAGCACGCGATTGAAGCGCAGGTCGCTCATGTCCAAACCTCTGGGTTGTTCGTTGCAGTGCGTATACAAAAAATATGGCGGACTGGCCGCCACAAATACATTATTTGTCCGTGTAGGGCTTGCCCCACATGCCTTCTTCCACGCGTACGTATTTGAGGAAGGCGTAAAATGCGCCGTGAGCGGCGTTGATGAAGCCGGCGCGTCCGTCCAGCATGCCCAGCTGGAAGAGATAGAGCTTGGCAAAGCGCATCATCCCGTGGCCGATGCCGCGCAGCACGCCGCCCTTGCGGCCCTTGCGCCTGAGATCGTCCGCACCCTGCTGGGCATAGGAATTGATCTTGTCCAGATGCTGGGCGAAGCTCTCGTAGGGGTAGTGGATGATATCCGCCCGCAGGGTGTCCGTGGTGCCGCGGGGATGGAACGAATAGTGCGCCCCGCTTACCTCCACCAGCATTCTGTCGGCGCGGAAGACACGCAGCAGCCGGTCCGGGTACCAGCCCGAATGGCGCATGAACCTGTCATAATACCAGTTGCGCCGGTGCACATAGTACCCGGAAAGCTCTTCGGGAGCCGAGGCGACGGCGGCAAGGATGCGATCGCGCAGGTCTTCGGTGCAGATTTCATCCTGATCCAGGCTGACCACCCAAGGCGTGTCCACCTGTTCGAGGGCAAAGCGGAACTGGGGCCCTGGGCCTTCCCAGGCGCGCTGGATGACCGTGGCGCCGGCAGCCGTGGCCATGGCCACAGTCGCGTCCGTGGAATGGGAGTCCACCACAAGCACCTTGTCGCAGAAGCTGAGCGAGGCAAGGCATTTGTCCAGCAGGCGCTCCCCATTGTAGGTGAGCACCAGACCGGTCAGGGCTGGCTTCATCGGGCGGCTCCGGAGCAGGTGGTGCAGATGTCGCGAACCGCTGCGATGACGTCGTCCACGTCCTTCTCGCCCAGCTTGGCCGAAAGCGGCAGGCTGACGGTCTCACGGCCAAAGGCCATGGCGTGGGGAGTTTCCTCGGGCTTCCAGCCGAACCGTTTCTGGTAGTAGGGATGCTCGGGGATGGAAAGATAGTGCACGCCCACGCCGATGTTCCGGGCCCGCAGCGCCTCCAGCATCTGATCGCGTTCCACGCCGCAGCAGGCGGCGTCCACGCGGATGGTGTAGAGGTGGTAGGCGTGTCGCGTGTTTTCCTCCACAGGTGCGGGCAGGCCGAGACCGAGGTCCGCGAAGGCCTCCATGTACCGTTCCCAGACCACCCTGCGATGGTTCCAGTAGCGGTCTATGCGGGGCAGCTGATGCAGCCCGAGGGCCGCCTGCAGATCCATCATGTTGTATTTGAAGCCGTGGTCCACCACCTGGTAGTGCTTGTACCCCGCATCGGAGAACCGGGCCCATGCGTCGGCGCTCATGCCGTGCAGGGCCATGATCTTGCAGCGGTCTATGGCGGCCTTGTCGTCGGAGATGAGCATGCCGCCCTCGCCGGTGACAATGTTCTTGGTCGCATAGAAGCTGAAGCAGCCGATGTGGCCGATGGTGCCGGCCTTGCGGCCCTTGTATTCCGTCTCGATGGCGTGCGCGCAGTCCTCGATGACCTTCAGGCCGTGCCGTTCGGCAATGGCCATGATGGCGTCCATGTCGCAGCAGCGGCCGGCGTAGTGCACCACCATGATGGCGCGGGTACGCGGCGTGATGCGGGATTCGATGGACGCGGGCTCGATGTTCTGAGTGGCGGGGTCCACATCGGCCAGCACGGGGGTGCCCCCTGCGTGGATGATGGAGTTGACCGACGCGCAGAAGGTCATGGCCGTGGTGATCACCTCGTCGCCGGGCTCAAGCTCCAGCGTCAGGCAGGCAAGATGCAGGGCCGCCGTGCAGGAGTTGACGGCGGCGGCATGGCCCACGCCCTTGTATGCGGCAAAATCCTTTTCGAACTTGTGTACCTTGGGACCGGTTCCGATCCATGCCTTGTTCAGGCTGTCCACCACTTCGTCTATTTCGTCCTGTTCGATCAGCGGCTGTCCGAAGACCAGAAAGGAATCGCGCATGTATGTAGGCTCCGCGTTCAGTGCGTGTGTGCCCCCGGCCGGATGCGGGGCAGGGGCGGAAAAGGGATGTGCCTGTCCGGCGCCGCTCGGGCGCGTGTCCAGTGCTGCGTTTCTGTGCGCTCTTTGGCTGCGAAAGTCAAGGTGGTCGCCGGTGTCGCGGTGCATGCGCAGCGTGCTTCCGGCTGCGGCGCGGGCGGCGGCTCCTCGGCAGTGTACCCAAAAAAAGGGGGTCTTGCGACCCCCTTTTGCATGCTATGCGGAGAAAGGACTATTCGGCGTCTTCTTCGGCCGGGGCGTCCTCGCCCAGAGCGAACCGCACGAATTCGACAACCTTGGCGCCGCCCTTGAGCAGGTCCTTCACGGCCATCTTGTCGTCACGGATGTAGGGCTGGTCGAGCAGGGTCACTTCCTTGAAGAACTTCTGCATGCGGCCTTCCACGATCTTGTCCACGATGTTCTCGGGCTTGCCTTCGTCCAGGGTCTTCTGGCGATGCACGGCGCGTTCACGCTCGATCAGATCGGCGGGAATGCTGGAGGAGTCGAGAGACACGGGGTTGGTAGCGGCAACCTGCATGGCGATGTTCTTGGCCAGTTCGGCATCGCTGGAGCCTTCAATGGCAACCAGAACGCCGATCTTGCCGTTGGAGTGCACGTAGGAACCGATGATGCCGTCGGCAGCAAGTTCCACGCGGGCAGCACGGCCGGCAGACATGTTTTCACCCAGGGTGGCGATGCAGTCGTTCACGTCACCGGCCACACGGTCGGCAAAGCCTTCGGCGCCCTTGGCGGCGACGTCGGCAGCGAACTTCTGGGACGTGGCGATGAAGGCTTCGTTGCGGGCAACGAAGTCGGTTTCGCACTTGAACTCGGCCAGAGCACCCACCTTGCCTTCCACCAGGCAGCCTACGAGGCCTTCGGTGGTGGCGCGGCCAGCCTTCTTGGCAGCCTTGGAGAGACCCTTCTGGCGGAGCCAGTCGATGGCCTGTTCTTCGTTACCATCGTTTTCTGCAAGGGCCTTCTTGCAGTCCATCATGCCAGCGCCAGTCTTTTCACGCAGGCTCTTCACCATTGCGGCGGAAATAGACATGTTATTCTCCCGGTGTTGTTATTCTGCTTCCTTGGCTTCTGCTTCTGCAGCAGCGGCCATGGCTACTTCGGGCTCAACGTCCTTGCCGTCCTTGCTCATGGCAGCGCCTTCAACGCAGGCTTCTGCGATGTGGGCCACGAACAGCTTGATGGCGCGGATGGCGTCGTCGTTGCCGGGGATGACATAGTCGATCACGTCGGGATCGCAGTTGGAGTCGGTGATGGCAACAATCGGGATACCGAGCTTGCGGCATTCCTTGACGGCGATTTCTTCGCGCTTGGGGTCGACGACGAAAGCGAGCTGGGGCAGGGTGTCCATGTTCTTGATACCGCCCAGGGTCAGTTCCAGCTTGTCCATTTCGCGACGCAGGTTCAGGATTTCCTTCTTCTGGTAGCGGTTCACGGAACCATCTTCGAACATGCTCTCAAGCTTCTTGAGGCGGTCGATGGACTTGCGGATGGTCTGGAAGTTGGTGAGCGTGCCGCCCATCCAACGGTTGGTTACGAAGAACTGACCGGCCTTGGAGGCTTCGGTGCGAACGGCTTCGTGAGCCTGGCGCTTGGTGCCGATGAAGATGACCTTGCCACCCTTGGCGACAGTTTCGGCCACCTTGTCATGGGCGCGGCGGAACAGCTTTGCGGTCTGCTGCAGGTCCATGATGTGAATGCCATTGCGGGCACCGAAGATGAAAGGACGCATCTTGGGGTTCCAGCGACGGGTCTGGTGACCGAAATGAACGCCGGTCTCCAGCATCTGCTTCATAGAAACGTACGACATGGTAAACTCCTGTTGGGTTTTTCTTCCACCCCTGGCCATGACCCTCGACCTGCATGAAGGTACGTAAAAACGCCTACTTGCAGGCACCCAAGGACGAAACCGGGAGTGTGCTTAATGTGTAAAAGGCAGGGATAAATACGCCGCATCGCGGGAAATGGCAAGCCTTTCCGCGCAATGGGGCGAAATTTTCACGGGTTCCGCAGGGGGATTACTGGACCGGTGTCGCGTCGCCTCCGGAGCGTTCGAGGCAGTCGCGCACGGGGTTGATGAGCAGGGCCATGTTTTCCACTTCCACCCGCACTTCGTCGCCTGCATGCAGCGGCCCCACGCCGGGAGGCGTGCCGGTGAGAATGAGGTCGCCGGGCTGCAGGGTCATGACGTGGGATATGTGGGCCACAAGCTCGTAGGGGGAGAAGAGCATGTCGGAGGTATGCCCTTCCTGGACCACCTCGCCGTTCTTGATGCAGCGGATGGTCAGGTTGTCCGGGTCCGGAACGTCGGTTTCAATCCACGGTCCCACGGGCAGGAAGGTATCGAACCCCTTGCAGCGTCCGAACATGGAGTCCTTTTTCTGCAGGTCACGGGCCGTGACGTCGTTGGCGCAGGTGAAGCCGAAAATGCTGTCCGCCACCTGATCCACACGCAGCCCGCGCGATTCCTTGCCGATGACGATGGCCAGCTCGGCTTCGTGATCCACCTGTGTGGAGGCTTCGGGCAGCAGGATGGGCTGTCCCGACCCGATGATGGCGCTGGGGGGCTTGAGAAAATAGACCGGCTCGTCCGGAACGGGCATGCCGATTTCCGCCGCGTGCGCCTTGTAGTTGAGTCCTGCGCAGACGACCTTGGTGGGCGCGACCACGGGCAGGACCGTGATCTCCTCCAGCGGGATGGGGTCGACAAGGCCGAGCTGCGGGTTGAGGCACAGCACGGTATTGTCCTTCAGTGCGGCATAGAAAGAGGAATGCTGGTAACGGACCCTGAGAACACGCATGGCTCCTCCGGAAGCAGGACGTTGTCGGAAGGGGAAACTGCTAGGCAGTCTGCGGCAGGAGAATGGAAGCGTCCATGATTCTTCCAAAAGCCGAACGGAGCTGGCGGATTACACCATGGTGATGACGGGCAGCACCACGGGGTCCCGTTCCAGCACCTTGCGGAAGAAGCGGCGCAGGGTGGAGCGGATGCGGTCCTGCAGCTTCTCTATGTCGCCGGGGCTCATGTTCTCAAGGATGTCCAGCACGATGCATTTGGCGTCTTCCAGCACGTGGTTGTAGTACGCCTCGAAGATGAACCCCTTGGAGACGATGTCCGGGCCGTGCAGGATCTCCCAGATCTGTTCATCCAGTACGAGAAAGACCACCACCATGCCCTCGCCGCCGAGGATCTGGCGTTCCTTGAGCACGGAGGAGCCCACGTCGCCCACGCCCTTGCCGTCCACCAGCACGGTGTCCAGATTGATGCGCGGTTCGGGGCGGATGCCTTCCGGCAGCAGGGTGACGGGGTAGCCGTCCTCTATGATGATGGTGTTTTCTTCCGGCAGGCCGCATTCGTGCGCAAGGCGGCAGTGCTTGACCAGATGGCGGTATTCGCCATGCACGGGCACGAAGTAGCGGGGGCGCACCGTTTCCAGCATGGTGCGCAGCTCCTCGCGGTAGGCATGGCCGGAGGCGTGGATGTTGCGGAAATTCTCGTAGTAGACCTCCGCCCCCAGACGGTACATGTCGTTGATGAGGCGGGTGATGGCCCGTGCGTTGCCGGGGATGAACCGCGAGGACATGATGACCGTGTCCCCTTCCTTGATGGACAGGAAGCGGTGCTCCCCGCGGGTGATGCGGGAGAGGGCGGAAAGCGGTTCCCCCTGCGAGCCCGTGACCAGCAGGACGATCTCGTTGTCCGGCAGGGCGGGCATTTCGCCCGGGTCCATGTAGACGCCGGAGGGCACCCGCAGGAAACCGAGGTCGCGTGCGATGTCAATGTTGTTCAAGAGGCTGCGTCCGGATACGGCCACCTTGCGGCCGTACTTGGCCGCGATGTCGAAGACTTCCTGTATGCGCTGGATGTGGCTGGAAAACAGGGTGACCACGATGCGCCCCGGGGCGTCCCGGAAGATGCCGTCAAAGGTGTCGCGGATTTCCCGCTCGCCCAGCGAGTGGCCGTCCCGCTCAATGTTGGTGGAGTCGGAAAGCAGCAGCTCCACCCCGCTGTCGGCAAAGCGCCGGAACGCGTCGAGATCGGTGCTGTGTCCGTCAATGGGGTTGGCGTCCAGCTTGAAGTCGCCCGTATGCACCACCCGGCCCACCGGGGTCTCCACCCCGAGCCCGAAGCCTTCGATGATGGAATGGCAGACCGGGAAGAAGTTGAAGGTCATGTCGCCAAGCACCAGGCGCTGGTTCGGTTCCACCACGACCAGCGTGGTGCGGTCCAGCAGGTTGGCTTCGCGCAGCTTGTGCTCCACAAGGGCAAGGGTGAAGCGTGAGCCGTAGATCGGCACGTGCAGCCACGGCATGAGCCACGGCAGCGCGCCGATGTGGTCCTCGTGCCCGTGGGTGAGCACGATGCCCTGCACCCTCTCCTTCTGCTTCAGGATGTGGTCGAACTGCGGGATGACCACGTCGATGCCCAGATGGTAGTCATCGGGGAACATGAGGCCGCAGTCCACCAGCACCGTGGTGGTGGCCGTGGACCACATGGTGCAGTTCATGCCGATTTCGCCGTACCCGCCGAGCGGGGTGAGCGTTAGGAAGTCTGGTTGGTCCGGCATGCGCGCAACTCCTGATAGGCGGCGTTCATTGTGGTGTGCAGATCGTCGCGGAACCGGTTGCGGTCCTTGAGCGTGTAGGAGGACGCATCCATGGGGGGCAGGGCGCGTACAAGCACGCGATGACGCCGCTTGAGCGTGATGTGCCCCTTGGGCAGGATTTCGCCGGTGCCGACCATGACCACGGGGACCACGGGCAGGCCGGTCTTGAGGGCCAGAATGATGCCCCCGGTCTTGAACTCGCCAAGCTTGGAGGTATCCAACTGCCGGGTGCCCTCGGGAAAAATGACGATGGAACGGCCGGCCTTGGCCACTTCTGCGGCCCTGTCCATGGAGCGCATGGCGCTGCGGCTGTTCTTGCGGTCAATGGGGATGTGCTTGCCCACGCGGAAGGCCCAGCCCACAAAGGGGATGTTGAAGAGCGTTTTCTTGGCCACAAAGGCCGGATAGTGGTCGCGCAGCAGCAGGGTGCTGATGGGGATGTCGAACTGGCTCTGGTGGTTCACGATGAAGACCACCGGACCCTGTGCGGGCACGGCGGCAAGATCGGCTTCCAGCCGGATGCCGGAGAGCACCACGGCGCAGCGGCTCCACAGGGCGGCCAGAAAGCCGCACGCCCGGCCTGCAGGTGCGAATGCGCCCACCACGAGCGTGGCGACGCTAATGACAAACGTGGCCGTAACGAACGAGAGATAAAACCATATGGTACGGATCATTGGACCTTCCAGTGCTTGCTAAGTGTGCCACGCTACCGGAAAACTCGGAAGGCCTCAAGAGATTGCCTTGGCAAACTCCGGCAAAATTTCCATGCCCTGCTGCGCAGCGGGCGGTCCGGCATGCAGAAAGCCCCACCGTTCCCGGCGGGGCTTTTGTCTGTTCTCGTTATTCGCGGGCGGCCTGATACTCGGCTACCACCTTGTCCACCACTGGCGGCGGCGCCTCTTCGTAGTGGGTCAGCTCCATGGTGAACACGCCCTGACCGCCGGTCATGGACCGCAGGTCCGGGGCGTAGCGCAGCACCTCGTTCATGGGCACATGCGCCTTTATCTCGGTGATGCCGGACTGGGAATCCGACCCCAGCACCTTGCCCCGGCGGGAGGAGAGGTCGCCGATCACGTCGCCCATGTATTCGTCGGGAATCTGCACGGAAAGCATGACAATGGGTTCCAGCAGCGCGGGCTTCACCTTGTCCATGGCGTTCTTCAGGGCCAGCGAACCGGCGATCTTGAAGGCCATTTCGGAGGAGTCCACGTTGTGGTAGGAGCCGTCGTACAGCTTGGCGCGGAAGTCCACCAGCGGATAGCCTGCCAGATAGCCGCGCTGGGCCGATTCCTGAATCCCCTTGTCCACGGCGGGGATGTACTGGCGTGGAATCACGCCGCCCACGATGGCGTCCTCGAATTCATAGCCGAACCCGTGGGGCATGCCCTCAATCTCCACCCAGCAGTCGCCGAACTGGCCGCGCCCGCCGGACTGCTTCTTGTGGCGTCCCTGCACCTGCGCCTTGCCCTTGATGGTTTCGCGGTAGGGTATCTTGGGGGTCTTGAGCACCATTTCGCACTTGTAGCGGCGCATGGCCTTTTCCACGCTGGTCTCGATGTGCATCTGCCCCATGCCGGAGATGAGGATATCACCGGATTCGCCGTCACGGCCGAGGCGCAGCGAGATGTCCTCGTCCAGCAGCTTGTGCACGGCTGCAAACACCTTGTCCTCGTCCCCCTTTTCCTTGGGGGCCACGGCATAGGAGATGAGCCGCGGGGGCAGGGTGGGGGTGGCCAGCGCAAAGGGCTGCTTTTCGTCGGCAAGGGTGTCGCCGGTCTTGGTCAGCTTCAGTTTGGGCAGGGCCACGATGGCGCCGGGGCCCACACCGCCGCGGGCGGGGGAGGAATCCTTGCCGATCATGAAGAGCGGCGTGCCGATGCGTTCCGGCTCTTCCTTGGCCACGTTGCGCAGGCTGGCTTCGCCGTTCAGGGTGCCGGAAAGCACGCGCATTACGGTGAGCTGCCCGGCAAAGGGGTCGGCCAGGGTCTTGAAGGCGAACATGGAAAGCGGCCCCTCGGCGGATGATGCGCGCGTATTGCCCTCTGCATCCATCCAGGGGGCATGATCCATGGGGCTGGGGAACAGGGTCTGGATGGCGTCCAGCAGCTGTGCGCCGCCCTTGTTTTCAAGGGAGGATCCCACGGCCACGGGAACCAGCTCACCCTTCAGCACACCGGAGCGCAGACCGAGGGCGATCTCCTCGGGCGTCAGTTCGCCGGTCTCCAGGTACTTTTCCATGAGCTCTTCGTCGCTTTCCGCGATGTTTTCGATGGTTGCCTCCCGCAGCACGGAGACCTCGTCGGTCATGTCGGCCGGGATGGGGGCTTCCGAAAATTTGCCTTCGGCATCAAAGAGGAAGGCCTTTTCTCCCAGCACGTCCACAACGCCCTTGAAGTCCTGCTTGGAGCCGATGGGCATGTAGAGCAGAACGGGGCGGATGCCCAGCATGGAGGAGAGGCCGTTGAACGCCATGTCAAAGTCCGCCCTGTCGCGGTCCATCTTGTTGATGAAGGTAATGGCGGGCAGGCCTTCGCTTTTGACGAAATTCCAGAGTCGTTTGGTCAGCGGACGGACGCCGTCCACGGCATCCACAACAAAGACGGCGGCATCCGCACCCTTGAGCAGGTACTGGATGTCGCCGATATAGTTGTTGTCCCCGGGGGTATCGATGAGGAAATGGCGGTTCTTCTGCCATTCGTAGGTGGCAAAGGCGGGTTGGACGGAGCCGCGTCGTTTTATCTCTTCCGGCTCGAAGTCAAGAATGGTGGTGCCTTCCTCCACCCTGCCTAGGCGGTTTGTCGTGCCGGACTGAAACAGCAGCATTTCAGCCAGCGACGTCTTTCCGCAACCCCCGGTGCCTACAAGTGCATAGGTTCTCTGGGCCTCGAATGCTTTGGACATAAACCTCTCCCTTACTCAGTTTCAACCAGTTAAGATGGAGCTGTGCCCGGCGTCCGGGCAGCGGTTCATTGCGACCATGCGGAGGGGGAAATCAGTGCGGCGTGCCCTCCGACTTTTCCCGATGATGTCACATTGAAGAAGCTGGAACTAGATGTCAACCCCGTTTGCAAAAACAACAGATTGTGCAAACAGCCAGTTTTGCGGAGCGCATGATGTGACAAACATGTTGGCAACATGCAGTTGACCCGACACACCAAGTGGGGGATGATGCAACAGCAACCTGAAGGGGAGCCGTATGTATTTCAATCTGATAATCGGTGTAGTGGTGCTTGGTGTACTTGTGTTTCTGGGGCGCAGTCTCATGCGTCGCATGCGTTCTCCCAGTTCCATACTGCAGGAGGAACTGGACCAGCGCCGCAAGCGCAATGAACAGGTGCAGGAAAACCTGCAGCGGGTCCGCGAGCGCGCCAGGGAGCGCATGGGGCCGGTACGGCGTGCCATCAACGAGATGAACGCATCCCTGCTTGTGGCGCAGCGTTTTACTGTGGAGGAAGGGGACGATTGCGTCCATGTCCGGCAGGAGGGCACCGTCATCAGCGTCACGTATCAGTTGGCAAGCTTTTCCCTTGATGGTTCCGTATCGGAACTGCAGGCCGACATGGCCCAGTACGAACGGTATTTCATAGAGGTTCGCAACGAGGCGCAAAACAAGTACCAGTCGCGTGAGGCAGTCACCCACGAAGAGGCCATACGCCTCGTGGCGCGCGAGATTGCAGCCCTGTTGCAGCAGTAGGGGCGTCCGGCTACGTTGTCATTCCGGCGGGGTGCTGCTATAGTTTTTCCTTCACGTACCCGAAACTGCGAGGATGATCCCATGGCAAAAAGCTGCAACGTAACACTGTACGCCTTATCCACTTGCATTCACTGCAAGAAGGCCAAGCAGTTTCTCGAAGATAACGGCGTGCCTTTCACCGTGGTCTTTGTTGACCAGCTGACCGGTGACGAGCGCAAGGAAACCATTGCCCGCATCAAGGAGCACAACCCCAAGTTGTCGTTCCCTACCATCATCATCGACGAGGGCACCTGCGTCATCGTCGGCTTCCACAAGGAAGAGATCGAGGAGGCGCTGGATATATGAGTGCGCAGATGACGGCCGAGCAACTGTTTGCCATGCTGAAGAAGTTTCAGGAGCCCAAGGGCAACTTCTTCAACAAGGACATGACCATGACCATGCCGCTGCTGGAAAGCCTTCTGGCGAACAAGGAGCGCTACGGCTACATGGCCTGCCCCTGCCGGCTTCCCAACGGCACCTTTGAAGAGGACAAGGACATCGTGTGTCCCTGCGTCTACCGCGAGGCGGACATGGAGGAATACGGAGCCTGTTTCTGTGGCCTGTATGTGACCGCCGAAGTGAACGAGCGGGACGATACCGCCATCGTGGTGCCCGAGCGCAGACCCCCCGAGAAGATTCTCGGTCAGGACTAGCCGGGCGTACCGTACGCATGACAAGGCCCCCTGCCGCAGACGCGGCAGGGGGCTTTTTTGCGGATGGGGCCATGCTGCACGCGGTTCAGGAATCGGCCATGCCGAGCGCCCGTGCCGCATTCCCCAGAAGATCGTCCATTTCGCTGTCCGTGAGGAGCAGGCGGGTCTGCAGTTTCTGCATTTCCGCACCGGGGTCGTAGAGCGGGTAGTCGGAACCGAAGAGGATGCGGTCGCGCGGGTGCTTCTTCCAGATGGCGCGCAGTTCCTCGTCGCTGATGAAGTCGAGGGAGCTGGAGGTGTCGATGTACATGTCGCGGCCAATGGTGCTTTCCAGCGCATGCGACCAGTGCTTCAGCCCCCCCATGTGGGCGGAGATGATGCGCGCCTTGGGGAACATGTCCAGAAGTCTGGCGATCTTGTACGGGCAGGAGGCGTTCTGGTCCGGCGGCAGGTCGTCCCCGACATGGATCATGAACAGGAACCGGTCTGCGGCGGCCTCAAAGATGGGATACAGGCGCGGATCGTCCAGGCGGAAGCTCTGGAATTCCGGGTGCAGCTTCAGGCCCTTGATGCCCCGCTGGTACAGTCGTTCCAGCTGCGCTTCCCATTCCGTGAAGTCGGGATGGATGGTGCCGAAGGGGATGACCGAGGGGTGCGCCTCCTTCATGGCCAGAGCAAAGTTGTTGGCGGGGATGACCTGTGCCGCCGCTGTTGCGGCGGAGTGGACCACCACGCGTTCCAGTCCTGCCTTGCGGGCTCTGTGGAGCAGATCTTCGATGAGTCCGGAACCGATGCCGTGTATGCCGTAATGCTCTTCCAGCTGGCGCAGGACCTTGTCCGCGATCTTGGGATGGAAGGCATGAGTATGTACGTCAATGAACATGGGTACGTGCTTTACGTCCGCCGGAAGGGAAAGGCAAGAGGGAGAATGCATCTCCCGGAAAAACCCCGGAAGCAA
>QKEJ01000203.1 GCA_003252375.1 Halodesulfovibrio sp.
ATGTCATGGGGGGAAAGGAATAGGGAAGGCATAATCTCTCCTTGAACAAAGGGTTAGGCATTGGCATCCGCCCACTAACGCGCTGCCATTCAAGGAAAGCTATGTATGTCGAATGATGGTGTGTCGATGCGACTTCGCAATGTGGGCGTGCTGGCGACACCTACCGCCAGGCAAAACCCTATAAAGGCTTGTGCAAAGTGTCAAGTTGAGGAGCATGTGGGGATAGCCATCCCCAACCGATGCGGTGTTTGCGCACTGTACCACGGCCCAACGGACGTATGTGACGCATCACAAGATATATACCGTTACTCCGGTTGTCCGATCAGACGATGAAGAAACTAGGATGAAAAAGGTTCTCTTTCGGGAGGACCCATTTCTCATTTTGAAATGGCAAAATTCTCAAATAGGGTGTCCGCTTACACTCCTTCGGGATAAGAGGTGGGGAGTATGGCTGCCAGATTGCAAAGGGGAAATAAGAAAGAGGGCTTACGGATATTCTCCGCAAGCCCTTAACTTTTATGGTCGGGATGAAAGGATTCGAACCTTCGATCTCTGCGTCCCGAACGCAGCGCTCTACCAAACTGAGCCACATCCCGTGAGGAGGGGATAACTAGCGTAGCTCCCGTGGGAATGCAAGTACTTTTTCATGCGTTGCCAAAAAAACTTCTTTCTTTTAGTATTGATTAAGACAGGAAAATCTCTACGATAGTCGGATGGATAACAGGGTCATCGGCTGTGGATGCCCTGCCGGAACACCGCTCCGGAAATAAGGACGAGTCTTCCGGCATCCCCCTATTCGCTCTCATATTCATGTCACCACAATTCGCAAGGAGTGGCGGGTGATTACAGTCGTTGTCGTTGATGATTCCGCGTTCATGCGCAAGGCATTGAGCAGCATGCTTGAAAAGGATCCCGGTATTTCCGTCGTGGCCACCGCCCGCAACGGCGAGGAAGGCCTGGAGATGATCCGCAAGCATAACCCCAATGTCGTGACGCTTGATATAGAAATGCCCAAGATGGATGGACTTACCGCCCTGCGGCACATCATGATGGAGATGCCGCGCCCGGTGCTCATGGTCAGTTCCCTCACCGTGGAAGGTGCGGAGGCGACCCTGAAGGCGCTGGAGCTGGGGGCTGTGGATTTCATTCCCAAGCAGCTTTCCAAGGTGTCGCTGGATATCGTGAAGATCGAGGAAGACCTGCAGGAAAAGGTGAAGCAGATTGCCCGTCGGCGGTTTGTGCCGCCCCGTCCGGGTCGTCCTGCTCCTTCCCGCCTCGGCACTGCCGTGGCAGCGGCAACGGCGTCCGCGACCAATGGCGCTGCCGCAGCGCCCAGACCTGTCAGCAGCAGGACAGGGCGTCCCAACAGGGATATCGTGGCCATCGGCGTTTCCACCGGGGGACCGCCCGCCGTGCAGAAGGTGCTCTCGCAGCTGCCTGCCGATTTTCCCGCCACCATTCTCATTGCGCAGCACATGCCCGCCGCCTTTACCGGGCCCTTTGCCAAGCGGCTGGACGGCGTGTGCAAGATTACCGTGAAGGAAGCGCAGACGGGTGACAGAATCGCCCCCGGCATTGCCTATGTGGCCCCCGGCGGCAAGCATATCCGCCTGGATGTGCGCGGCGGCCGCATGGAGCTGGTGGTGGCCACCGAACCGGCGGATGCCCTGTACAAGCCCTCGGCCAACGTGCTCATGGAATCCGTGGGCTCCAGCATCGGCAAGAAGGCGCTGGGCGTCATTCTTACCGGCATGGGCAGCGACGGCGCAGAGGGCATGAAGGTGCTGAAGCAGAAGGGCGGACGCTCCATTGCCCAGAGCGATGCAAGCTGTGTTGTCTATGGCATGCCCAAGGCCATTGTTGATGCCGGGCTGGCAGACGAAATACATGATATTGATGACATGGCGGAAGCCATAATGGCCGGAATTTACAAATAGCCGGTGACGCTCCGGTTGGGTGTGCACGGACGCGTGCAACAAGGATGGGGACATGTCTGAACATACTGATATTTTGACGCAGTTGAAGGGGACGGAGCCTGCTCTCATCCGTGAGGCGGCCTTTGCGGCAGGACAGATGCAGCTTGATGCAGCTATCCCGTTGCTGGCCGGACATATTCAGAGCGCCAATCTGGGCGTACAGGAAGCCGCGGATCGTGCGCTGCGGCAAATCGGCGGCGGCGCCGTTGTCAGGGCGGTCATTCCGCTCCTGCGATCCGACGATGCGCCCATCCGCAACATCTCCATGGATATCCTGCGCGAAGTGGGGGCCCATGATCTGCAGGCCCTCATGGAGCTCCTGCATGACGAGGACCCCGATATCCGCATCTTCATGTCGGACATTCTGGGCACTTCGGACAACCGCGGCGCGGTCGGTCCGCTGTGCGACGCCCTGCTCAAGGACCCCGAGGTAAACGTCCGTTATCAGGCGGCTGTCAGCCTTGGGGAACTCGGGTTTGTGGAAGCGGCGGAATGTCTGAACAAGGCCATCAAGGACGAGGAATGGGTGCAGTTTTCGGTGATCGAGGCCCTTGCCAAGATCGGGGCCGATTCCTCCGTCAATGCCCTTGCCCGGGCGCTGGACACCAGCTCCGACCTCGTATGCTCCATGATCGTGGAAGCCCTGGGCGAAATGGGGAACATAAAGGCCGTGAGCATTCTCATGAAGCGGCTGGACAGTTCTCCGGGGCCGCTGCGTAACAAGATCGTCAAGGCCATCGTGCAGATTCTGGGGGGCAAGTCCCTGAACCTGCTGGTGGACAAGGAAAAGAATACCTTCCGGCTGTACCTGCTCGCCGCCCTTGAGGACGAGGATCAGGACATTCAGGATGCCGCCGTGCTCGGCCTCGGCTACGTGGGCGGCGAAAAGGCCTCCTCCGTGCTTCTGGAGATGGCGTCGCATCTTGATCCGGACAGGGACCACGAGCGGCTGCTGGCCATGGTGGAAAGCGTGGCCTCCATCGGGTTCAACAAGGCGGTGGAAGGGGTGGTGCGTACCGGCAGCGAATTCTCCGTGCGCATTGCCGTGGAAGCCATCGCCCGCATGGAAGACCCGGCATCCATCCAGCTGCTCATGGACGTGTTCTGGGAAAAGACCCGGGACGAGCAGCGGGCCATCATTCAGGCCCTTGCGGAGCTGGCCGATGCGTCGGCGCTGCCGTTCTTCCTTGATGTGCTCGACCGGCACACCGATGGCAACGTGCTCAAGGCCGTGCTCTTCTTCCTTGGTGAACGCGCCGGGGCAGAGGAGAACGGCGAGCGGCTCTTTGCCATGCTGGAGCACCCGTATGACGACGTGAAGGAAGCCGCGCTTGATGCCTGCATCGCCCTGGGCGATCCGGCCATGGCGGGGCGCTTCCGTGACTTTTTCGGCAGCCCTGAACCGCTGCAGCGCATGATGGCCGTCTACGCCCTCGGCAAGATGGGCGTGGAGGACAATATCGAACAGCTGACCGCAGCGCTTGAGGACGAGATTCCCGATATCCGCAAGATTGCGCTGGAAGCCCTGTTCGAGAGTTGCCCCGGCAGTTCCGACAAGCTGGCTCTGGTGGTCCCGCGCCTGCATGATGAGAACAGGGAGGTTCGCCTTGCCCTTGTTGATCTGATAGGTGCCTGCGATTCCGAGGATGTGGTGCCGTATCTGGTGCAGGCGCTGCAGGATTCGGATGACTGGGTTGTGGTCCGGGCCGTGGAGGCCCTTGGGCGCAAGGGACACAAGGGGAGCGTGGAACAGCTGGTGGTCCTGCTTGATTCGGAAAGTACGCTTGTACGGCTCAAGGCCATTGAGGCTCTGGGCGCAATCGGTGGCAAGACGGCGTTTCGCGCCCTGTTGGCACTGATGGACAATGAGGACGTGGAACTGCAGCAGGCGGCGGAAGAAGCCGCTGACCGCATTCGACAGACAGAGGGGGAGGGCGTGTAGATGTCGTCTTTGTTTTCGAAGACCATCACCCTGAAGAAGGAACAGAAGGTTTCCGATGAGGAATTCCGCCAGTTGCGTGATTTCATTTACGAACAGTGCGGAATCTACATTGCGGACAACCGGAAGTACCTGATCGAGAATCGGCTTGCCAACCGCCTCAAAGAACTGAACCTGAAGACCTTTGGCGAGTACTACTATTTTCTTCGGTATGATGCGAACAAGCGGACGGAACTGAACAAGCTGTTCGAGGTGGTGACCACCAATGAGACCAGCTTCTACAGGAACCCGCCGCAGTTGAAGGTGTTTGAGGAAAACGTGCTGCCCCCCCTGCTGGATGAGCTGCGCGCCAAGCGGCAGAAGAAGCTGCGCATCTGGTCCGCCGGCTGCTCCACGGGCGAGGAGCCGTATACCCTTGCCATGATTCTGCATGACGTTCTCAAGACCGAGATCGCGTCGTGGGATATCAAGATCACGGCCAACGATCTTTCGGAGGCGGTTCTGGCTTCCGCCAGACGCGGCATCTATTCTGAGTATGCGCTGCGCACCACTCCGAAGGAGGTGGTTGCACGGTATTTCACGCAGACCGAAATGGCCTACAAGGTGAATCCAGAGATCAAGCGGCTGGTCAGCTTCGGGCAGATCAACCTGAGCGAGCGCATGCAGCTCAAGCGCATTGAGCGGTCCAACATCGTCTTCTGCCGCAACGTCATCATCTATTTTGACGACGACATGAAGAAACAGGTCATCGGTTCCTTTTACGACAACCTGTTGCCGGGCGGCTCCCTGCTTATCGGACACTCGGAATCGTTGCATAACATTACGCGTGCCTTCAAGCCGGAGCACCACCGTGGTGCCATTGTCTACAGGAAACTGGAATAATGGAGAGGGTGTAGTGCATGACTGTTTCGTCGGGGGCCGAGTATGAAGGGTAGGATACTGGCAGTTGCGAACCAGAAGGGGGGCGTGGGCAAGACGACCACGGCGCTGACCCTGGCGGCGGCCCTTGCGCGCATGAACCTGAAGGTTCTGGTCATGGACCTTGATCCGCACGCGTGCGCCTCGGTGCACCTGCGGTACTATCCGGATTCCGTGGAACTCTCCGCGTATGACGTCTTTGTCAGTCCGGAGGAGGAGTGGCCGGCACTGTGGCAGAAGATCCGCTGCCGTCAGGACGAACAGATTTTTGATATGGTCCCCGCATCCATCCGGCTGTCGGAACTGGAAGGCGACCTGCGTGACCGGGTAGGCAAGGGGGGCATTCTGAAGATGGCCCTTGAGCTGGTGAGGGAAGAGTACGACTACATTATCCTCGATTGCCCTCCCCATCTCGGATTGCTGCAGATCAACGCCCTTGTGGCCTGTGATCTGCTCATCATTCCGATACAGACCGATTTTCTGGCCCTGCACGGCCTGAAACTGCTTTTTGACAGCATTCGCCTTTTGAACAAGGTCTTGCCGGAACCCGTAAAGTACCGCGCTCTGGCCACCATGTATGACAAGCGGGCCGGTGCCTGCCGCAGGGTGCTTGAGCTGCTCGGCAAGAAGATGGGCGGCAACATGTTCGAGACCGTGATCGGCATTGATACCAGGTTCCGCGACGCCAGTGCGTTCGGCAAGGTCGTGTACGACATCGATCCCCATAGCAGGGGAGCCAAGGGGTACGAAAACCTCGCAAAAGAGATTGTGGCGCTATTATGATGAAGACACCTGAAGAGTATTTCCAGGACCAGGAGTTCCAGACCGCTCCGGCGGGCGAAAAGGGCCAGTTCACCCCGGCGGAGCTTGCGTTCATGCAGAAGTATCTCGGCATGGATCAGGCTGCTGCCCTGAAGAAGCTCGGAATTGAACCTGCCCCCGTGCTGGCGGAGGTTTCACCCGTTCCGGCCGCCGCGTCCGGGAGCCCCGTTGCCGCAGGAGAGACGGCCGGTGCACCGGCAGGCACGGCCGAGGCGGCTGCTGCCGCTCCCGCCCGGAAGAACGTTCCGGTCATCGAGCGTGAACCGGACCTTGCGGAACAGTTGCGAGAGGCTTCCGAACTGCAGCTGGTGAGCTTCTTTGTGGGGGCACAGGAATTTACGGTGCCCATCATGACCGTGCAGGAGGTGCTGCGCTACATGCCGCCCACCCGCCTGCCTGCCGCGCCCTCGTTTATTGCGGGTGTGGTGAATCTGCGCGGCAGGGTGACCCCCCTTGTCCGGCTGCGCGACCTGCTGGGGATACCCTCGCAGGGGGAGAACGAGGACAAGTTCATCGTTGTGTGCCGCAGGCATGGCCTGCAGATCGGTCTGATGATCGAAACGGTGCACACCATGTATCGGGCCACGCAGGATTCCATCGACTGGGCCATTGAATCGCATCTCGGGGTCAATGTCGATTTCGTTTCCGGGCTCATGAAGTCCGGCGACCAGTTGATCGGGATTATTTCGGTTGATCACATTGTGGATAGCGTGCTGCAGCTCTAGGAGGCCGACATGAGCAAACATATACTGATCGTTGACGATTCGAAGACCGTACGCAATCTCGTCGCCTTCATCATGAAGAAGGAAGGATTCAAGGTCACCACGGCGGAAGACGGCCTTGACGGACTTGAGAAGCTGTATTCCTCCGATCGTATCGACCTGATCATTTCGGATGTGAACATGCCCCGCATGGATGGATTCACCTTCATCAAGACCGTGCGCGAGCAGGAGGTCTACAGGGATCTGCCCATCGTGATGCTTTCCACGGAAGGGCAGGACAAGGATATCCAGATGGGAATGAGTCTGGGGGCCAATTTATACATGGTGAAACCGGCCCAACCTGATAAGATGGTGAAAAACGTAAAAATGCTTTTGGGCTAATATTTTCAATCCAAGAGCCGATATGTATTTAAAACCACAGGTGATTCTCACTCAAGCTTGCGGTGCATGCTAAAAATCACATGACTAATCAGTACGTTATGCAAATCACACGTTCCAGGCTCTGTAACTCCGAGGATGCAAGATGAGTCAAGATTTCATGGATCCGGAAATATTTGCGGACTTCATTGTCGAAGCGAAGGAGCATCTCGAGACGATCGAGCCGAACCTTCTCGAGCTTGAAAAGGAGCCGGGAAACATTTCCCTGCTTAACGAGATATTCCGTCCCATGCATTCGCTCAAGGGAGCTTCGGGGTTTCTTGGTCTGAACAAGATCAATGTTCTTGCCCATAAGGCCGAGAACATCATGGACGAATTGCGCAAGGGAGACATGAGTGTCACGGCGGAGATCATGGATGTGATTCTTTCCGCCACCGATGCGCTGCGCCAGATGATCGACAATCTCGAAACCGAGGGCGGCGAAGGGGATGTGGCCACGGAGTCCATCATCCAGACCCTGGACGCCCTGTTGGCCGGAGAAAGTCCTGCCGCAGCGGCTGCGGCACCCGCGCCGGAGGTGGCAGATGTTTCCGAAGCCGCTGCGCCTGCCGAAGCAGCAGGTGCTGCCGAAACCGTTGATGCAGGGGTTGCGACCGATGAGTTGCCTACCGCAGGGGGCGGGACCGATCTTGCTGAAGGTACCCCCTATGCGCTTACCGCCTTTGGCGAAGGGCACCTGCGTGACTTCATAGAAGAAGCGCGGGACATGACCGAGAACCTGAGCAGCGGCCTGCTTGAACTGGAAAAGAATCCCAACGAGCAGGGCGAACTGGTCAATGACCTGTTCCGGTATTTCCACAACCTGAAGGGCAACAGCGGCATCATCGGGTTCAACGAGCTCAACAGCCTGACCCATGAAGCCGAAACACTGCTGAACAGGGCCAGGAAGGGCGAGACGGCCATTTCGCAGGGGCTCATCGATCTGCTGCTCTTCGTTGTTGATATTATTGAGAGCCTTGTTGATAAGATCGACCCCGCAACCGGGAATGTCATCCCGCTGATCATCACCGATGCGGTTGCCCTGCTGCAGCGCGCCGTCAACGAAGGAATTATTGAAGCGCCTGTCAGGGGCGGTCGTGTGGAAGCGCAGCCCGTGGCATCCGCACCCGCTGCACCCGCTGCCGAATCGGCTGCGCCGGAAGCGCCCGCAACCGATGGCGGTGTCGATTCCGAGGACCTCGAACTTTTCCTGACCACCATTACGCAGCAGAATGCCGCCATCAAGCTGGCCATGACCGAGCTTGAAAAGGACGGCAGCCAGCGCGAATACATTGATGCTCTGTTCCGCAGCCTGACCACAGCCCAGAATTCCTGTGGATACATGGGCTTCGAAGGGGTCAAGGTGCATGCCGAACGTACTGCGGGCCTTGTGGACAATGCCCGCAGCAGCGACCTCGATTTTGGTTTGATGCTGCCCATCCTCGCACAGGAAGTGGAGATTCTCTTCGACATGATCGGGGAGGAGGTGGCCAAGCTCGGTGTGGACAAGGAAGTGCTGAACGGAGCTCCCGCAGCCATTGGTGCTCCGGCCCAGGCTGCCGAGAGCGCCGCACCTGCTCCGGAAGCCAAGCCCGAACCGGCCCCGGCTCCCAAGGCGGAGGCCAAGCCTGCTCCCAAGCCCGCCCCCAAGGCGGAAGCGAAGCCCGCACCGCAGCCCAAGCCGGCAGCGCCTGCAAAACCTGCAGCCGCTGCTCCGGCCAAGCCTGCTGCAGCACCTGCCAAACCCGCAGCCGCTCCCGCCAAACCCGCTGCCGCTCCGGCGCAGCAGGCCGAGCAGGTGAAGGCGAAATCTTCTTCCACCATCCGCGTGGATCATGAAAAGCTCGATCATCTGATGAACCTGATCGGTGAGCTGATCATCAACCGCAACCGGTACACCATGCTTGCCCGGCACCTTGAGAGCGGGCAGGACGTGGACGTGGCCGACGTGGCCCAGAACCTGACGGAAACCACGTATGCCATGGCCCGTATTTCCGATGACCTTCAGGACACGATCATGAAGGTCCGCATGGTGCCCGTCTCGTCGGTCTTCTCCCGCTTCCCCCGGTTGGTGCGCGACCTTTCCCGCAAGAGCGGCAAGGAAGTGGACCTGATCATGGAAGGCGAGGAAACCGAACTGGACAAGAGCGTTGTCGAAGTCATCGGCGACCCCCTTGTGCACCTTATCCGGAACGCCATGGACCATGGCGTGGAGGCCGAGGACGTGCGAGTGGCCGCCGGCAAGCCTGCCAAGGGCAAGGTGTGGCTGCGTGCCTATCACCGCGGGAACTCGGTCGCCATCGAAATCGAGGATGACGGCAAGGGGATCGATCCCGAGAAGATGCGTGAAGTCGCCATCCGCAAGGGGATCATCTCGCCCGAAGAGGCCAAGGCGCTGGACGACCGTGAGGCCATGGAGCTGATCTTCGCTCCCGGCTTTTCCTCGGCGGAGACCATTACGGATATTTCCGGCCGCGGTGTGGGCATGGACGTGGTGCGCACCAACATCAAGAACCTGAAGGGCAGCGTGGCCATCACTTCGGAAATCGGCAAGGGAACGCGGTTCACGCTCTCCCTGCCGCTGACGCTGGCCATTATTGATGCCCTGATGGTGAATGTGGCGGGCGAGAACTACGCCATTCCGCTGGATGCGGTTTCCGAAACCACCAAGATCGAGGCCCGCCGTCTGACCGACGTGAAGGGGCGCAAGGCCGTCACCCTGCGCGGCGAGGTGCTCGGCATCGTCAACATGGCGGAACTGCTGGACCTGCCGGAACCCGATGTGCAGCCCGAAGTGCTTTCCGTGGTGGTCATCCATGACAACCAGCGCCGACTGGGCATCGTGGTGGACAGGCTGCACGAGCGCCAGGAAATCGTTATCAAGCCGCTTGGCGAATACCTCGGCGATGTGAAGGGCATATCCGGTGCCACCATCATGGGCGACGGTTCGGTCATCCTGATCCTTGACCCCCATGAAATCTACATGCTGGCGACCTCCAAGGCCGTCTAGCACGACATTCGCCTTCCAATGACAGAAAAGCCGGCCCCCGCATGGGGGTCGGCTTTTTGCGTATGGAATGGCAACCGTCTGCTACTGCGGCTTGGATGAGCAGCCGCTGCAGCCGCCGGGTCTGTGACAGACCGGTTTGGGGATGGGCTTCTTGAGCTTCTTCTGCGGAACCTGCTCCATCTTGGCCCCGCCGCCGCGCTTCAGGCTGGCGGGCAGTCTGTTCGTGCCACTGCCGGGAATGGGGCTGTGGGCAGACATCTGGCGCTCCGTCTCGGTGCTGCCGCAGGAGGGACAGGGCTCCCCGCTCGTGCAGTCCGGATCGGCAATTTCCTCAAAGCAATCACCGCAGGCGCGGCACAAAAAATCATATAACGGCATGACAACTCCTCACGATATGCGTTCTCGTGGCAATACCTAATACCTCCGGTCACCTGAGGCAACCCTCGGCTGGTGAAAGATCATTTTCGGCGGATGCCCAATGCATTGGGCAACTGCCATTCCACATGGGCGCCGCTCCAGAAATCGCCGTCATGCCTCCCGGACCACGTCTGGCTACCGCCCGCAGCGTGCAGATGCAGGCTGGCCTGCGGGCCGCCTTCCACGTACATGGCCCGCTTGATGGAAAGGTCCAGGGTCATGAGCCGGTCCGTGAACTGCCTGACCGTCAGAGGCGGACGACAATGGATGAACAGGATATTTCCGGCGGCGTCCATGGCCACGGCGGCAATGGAGAATGCCTCCCCCTGTTCCGGCCACAGCGGGGTGCCCGCCACGTTGATCATGCGGAAATTCTGGACCACGATGCGGTAGCGGCCGATCAGGTTTTCCCAGTCGTCCGCCTGTCTGTCCAGAATGGTGACTTCGGGAAGGGATGCCGAGGCACCGGAGGCGTATGGGTAGGCCACGAAGAAGGAGCCGAAGCGCTTGTTCACATAGTCGTTGTTCAGGTGGCTGTCGTTGCGCAGGTAGCCCGTACTTGTCCTGTGGTCGGGCAGGTACATGGAAGCGTTGATGACCGCCGTAAGGTGGTATTCGTCGGCCCATTGCTGCGGGGTGAGCAACCGGCCCCGTTCGGTGGCCGCAAGAACCACGAATTCGTAGTGCTTCGGATCGATGCGCAGGATGGTCAGGGCATCCTCTCCGTCGTCCGCAATGCCTGAGGCATCATCGGCGGCAAGGGGGATCGTGGCGATATCCAGTCCCGCTTCCACAGACTGCCAGTCTGTCTGCGCGCTGCTCCGTACCGGCCACAGGAGGGCGGCAAGGAGCAGCAGGGCAATTGTATGGCGGTAGGGATGCGACATGGCACTCCGCGACAGACGGCCGTATCAGGCCGTTCAGCGTATGTCTCGCTTGAGGAAAAGCAGGAAGCAGGCACCGGCACCGACAAGGAAAATCACGGCAACATATGCCGCCTGCAGGAACAGGGCACACAGACCCATCGTGATGAACAGGTAGGGCACACCCCATATCATGAGCGTTCTGAGACGCTTGGCAAGGGGGTCGTCCTGCGGACGGAGAAGGACATAGCCACCAAAGGCGATGGCGCAGATGAGGATGATGAGTTGCCAGAAATACATGGTGGTTCCGTTGGGCTGAGATTGGTGAAAGCGGCAGGGCCGGTGTTGCGGAAACGGGTGGGGTACCGTACCTTTGTGGAGATATTCCCTGCCTTGGACCTACATCCCGCCCGGAGCAATGTCCAGCACTGGGGAATGGGATTTTTTTGAAAATCAATATAACTGGATATTGACGTATCAAGTTTTCTTGATATATAAGAGGGCCTGCATGGACGAACTGCCGGGTCAGCCGGCTCGTAACGGCGGACAACGCCGGTTTTTACCACGGCGCGGCGGAATGCCGGACGCCCTGTTTTACCAGAGAGGATATTCCCTTGAAGATCATAGACCTGATTGCAGCGCAGCGCACTCCCTTCTACTCGCTTGAATTCTTTCCTCCCAAGGAGCGCGAGAACTGGCCCGGCTTCTTCCGGACCGTGGAGCGTCTCAAGGCCCTGAACCCTCTCTTTGCTTCCGTTACCTATGGTGCCGGAGGGTCCACCCAGGACAATACGTTGGAAATTACCGCGCACATCAAGAATGCCATCGGCATTGAGCCCATGGCGCATCTTACCTGCGTGGGGGCAGACGGAGGGCGGATACGCGATTTCCTTGCGCAGCTGAAGGCTGCCGGGGTGAACAACGTGCTTGCCCTGCGCGGCGATGCCCCTAGGACCGGCGATTTCAACTGGGACGAGCAGGAGTTCCGGTACGCTTCGGATCTTGTTTCCTTTGTCCGGACCTGTTGTCCTGAGTTCGGCATCGGCGTGGCGGGATATCCTGCTGCTCATCCGGAGTCCAAGACCTTCCGCGACGACCTTGCCTTTACCAAGGTCAAGGTGGATGCAGGGAGCGATTTCATCGTTACCCAGCTGTTCTTCGACGTGCGCGAGTATTTCAGCTTTGTCGAACAGCTCAGGGCCATGGGCGTGACAACCCCCGTTCTGCCCGGCATCCTGCCCATCCAGAGTCTTTCTTCCGTGCGGCGCATTCTCACGCTGTGCGGGGCCAATATTCCCGGCAAGCTCTATCTTGCTCTGGAAGAGGCCAACGAAAAGGGCGGGGACGCTGCCGTGAAGGAGGCTGGCCTTGCCTTTGCCGTGGAGCAGATTCGTCGTCTTCTGGATGGCGGTGCACCTGGTATTCACCTGTACACGCTCAACAAGGCCGATATGTGCCTTGAAATTGCCGAGCGTGTCGGTGCGCTTGGCTAACCTTTCTGTCTTGTCATGAAGGAGCCCCCGGTACCCTGGGTACCGGGGGCTTTTTGCGTTCAGGATGAAGATCGGAAAGGTTAATCGAAGCGTACCGCGATATCCGTGTAGCTCTTGCGCCACTTGGGCGCGGGGCGGTCATCCTCACCACTGAAGTATCCAACGGCAAGGAGCAGGGGAATCCAGAAATTATCCGGGATGCGGAACTCTCTGCGTACGGCCTCATGGTCGAAGCCGTCCATGGGGTGCGTATCCAGGCCGAGGTTGGCGCAGGCGTACATGAGCGACATGGCGAAGAATGCCGTGTTCTTTACCCCAAAGGCCAGTTGCGTATCGCGGCTTGTGCCGTAGAGTTTGCCACAGGCTCCGTAGAACCAGTTGCGCTGCGCCTCCTTCATGGACCCTGCCTTGACCATCTCCTCGAAGTTGCGCTCAAGCGTGGGGTGTCCCTTTTCCCATCCCTTGCAATCGGCGAGCACAATGAGGACAACGGGTGCCTCCGTGACCTTGGGCTGGTTCATGGCCACTGCGCGCAGACGAACCTTGTCGTCAAGTTCGCGCAGGGGAATGACGTTCCAGGGTTGCAGATTGAACCCGGAGGGAGCCCGGGCCGCGTCCTCCACGGCTTGCTCGAGAAGTGTCTGCGGAACATCGCGTTGCGGATCAAAGAAATTGATGGCGCGCCGACGGGTGAGAATGTCTTTGAAGTCCATGGTATCACTCCGGTTGGGGTCCGTTATGCCTGTTTGGGAGCAGCATACACGCTTTGGAAAAAATATGAAGCACAACATGGGGTTGGGGGGCACTTTTCGTGATTTTCCCGTTAGGGCATTGACGGAGGGAATGGGGATGCGTACACATTCGTTGCCTAGGCAACAAAAGAGAGGGGGAGACTCATGCACGATAGAAAGGCTTCATTTGGCTACCGCATCAGCCTGCTGCACCGGCTTATTGCCCGGTTCATCCGGGATTCCCACGCGCCGCTCGGCATTGAGCAGGGGCAGGTCTCCTTTCTTGCCGAGCTGTTTCACACCGACGGCGTTCCACAGGAGGAGCTGTCCAGGCGTCTGCATATAGACAAGGGGGTTACGGCACGGCAACTTGCCCGCCTCGAAAAGGCAGGGTGTATTACCCGCTGTGTCAACGGGGAGAACCGGCGTCAGAATCTGGTGTACCTGAGTGATGCCATGCGGGCCCGGCGTGATGCGTTCTACGCTCCTCTGAATACGCTGAGTGATACGCTGGCGAATGGCTTTTCCCCTGAAGAACGCCGGATGGCGCTGGATCTGCTGGAACGCATGATGGCAAACATGCTTGCCGTACTGGAACCCGAAGAGAGCGTTTGATGACCAAGGATGATATTGTAATCCGCAGGGCCACGTTGTTCTGCGTGTGTGTTGCCCATGTGCTTATGCCGTTCATGATGTCTGCCGTGAGCATTGCATTGCCGGTGATGGGCCGGCAGTTTCATGCGACAGCCATGCAGCTGGGACTGGTGGAAACCATCTACGTGCTTTCCGCAACCATATTCCTGTTGTCCATGGGGCGGCTTGCGGACATGTACGGAAGGCGGGTCATCTTTCAGCGCGGTCTTGGCGTGTTCACGGTCATGGCCGGGCTGCTGTCGATGTCAGGCAGCATGGAAAGCGTCATTGCTATGCGGTTCGTGCAGGGGATAGGCGGTTCCATGGTCATGGCAACCTCCATGGCCATGGTGGTGAGCGTGTTTCCGGTCTCGGAGCGGGGCAGGGCGCTCGGCATTGCCGTTGCCGCAGCGTATGCGGGCATCTCGTGCGGACCGTTTTTCGGCGGGCTGCTGGTCAGTCACTTCGGGTGGCGTTCGGTGTTCCTGCTGTGCGTGCCCCTGGGGACCATTGCCTTTTTGCTGGTGACCTTCAAGCTGCCCAAGGAGCAGCCGGCTGCCATCAGAGAGCCCTTCGACTGGAAGGGCAGTCTGGTCTATGCCGTCTCGATCATGATCCTGATCCTCGGTGCCTCCAATCTTGACCATGGTCACTGGGCATACGCAGCCATCGTGGGCGGGTGTGCCGGGCTTGGGCTGTTCATCTGGTATGAGTCCCGCCAGGAATTTCCGGTTTTGCGGGTCAGCCTGTTCAAGGGGAACAGGGTGCTGGCGTTCAGCAATATTGCCGCTCTCATCAATTATGCGGCCACCTTCGGCGTTGCCTTCTTCGTGAGCCTGTATCTGCAGTACATCAAGGGCATGTCACCAAGCGAAGCCGGAACGGTCATGATGGCGCAGCCCATTGTCCAGGCCGCGCTGTCCCCCTTCTGCGGGCGGCTGGCCGATCGGTATCCCGCTGACCGGGTCGCCACCATGGGCATGCTGTTGTGCGTGGGAGGACTCGGACTGGCCGCCACCATCGGTCCCCAGACTCCCTTGTGGGTGATCATAGGCATGCTCATGTTGCTGGGCATGGGGTTTGCGCTCTTCTCCTCCCCCAACACCACGGTCATCATGGGGAGCGTCTCTCCCCGGTATCTGGGCATTGCTTCCGGCATCGTGGCCAGCATGCGGTCGTTGGGGATGATGACCAGCATGACCGTGATCACGGTCATTTTCTCCTCCATCATGGGAGGGCAATCCATTGTGGCTTCAACCTACCCGCTTTTCCTGCAGAGCATGCACACTGCGTTGTCGGTGTTTGCCATCATGTGCGGGGTGGGCGTGTTGTGCTCCGTTGGTCGTCTCGGCGCCCGTGTGGTGGAGGACGAATCCGGCGTGTAGACCCAGTGCGCCGCCATTGCTGCACATTCCGTGTGGCAGGGCTGGTCAACTGTAAACGCATGTAGTACTTTCAATGAAAGGAGTGGCTGCTATGCGTTGTGTACTGGGTGCCACCTGTTCTCGGGACGTTTCCCTGCTCGGGAGCCTGCTTGTCGTGCTGACGGCTCTGGCAGGATGTCTGACGTCGCCCATAGAGGAACAGCGGACGCAACAGTATGCGAGCATGCAGCAGGTTGTGCTGCTTTCAATACCCGAGATTGAGAGCAATCTTGTCCAGCATCAGGCCCTGTGCGGAAACGGGCGCTGGATGAAGCCGGGGCGGGAGGGCGAACCCCGTCAGATGGTATGGGGAGAGCAGGTCAATGCCCGTCTTTTCCGGGTAGACGGCTGGATTGATTTTGAGCCGCTTGGTGAGGGCAGGACGCAGGTTACGGCGCACATGGTGCCGGCTGTGCGGAGTGTCGTTGCCGACTACATGGATATCATCGTCACGCCTGGGCATTGCCGCTGACGCCGTTCTACATCTCCGCTGCAACCCACAGTGTCCGCTAATTGGGCAGGGCGATCACCGTCCAGGGCAGATAGCGCTTCTGTTGTGTCGCCGACACGTCAATAACATACCGGACACGGTTCACTTCCAGTACGGCGGGCATCCTGATGGGGGTCCTGTCTTCCGCCATGAGCTGGTATCCTGCTCCCTTTTGAGCCGCAATATCCAGTATCTGCTGGCCCACCGAATACTTGTTCCACTGCATCCATACGAGCATGAGCAGCAGCACGGAGGTGGCAATGGTGCCCGTGGTGCCGAGGAAGCCCCGGACACGGCGCAGGCGCAGGATGAACATGTAGAGCAGGATGCCGGCAAGCACCATCAGGCCCCAGTCATTCCCCAGAAGCAGCCGGAATTCCGTGAAGGTCATGAAGACTCCTTGTCCTGTTGGCGTGTTATTCCACGCGGTAATGGCAACCCACGCTTTCCTTGTTGCGCTTGGCTGCAAGGGTGATCACGTAGGCAGCCTGGCACCCGTGGAACAGGTCGATGAGGCGCTTGGAAAGCGGTGTCCGCTTGTAGAAATCGTGCACGTTGCGGGAAAGCTGGCTCATGTCCTCCACGGCCCGGTTCAGGCGGCTTGTGGTCCGGGTGATGCCCACATAGTTCCACATGGTGTGCCGGATGCGTGCCCAGTCCTGCGCGATGAGCGCCGGGTCGTCATTGTGTTCCTCGCCCACGGGATCCCAGTCGGGCATGGCATCGCGCAATCGTTTGCTGAGCTTGCGGCTGATGCGTTTGCCGATGTCATCGGCCGAGGAGTGGCCCCAGACAAGGGCTTCCAGCAGAGAAGTGGAGGCAAGGCGATTGGCACCGTGCAGGCCTGTGCAGTTGCACTCGCCGACAGCGTACAGACGATCCACGGTGGTGCGGCCCTTGGGGTCGGCAAGAATGCCCCCGCAGAAGTAGTGCGCCGCAGGCACGACGGGAATGGGCTGGGTGCGGATATCGATGCCGAGATCAAGGCAGCGCCGGAAAATGGTGGGGAAGCGCGTGGCAAGATCGTGTCTGACCTCGCTGGTATCCAGGAAGACGCAGTCTTCTCCCTTCTTCAGCATTTCCTCCACGATGGCGCGGGCCACGATGTCACGCGGCGCAAGGTCACCCCGGGCATCGTATCGGTGCATGAAGGGGTCGCCTTCGGCATCGACAAGACGTGCGCCCTCGCCGCGCATGGCTTCGGTGATCAGGAAGCGTCTGTCCGAGCGGTGGAACAGGGCCGTGGGGTGGAACTGCACGAATTCGGCGTTGTGGATGCGGGCGCCTGCGCGGTAGGCCATAGCGAGACCGGAGCCGATGGATGACGTGCTGTTGGTGGTATGCAGGTATATCTGTCCCACGCCGCCCGTGGCCAGCACCGTGAAGTTGGCAAGAATGGTCTCCACCCGCTTGAGCTGCTCGTTGAAAACATAGGCCCCGGTGCACTGGTTGTTCAGCTGGTAGCGGAATTCCAGGTCCCGGGTGTGGTGATGGCTGGTGAGCAGGTCGATGGCCGTGCGGTTGGTCAGGATGGTGATGTTGGGGTGCGTGGAAACAGCCTTGACCAGTCCGTCCATGATGGCGCGTCCGGTGTAGTCCGCGCAGTACAGGATGCGGGGAACGCCGTGTCCGCCTTCGCGGGTCAGGTCCCATTCGCATTCCGCATCGTCACCGCCGCGGGCAAAGGGTATCTGGAGCCTGTCCACCAGGATCGAGCGTACGGCTTCCGGTCCATGGGTGCACAGGTAGCGTACGGCTGTCTTGTAGTTGCGGTTATGCCCTGCGGTGAGGATGTCCTTTTCCAGCAGCCGCGGATCGCCGGATTCCGCCTTGAAGACAATGCCCCCCTGGGCAAGGGCGGAGTTGCCGCCGTCCAGGCTGTCGCCCGTTGTGAGAAGGGTGCATTCAATGCCGGCATCGGCCAGAGACAGGGCCGTTGTGCAGCCCGCAATGCCCGATCCGATGATGAGAACCGGAGTGACGTGACGGTAGGTATTCATGTCCAATCCTATTGTTCCGGGCAGGGCTAGGGGTTTCAGGCGCAGGCTTCGAGCATGCGTTCCAGCGCGGTCCGGGCGTGGTCTTCAAAGCCCACGGGCACCCGTACCTGTTCCGCAGTGCCGTTCTGCACGTCCTGCAGGGTGATGGCAAGCTTGGCTTCGGTCACGCTGGCCATGTGCGAGCAGCTGCTTTCCAGCAGCGGGACGATGGTCTTGCGTCCCTTGTATTCCTGGGCGAGGCGCTCCACAAGGTTGATCTCCGTCCCGATGGCGATGGAGGCCCCTTCGGGCGCCTGCTGCACGAACTTGATGATGAAGGAGGTGGATCCGGCGGCATCCGAAGCCCTCACGACTTCGGGAGAACATTCCGGATGCACGATGACGCTGATGCCCGGGTGGGCAGCGCGGGCGGTTTCAATCTGGCGCAGGTTGAAACGGGCATGGATGGCGCAGAGGCCGGGCCAGAGCAACAGCTTGGCGCGCTCCGCCGCTGCTGTGTCCACGGCGTTGCCGTCTTGCCGGATGTCGAGCATGTGCCAGTCGGCTTCCGGTATTCCCAGCGTTCCCGCCGTGTTGCGGGCAAGATTCTTGTCCGGGATGAAGAGGATGGCGTCGCCCCTGTCCATGGCCCAGCGCATCATGGTTTCCGCATTGGCGGAGGTACAGACCGAACCGCCGTGCTTGCCGCATACGGCCTTCACCCCGATGGACGAATTGACGTAGGTCAGCGGCACGATGGTGCGGCCGGAGGCGTTCAGGCGGTTCAGGACCGCGTCCACTCTGGCCGCAGGGGCCATCTGGGACATGACGCAGTTGGCGTCCTCTTCGGGAAGGTAGACCTTCTGTCCCGGGCGGGCGAGCAGGGCGGCCGATTCTCCCATGAAGTAGACGCCGCAGAAGACGATGTGTTCGGCATCCACGCTGCTGACCTTGCGGGCCAGTTCAAGGGAGTCGCCCTTCAGATCCACGTGGCGGATGACCGAATCGGCCTGGTAATGGTGCCCCATGATCGCGAGACGGCTGCCAAGAGCCTTGCGGATGGCGGAAATGGTGTCGGAATGGGTGGTCATGGTCGTTCCTTGTGGGCGGTCTGCAACGCGGCAAGGCCGCGGTATGGTCGGACGCCGAAGCGCAGGTCTATTGTACGAGCATGCTGAAGTCTGCCACGGGCGCCGAGTGCGTGAGCCTGCCCACCGATATGAAGTCCGGTCCCTTGGGACTGGCTGAGGCAAGGGGGCGGATGGTCTCTAGCGTCACGCCGCCGCTGACTTCTGTTTCGATGTCCGCTGGAATGGCTTCCAGTGCCTCGCACATGGCTTCGATGGTCATGTTGTCCAGCATGATGCGATCCACACGGCATGCCACGGCTTCCTGCACCTCGGCGAGGGTCCTGCACTCTACCTCAATGGGCGGGCAGGGGGAATAGCGGGCGCGCAGGGTTGCCACAGCCGGGGAAATGCCTCCGGCAAGGTCCACATGGTTGTCCTTCAGCATGAGCATTTCGCGTAGATTCATGCGGTGGTTCAGCCCGCCTCCCACGAGGACGGCGTACTTTTCGGGATACCGGAGGCAGGGCAGGGTCTTGCGGGTATCCAGAAGGCGGGTGCCCGTCCCTTCCAGTTGCTGGACGTAGGTTCGGGTAAGGTTGGCGATGCCGGACATGTGGGTGATGAAATTCAGGATGATGCGTTCGGCCTTGAGCAGGCGGGCGGCCTGCGCCTCGATGGTGGCCACCACGGTGCGGTCGGCCACGAGGTCGCCGTCGTCGGCAAAGGCCTGCCACGACCAGTCGCCCCGTCCGCAGCGCTTCATCACGAGGGGGATGAGCGGCAGTCCGGCTACAAGGGTGTCCTGCTTGGCGATGATCTTTGCGGAAAGCCTGTGCCGTTCCGGAAAGACCCCTTCGGAGGTCAGGTCGGGACCGTCCTCCCGGAGAGCAAGGTCGATGCTCTCGTTGAGGAGGGTCAGTGCCTCTCCCTGGAAGAAGTTGGAAAATTTTTCAATATTCATGGATTGTGGTAGAAGCGGCTTAGTGATAGATGCTGTATGCCGGACGAGGAGCGGTGTTGCGTATCCTCTCCGCGTGTTTAGGTGGCTGTAACCGTTTCGTCAAGCTGTCTTCGTGTAACGGTTTCATTTCGCGCTTGCAATTCCGGTAGGACTCACTGGTCATGAACAACACTTCCAAGCATACTCCCTCCGATTCCGATCTGCAGAGCGAAGCCCCCGACGAAAAGGTGGTGTACGTCGACTGCCGGGACGAAGTGGCACACATTTCGGCCGACGAATTCGCGCACCCCGCGGATGCCGCCGAACATATACAGAATCTGACGCTTGAAAAACAGGTCTGCATGATGCAGCACCTGACTGCCGAAGATGCCGCCGAAGCCCTTGCCGAGATGGAAGAGCGGGCCCAGACGGATATTCTGCAGAACCTTGATCCCGATGTCGCCGCCCGAATCCTGGGCGAGATGTCTCCTGACGATGCCGCCGACGTTCTGAGCGATCTGGATGCCGCACACCGCGACAGGCTGCTGGAATTCGTCGAAGCCGAGGATGCCGAGGAAATCCGCACGCTGCTGTCCTTTGACGAGGACACGGCCGGCGGGATCATGAACACGGAAATCATCATCCTCAATCACCGGCTCACGGCGGACCAGGCCATCCTGCACATCCGCCGGGAGATGGAAGACAAGGAAATTCCCTACTACGCCTATATCGTGGATGGCAAACAGCGTCTGGTGGGCGTGCTTTCACTGCGCGACCTCCTGCTCTGCCGTCCGGGGTCCATCCTTCTGAACGAGGTAAGCGACCAGAGCCTCATCTCCGTGCTGTTTGACGTGGACAGGGAAGAAGTGGCGCATACCCTTGCCCGCTACGACTTCATGGCCCTGCCTGTTGTCGACTACGAAGGCCACCTTCTGGGCGTGGTCACCTATGACGATATCATCGACATCATTCATGACGAGGCCTCCGAGGACATGCTCGGCATGGTGGGCGCCGGTCAGGATGAATCCGTGGACACGCCGTGGCTGGAATCGGTCAAGGTGCGTCTGCCATGGCTGCTGGTGAACATGCTGAATTCCACCGTCTCTGCCTGCGTGGTGTTCATGTTCGAGGGCTCCATTGCCTCCATGGCCATTCTTGCCGTTCTCATGCCCATTGTGGCGAATCAGGCGGGCAACACGGGGCAGCAGGCGCTGGCCGTGATGATCCGCCAGTTGGCCGTGGAGCGGTTTGACCGCAAGAAGTCGTGGGTGGCCGTGCTGCGCGAGGCCAAGATCGGTCTGCTCAGCGGGTTGATCGTCGGCGTGCTGGTACTGGTGGCCGTTACCCTGTTCACCCATAACTTCAAGCTGGGACAGGTCATGTCGGTGGCGCTGGCCATGGACATGTTGCTCGGTGCGTTGGCCGGTGCATCCATTCCGTTGATCCTCAAGGAACTGGGACGCGATCCGGCGCAGGCATCCAGCATTTTCCTGACCACCCTGACCGATGGTGCCGGGTTCTTCATCTTCCTGGGCCTCGCCACCTTCTTTCTGTTCTGAGGAAGGAATGACTCCATGCAAAACGGGCCGTCTCCATATGGAGACGGCCCGTTTTGCGTGGAGTCATTCCTTCCTCAGAACAGAAAGAAGGTGGCGAGGCCCAAGAAGATGAAGAACCCGGCACCATCGGGCAGGGTGGTCAGGAAGATGCTGGATG
>QKEJ01000101.1 GCA_003252375.1 Halodesulfovibrio sp.
ATAACGTTGGAATAGTATAGCAATGTATGAATATGGGGAGATGAGATGAGGAACATAGCGTCATTGATGGTAGCTGCGCTGTTATTGTTTGTTCTTGGCGGCTGTGCTGCGAGGGGGCCACAATTTGAACCAGTGCAGGCTCCTACTGATAAAGGGGTGGTATATGTCTACCGTGAGTCTGGATTCATGGGGGGGGGCGTTCATTATGATGTGCATGCCGGTCAGGAAGTGATGTGTAATTTGGTTCAGGGGGGATACTGCCAGTATCTGAGCGATCCCGGGGAACTGGAGATCTGGGCTAAAACGGAATCCAGATCATCGGTAACGATTAAAGTTGAGGCGGGGAAAGCCAGCTATGTGAAGGCAGGCGTCAGCATGGGCCTGTTTGTAGGAAGGCCTTCCTTCGAGGAAGTCACTGCAAGCGTAGGAGCTGGCGAAATATCAAAGTGCAAGATGTGCGCTAATTAGAATTGCGAGCAGTTTGAAGAGTAGTGAAAAAGCCCGGCGTCTTCCGACGCCGGGCTTTCGTATTTCTTCTGTCGTAGCGATCAGCGACCTAGCAGCCGCACTCCGTACACATCTTCCCGCCGCCTTCGCAGGGGATGGGGTACTCGCCCGTGAAGCAGGCCAGGCAGTAGCTTTCCGGCTTCTGCACGGACTTGAGCAGCCCTTCGATGGAGATGTAGTGCAGGCTGTCCAGCCCGATGAAGCGTTCGATCTCTTCCACGCTGTGGTTCGCGGCAATCAGCTCTCCCTTGGACGAGAAGTCGATGCCGTAGAAGCAGGGGAACTTGATGGGCGGGCAGCTGACGCGGAAATGGATTTCCGCAGCGCCCAGTTCGCGCAGCTTCTTCACGCGGGAGCGGATGGTGGTGCCGCGCACGATGGAGTCATCCACAATGACGATGCGCTTGCCCTTGATCATCTCCTTTACGGGGTTGATCTTTACCCGGGTGGAGAAGTCGCGCATGTCCTGCGAGGGCTGGATGAAGGTGCGGCCCACATAGTGGTTGCGGATCATCGCATGCTCGTAGGGCAGGCCGGACTGCTGGGCATAGCCCACGGCGCTGTAGATGCCGGAGTCGGGGAAGGGCATGATGTAGTCGGCATCCACATGGGATTCCAGCGCCATCTGGCGGCCCATTTCCTTGCGGCACAGGTACACGTTTTCGCCAAACACCGTGGAGTCGGGCCGGGCGAAGTAGATGAGCTCGAAGATGCAGTGCTTGGTGGGCTGGGGCGGAATGTCCATCTTGTAGCTCTTCACGCTGGAGCCTTCCACCACCACCATCTCGCCCGGTTCCACGGAGCGGATGAGTTCCGCTTCCAGCAGGTCGAAGGCGCAGGTTTCGGAGGCGAAGACATGCGAAGAGCCCACGCGGCCGATCTGCAGCGGGCGGATGCCGTGCGGGTCGCGGATGGCGATGAGCTTGTCGTTGGCCATGATGAGCACGGAGTACGCGCCCTTCACGTCCTTGCAGGCCTTGAGGATGGCTTCTTCCACGGTGCTGCCGTTCAGGTATTTGACAATGAGGTGCACGAACACTTCGCTGTCGATGGTGGTCTGGAAGATGGAGCCTTCCTCTTCCAGCTTGTTCCGCAGCTCCATGGTGTTGACCAGGTTGCCGTTATGGGCAATGGCCAGATGCAGATCCTTGTGGCGCGCAAGAAAGGGCTGTGCGTTGCGGATGAGCGACGCGCCCGTGGTGGAATAGCGCACATGCCCCATGGCGATGGAGCCCTTGAGCTCCTTGCCGAGGTGGCGTTCGTTGAAGACCTCGGGCACAAGGCCCATGCCGCGTTCCTCGCGGATGATCTTGCCGTCCCAGGTTACGATACCGGCGCTCTCCTGCCCGCGATGCTGCTGGGCATAGAGGCCGAAGTAGGTCAGGCGGGCTGCTTCGGGGTGGTTGTAGATGCCGAAGACACCGCAATATTCGCGTTTCATGCTTATCCCTTGCAGGTGCGTTCTGTCTTGGCACCTGCATAGTATTCCTGAAGGCTCTTCACGTTCAGGCCGCAGCGGCGTTGCTCGGCAATGGCCATGGCTATGGCGCGGGCGCCGGAAACCGTGGTGGAGTAGGGCACGTTGTAGAGCAGCGTGGCCTGACGGATGGACTTGGAGTCCTCCACCGTGCGTTTGCCGGAGGCCGTGTTCAGCAAGAGGGCCACTTCACCGTTCTTGATAAAGTCCACGATGTTGGGACGTCCCTCGTACACCTTGGCCACGCGGGTGGCAGGAATGCCGTTCTCGGCGAACAGCTGCGCCGTACCCGTGGTGGCCAGAATCTCGAAGCCAAGTTCGTGGAACTTTCGGCCCACGTCAAGGATGTTGTTCTTGTCACGGTCATTCACGGAGATGAAAACCTTGCCGGACTGGGGCAGGCGCTGCCCGCAGGCAAGCTGGCCCTTCATGAAGGCTTCCTCGAAGGTGTCGGCAATGCCCATCACCTCGCCGGTGGAGCGCATTTCGGGTCCGAGCAGGATGTCCACGCCCGGGAACCGGCTGAACGGGAAGACGGATTCCTTCACCGAGATGTAGCCGGAGGTGCGCATGGCCGCGGGGTTCAGCTCCTTGAGGGTCTTGCCCATCATGATCTGGGTGGCAAGACGCGGCAGGGGCACGCCCGTGGCCTTGGACACGAAGGGCGCGGTGCGCGAGGCGCGGGGGTTCACTTCCAGAATGAAGACCACGCCGTCCTTGACCGCGAACTGGATGTTCATGAGGCCGATGACCTTCAGCTCCTTGGCAAGGGCCACGGTCTGGCGGTCGATCTCGTCGATGATGTTCTGGGCCAGCGAGTAGGGGGGCAGCGAGCAGGCCGAGTCGCCGGAATGGATGCCGGCTTCCTCGATGTGCTCCATGATGCCCGCCACGTACACGTCGGCGCCGTCGCACAGGGCGTCCACATCCACCTCGATGGCGTTCTCGAGGAACTTGTCCAGCAGGATGGGATGCTCGGGCGCGGTGGTGCCCACCACGTCGCGGAAGTAGGTGGCCAGCTGCTCGTCGTCGTACACCACTTCCATGGCCCGGCCGCCCAGCACGTAGGAGGGGCGGACAACCAGCGGGTAGGTGATGTCCTCGGCGACCCTGCGGGCCTCTTCCAGCGTCATGACGGTGGCGTTGGCGGGCTGGGTCAGCTTCAGCTTCTGGATGAGCGCCTGGAAGCGCTCGCGGTCTTCCGCGCGGTCAATGGAGTCCGGATGCGTGCCGAGGATGGGCACGCCGGAGCGCAGCAGCGGCACGGCAAGGTTCAGCGGGGTCTGGCCGCCGAACTGCACGATGACGCCGTCGGGCTTTTCCAGTTCCACGATGTTCATGACGTCCTCGTAGGTGAGCGGCTCGAAGTAGAGGCGGTCCGAGGTGTCATAGTCGGTGGACACGGTTTCGGGGTTGGAGTTGACCATGATGGACTGCACGCCCATGTCGCGCAGGGCGAAGGAGGCATGGCAGCAGCAGTAGTCGAACTCGATGCCCTGTCCGATGCGGTTGGGCCCGCCGCCGAGGATGATGACCTTCTTGCGGTCTTCCACGGTGATTTCGGAACCGGTCTCGTAGGTGGAGTAGAAATAGGGGGTGTAGGCTTCAAACTCCGAGGCGCAGGTGTCCACCAGATAGAAGGTGGGCGTGATGCCGATCTCCTTGCGCAGCTGGCGCACGGCGATTTCGGGCTGGTTCCACATCTCGGCGAGCTGACGGTCGGCAAAGCCGTATTCCTTGGCCTTGCGCATCAGTTCGACCAGGTCGGTGTTGTCCGGGGTCAGGGAGTTGGCGCGGCCGAAGTCGCGCAGCTCGTCTTCCACGGCCACGATGTCCCGGATCTGGTGCAGGAACCATGGGTCAATCTTGGTCAGCTCGAAGATCTCGGCAACGCTCATGCCCATGAGCATGGCGTGGCGCACGGAGAACATGCGCATGGAGTTGGCGGTGCGCAGCTTGGCCAGCACCTCCTCGCGGTCGGGCAGCTTGCTGCGGAAGTTGCGGCCGAGGCCGAAGGCCCCGATTTCCAGCGAGCGCAGGCCCTTCTGCAGCGATTCCTTGAAGGTGCGGCCGATGGACATGGCCTCGCCCACGCTCTTCATGGCGGTGTTCAGCTCGTCCTTGGCGCCGGGGAACTTTTCGAAGGTGAACCGGGGCAGCTTGGTGACCACGTAGTCGATGGTCGGCTCGAAGGAGGCCATGGTCTCGCGGGTGATGTCGTTGGGGATCTCGTCCAGCGTGTAGCCGATGGCGAGCTTGGCCGCGATCTTGGCGATGGGGAAGCCCGTGGCCTTGGAAGCAAGGGCGGAGGAACGGCTGACGCGGGGGTTCATCTCAATGACCACGAGGTCGCCGTTTTCCGGGTTCACGCCGAACTGCACGTTGGATCCGCCGGTTTCCACGCCGATTTCCCGCATGATGGCGATGGAGGCATCGCGCATCTTCTGGTACTCGACATCGGTGAGGGTCTGCGCGGGGGCCACGGTGATGGAGTCACCGGTGTGCACGCCCATGGGGTCGAAATTCTCGATGGAGCAGATGATGACGCAGTTGTCCGCCTTGTCGCGCATGACTTCCATCTCGTATTCCTTCCAGCCCATGACGGACTGTTCCAGAAGGACTTCGGAGGAGATGGAGGCTGCAAGACCCTGCGAGGCAATGGCCTCGAGGTCTTCCATGTTGTAGGCGATGCCGCCGCCCTTGCCGCCGAGGGTGAAGGCCGGGCGGATGATGATGGGGAAGGGCATTTCCTCGCCGATGCGGCGCACGTCGTCCATGGAGCGGGCAATGTTGGACAGCGGAACCTTGAGGCCGATGTTTTCCATGGCCTGACGGAACAGTTCGCGGCTCTCCGCCTTTTCGATGACGGCTTCGGTGGCGCCGATGAGCTCCACGCCGCATTCCTCAAGCACGCCCATCTTGGCTACGGCGAGCGCGGTGTTCAGGCCGGTCTGGCCGCCCAGCGTGGGCAGCACGGCGCAGGGACGTTCCTTGCGGATGATCTCCGCCACGGTCTCGGGTTCAATGGGTTCAATGTACGTCCGGTCGGCCAGCTCGGGGTCGGTCATGATGCTGGCGGGGTTGGAGTTCACCAACACCACCTCGTAGCCTTCCTCCTTCAGTGCCTTGATGGCCTGCGTGCCGGAGTAGTCGAATTCACAGGCCTGCCCGATGACGATGGGGCCGGAACCGATGACCATGATGCGCTTTAAGTCAGTCCTTTTTGGCATGTCTCAATAATTCCCCGTGTGGAACCTGTGGGGGGTTCCTGTTTAGGAGCTTGTTGCTGGGTCTGTCGCCAATGCCGCATGGCTCCGTGGAGCAGCGTCTGCGGCCGTGTATTCCTCGTAGGGAACGATGGGGCACGCCCTTCGCGGGTGGGTAGTGTGCAGATGCAAGTACCCCCGCCTAAAACCCCCACTCTTTACTCTATGACATGGCGTTTTAGCAAGGGCTAAACGCCCTTCTTGCCACCGGGGGTGGGCCATGCCATAACCCCTTTTTTGCCGGGCGATTGCAACACTCTCACCCCTCGGACACCGTCATGCATCCGGACCTTGTCAGCATCTTTCCGTGGCTCGCGGGGCTGTTCGGGCTCCTGCTGGGCAGCTTCTATACCGTGTGCGTGCACCGCTACCTTGCGGGGACGCCGCCGGTGCCCCTGCGGCCGCACTGCCCGCAATGCGGCGCTGCGCTGCGCTGGCGCGACACCCTGCCGCTGGTCGGCTATCTGTTCCTGCGCGGGCGGTGCCGCGCCTGCCGCCGACCCATCGGCATCCGGTATCCCCTGCTGGAGATCACGTCCTGCCTCTGGGCCGCCCTCGTGGCCGTGCAGGTGGGGCCCTCGCCCCAGTGGGTGGTGCTGATGGCCGAGGGGGGCATTCTGATCGTGGCCTCCTCCATCGATGTGGAACGCTACCTGCTGCCGGATATCCTCACCCTGCCCGGCACCGGGCTGGCCGTTGCCGCCTCCGTGCTGGTCAT
>QKEJ01000150.1 GCA_003252375.1 Halodesulfovibrio sp.
GCCGGATCAAAGCGCGGGGAGCGGGCCAGCCCGGCATCGATAACCACCCGGATTCCTTCAATGGTCAGTGAGGTTTCCGCAATGCTCGTGGCCAGCACCACCTTGCGTCTTCCCCCGGCGGCCTGGGAGATGGCTGCATCCTGTTCCTGGGGCGCAAGATCGCCGTAGAGCGGGTGCACGCTGACATCGGGAGCCAGGGGCGGCAGGGCCAGAAGGTCCGCAACGCGTCGGATTTCGCCCGCACCGGGCAGAAAGACAAGAATGGAGCCGGACTCCTTTTCAACGGCGTGGCGTACGACGGCGGCCACATGGTCTGCTGCCAGTCCGATCTGTCCATGGAGGCCCGGTGAAGGCGCCTGACGGGGAGGAGCATGGTGGACGGTAACGGGAAAGCTGCGTCCCTCGCAGGAAACAATGGGGCAGTTGCCGAGAAGTGTCGATATGGGGGCGCAGTCCAGAGTGGCGGACATGACCAGCAGCCGCAGGTCTTCGCGCAGGGCTGCCTGCGATTCAATGCACAAGGCCAGCCCCAGATCGGCCTGCAGGCTGCGCTCGTGAAATTCGTCGAAGATGACAATGCCGTAGTCGGCAAGCTCCGGGTCTGCCTGCAGGAGTCGGGTGAGGACGCCCTCGGTCACCACTTCGATACGGGTGGCGGCGCTGATCCGTGTTTCGTGGCGAATGCGGTAGCCCACCAGCTCCCCCACGGTGCTGCCGAGGGACTTGGCCATGAACCGGGCGGCGGCGCGTGCGGCCAGTCGGCGCGGTTCCAGCATCAGGATGCGCCGGTTCCCAAGCCAGGGGGCAGAACGCAGGGCCAGAGGCACGACCGTGGTTTTGCCCGCGCCCGGGGGCGCGTGCAACAGGCAGTTCGGGGTTGCCTCCAGCCGTGTGAGCAGGTCGGGCACTATGGCGGTAACGGGTAGTGTGGGCATGTGTGCTCCGGGTATCCGGTTGCAGATGCATACCCGAATCGGAAGGGTCTGGGAAGTGCGGTCGGGCATGCGCAGATCGGGACGCAACGCATGGAAGAACAGGCCGGAAATGGGGGCGAAAAATTATTTTTGTTGGGCCATGCGCAGGGCGTTTCGGAAAAGCGTAATGAGGTGAGGCACCTGTCGCATGCGAGTGTGGTCGCACCTCTAGAGTGGGGACACGCACTTCATTTTTCGGGTGGGGTTCCTATTGACGTGGTACTTACATCCGTGTACTTGATTGACCGCACAACCAACAGGCATAATCACTTTTAGGAGGAATGCGCAATGGAACTTCCCATTCTCAACAACTTTCTGGTCCCCGTTGATGGCGGGGAATCTTCGCGTCGTGCAAAGCGGTATGCAGTAGCCCTTGCACAGAAATGCGGAGCCAAGGTTATCCTTTTCTATGCACACGGGCAGGTCTCCGGCCGTATCGAAACAGAAGGCCGCAAGAAGATCGTGCAGAAGAATCTGGAAAACATCGACAAGGTATTTGGTATCTTCGAGGACGGTTTCAAGGAAGCTGGTGTGCCCTTTGAAACCGTGGTGGCCCCCGGAGATCCGGCAGAAGCAATCATCAAGGCAGCCTGCGAACTGAGCTGCGGCATGATCATCATGGGCGCCAAGGGGCAGACCGGCGTCCGCAAGGTGCTCGGTTCCGTGGCCAGCAAGGTGAGCTCGCACAGCCCCATCCCCGTGATGGTCGTGGGCACTGAATGCGATTGCACCAATTCCTGCGGCAAGGAATGCCTTTGGAAGTGGCGCTTCGAGCCCGTTCCGAACCTGCAGGACAAGAAGGGCTGCTGCCGCGTGTAATGATGCGTCGGTAACACCATGATCTGCATGGACAACCCGGAGCCGAAAGGCTTCGGGTTTTTTTGTGGTCCTCCTGTGTTTGTTGTGAGGTAATATGCAGTTTCCTGTTTAAAAATTACTTTTCTCGTTACTTTTTTCGTTAAAGTTGACGATGTAGAGCGCTCGTTGCTATATTGCGGTAGCAGGAGACGGTGCGCCCGGGTAACGGGCCTGCCGTGCATGCCCCGCACCGGGAGCGTGGTGTCGCACTTTCTGCGCGACATCCTGCTAAGCGCTGATGTACGATGCCTGAATTCACTCAAGGAGATGTTGCATGCTGCTGGACGCCAATACCGTGCGGACCCTGGATCCCAAGGAGCATCAGGACTGGGAGATCGCCCAGGATGCCGAAACCCGGATGAAGACGATCTACAAGCTCGCCGATGAGATGGGCCTTGAGGAGCGCGAGCTTCTGCCCTACGGGCACTACATGGGCAAGATCGACTACCGGGCGGTGCTCAAGCGTCTGGAGAATCGACCCAACGGCAAGTTCGTGGACGTGACGGCCATTACGCCCACTCCCCTTGGCGAAGGCAAGTCGACCACCACCATCGGGCTTGTGCAGGGGCTCGGACGCCGGGGCAAGCGGGCTTCCGCCGCCATCCGACAGCCTTCCGGAGGCCCCACCATGGGGGTGAAGGGCTCCGCGGCAGGTGGCGGCCGTTCGCAGTGTATTCCGCTGACACCGTTCTCGCTGGGATTTACCGGTGACATCAACGCCATCATGAACGCGCATAATCTGGCCATGACGGCGCTCACCGCCCGCATGCAGCACGAGCGGAACTATTCCGACGAGAAACTGCAGAAGCTTTCCGGCATGCCCCGTCTGAACGTGGACCCGACCCGCATCGAGATGGGCTGGGTCATCGACTACTGTGCGCAGGCCCTGCGCAACATCATTGTCGGCATCGACGGGGTGAACGGGGCGCAGGACGGGTTCATGATGCGCTCAAAGTTCGATATCGCGGTGTCCTCCGAGGTCATGGCCATCCTTGCCGTGGCGCGGGACTTGAAGGACCTGCGGGAGCGCATGGGCAAGATCATCGTGTGCTACGACAAATTCGGCAAGCCGCTGACCACGCGCGATTTCGAGGTGGACGGCGCCATGACCGCATGGCTTGTGGATGCCGTCAATCCCAATCTCATTCAGACACTGGAAGGGCAGCCGGTCATCGTGCACGCGGGCCCGTTCGCCAACATTGCCATCGGGCAGAGTTCCATCATCGCGGATCAGGTGGGGCTGAAACTTTCCGACTATCACGTCACCGAGTCCGGCTTTGGCGCGGACATCGGGTATGAAAAATTCTGGAACCTGAAGTGCCATTACAGCGGTCTGACCCCAGACGCTGCGGTGGTGGTGGCCACCGTACGTGCGCTGAAGTGCCACGGCGGCGCTCCCGTGCCCGTTCCCGGCAAGAAGCTGCCCGAGGCCTACACCACCGAGAATGTGGAGTGGGTGGAAAAGGGCTGCGGCAACCTGCTGCACCATGTGGGTATCGTGAAGAAGTCCGGCGTCTCGCCCGTGGTGTGCATCAATGCCTTTGTGACCGATACGCCCGCGGAGATCGCCAAGATCCGCGAACTGTGCGAGGCTGCAGGAGCGCGGGTTGCCGTGTCACACCATTGGGAACACGGCGGCGACGGCGCGCTTGAGCTGGCTGATGCCGTCATGGACGCCTGCAACGACGTTACCGAATTTACCCCCCTGTACGACTGGTCCATGCCCATGCGTCAGCGCATTGAAAAGGTGGCCACGGAAGTCTACGGAGCGGAAGGCGTGGATTATTCCTTTGAGGCCAAGGCCCGCCTTGAAGCCATTGAAAAGGATCCGGATCAGGCTTCCCTTGGCCTGTGCATGGTCAAGACGCACCTTTCCCTCTCGGATGATCCGTCCCGCAAGGGCGTTCCCACGGACTGGCGGCTCAAGGTGCGCGACGTGCTTACCTTCGGCGGCGCCGGGTTTGTGGTGCCCGTTGCCGGGGCCATTTCGCTGATGCCGGGAACCGGTTCCAACCCGTCGTTCCGCCGCATTGATGTGGATACGGATTCCGGTCGGGTGGAAGGCCTGTTCTGATGCCGTGGTGCCGGTGCGGATGACTCCTGCACCAGCTGCTTTCGGCAGGCAGCGCGGGGCGGCAACTTGCGGGTTGACAGGGGGGCGAGTCTGGGCAATACCCACCGCCATATATCATTAGTATACCTGTTGCGGGAGGCTGCCATGAGCGCGGAGATTATCAGCGGAACCGAGATGCGTGCCGCCATTCTGGAAGAGCTGGCCTCTGAAGTGGAGGCCATGAAGGCGAAGTATGGCAAGGTGCCGGGATTGGTCACCATTCTGGTGGGAGAGAATCCTGCCTCGGTCAGCTACGTGACCCTGAAGGTGAAGACGGCCCTGAAGCTGGGCTTCCACGAAATACAGGACAACCAGCCGGAATCCATCACCGAGGAAGCGCTGCTGGACCTGATCGAGCAGTACAACCAGGACCCGAATATCCACGGCATTCTGGTGCAGCTGCCCCTGCCCAAGCACATCAGTGAAGAAAAAATCATCTACGCCATAGACCCGGACAAGGACGTGGATGGCTTCCATCCCGTGAACCTGGGCCGCATGGTCATAGGCGGCGAAGATGGCGGGTTTCTCCCCTGCACCCCCGCAGGCATTCAGGAGATGATCGTACGCAGCGGCACCGAAACCAGCGGTGCCGAGGTGGTCGTGGTGGGGCGCTCCAACATCGTGGGCAAGCCCATTGCCATCATGATGGGCCAGAAGGGCCGGGGAGCCAACAGCACCGTCACCATGGTGCATACCCGCACCAGGGATCTTGCTGAACACTGCAGACGCGCGGACATCCTGATTGTTGCGGCCGGAGTGCCCGGTCTGGTCAAGCCCGACTGGATCAAGCCCGGCGCCACGGTCATCGACGTGGGCGTGAATCGTGTGGGGACCAGCTCCACGGGCAAGGCCATTCTCTCCGGAGACGTGGATTTTGCCGAGGCCTGCAAGGTTGCGGGCAAGATCACCCCCGTTCCCGGTGGGGTGGGGCCCATGACCATTGCCCTGCTCATGAAGAATACGGTTCGTTCCGCGTGGATGGCCCTGGAAAACAAGTCCTCCGCCGCCTACGTCTGCCGCTAGAACATCATTTCCGCGCCGCCCGTCTTTGCCGGGCGGCGCATTCCTTTTGGGGGGACCCCATGGGTTGCTGCAACCATTCGCATGACGAGGCGTCGCACTGCTGCGGGCAGGCGGGGACCTCATCCGAAATGACCGCAATGAGCGAGGAGCAGCGGGAACGCGTGCTCGACATCATTGCCCGCCACAGAGACACCCCCGGTGCGCTGATTACCGTACTGCGCGAAGCACAGGCCGTGGTGGGGTACTTTCCTCCCGACCTCATCGAATGCATCGCCGAAGGCATGAATATTCCGGGCAGCGACGTCTTTGGCGTGGTTTCCTTCTATTCCCTGTTTTCCCTTACGCCCAAGGGCCGCCACACCATCAAGGTCTGTACCGGCACCGCCTGCTACGTGAAGGGCATCCGGGAGGTGATCAACCGCATCGCCTCGGAATACGGCATCCGCGAGGGTGAGACGACCGAGGATCGCCGGTTTGATCTGGAAGGCGTGCGCTGTCTTGGCGCCTGCGGCCTTGCCCCCGTGATGGTGGTGGGCGGCGATACGCACGGAGAGGTCAGCGCCGACCGGGTCCTCGAACTCCTCAAGAAGTATGCGTAGGTGGCGCCCATGACTGAATCACAGCCTACCCCTCCTGCCCGGCAGCGGCTTAGGGTCGCCGACCTTGCCGCCATGCGTGCGGCGTACGCCGAGCGGCTGCATGCTCCGGGCATGCGGCATATCTTCATCTGTGGCGGCACGGGATGCCACGCCACGGGCAGCATTGCCGTGAAGGACCGGCTGCTTGCCGAGATTGGCGCGCGCGGGCTGAACGACAGCGTGCGCGTGGTCGAGACTGGCTGCAACGGCTTTTGCGCCCTCGGACCATTGCTTCTGGTGCATCCGGACAACATTTTCTACCAGAAGCTTTCTGCCGACGACATTCCCGAACTGGTGGACGAGCAGCTCGTGCATGGGCGTCAGGTGGAACGCCTGCTGTACCGGGACCC
>QKEJ01000090.1 GCA_003252375.1 Halodesulfovibrio sp.
GGGAAATATAGGTGCCGTCCCCCCGTCTGCTTTCCAGAACGCCGCTTTCCTGCAGGGCGCGGATGGCTTCCCGCAGGGAGCTTCGGGAGACCTTGAAGAGTTCGGCCAGTTTTCGTTCCGGGGGGAGTTTGTCCCCGGGATGCAGCTCACCGGACTCAAGAAGGTCGCGGATCCGGTCTACCACCTGTTCATAGATCTTTGCCTGTTGCATCCCCTGCAAACACTCCGGATAGATAAGGATGACGGCCTCGGAGCAAAGCTGCCGGGCCGGGGTGTACTTTGAATATTGGTCGGACCATAGTGTACATGGGAGTTGGCCGGATGACCAGCATTCTGTATGCCGATTTCCTATCCGTAAATGGAAATGCCCGGTCCGGCAACCCCTTGCAGGGTACCGGAACGGGTGTGAAACAGACAGCAGGGAGGCGGAATTACCGGAGGCGGAACGCCCGGTCCACAAGGGCAACGGTTGACATGTTCGCGCCATGCATCACGGCTTCCAGGATGTCCTGATCGCTCCAGCCCTCGGCGCGGAGATCGTCCAGCATGGGGCCGGTCACGGCCTCCGGCGTTTCTACCACCAGCAGCACGAAGCGGACCAGTTTCTGTTCCCGGTCTTCCAGTCCTGCCTCGGAGAGGGGGGCGTCGTTGCTGGCAACGGCATACAGATCCTCCACCTCAGGACGGGTCATCCCGCATCGTTCAAGCAGGGTTTCGTTGAAGTTCGTGCAGCAGGCGTAGTTGCGGGAGCGGGCAACCGTGTATCGGATGGCGGCGAGCAGCGGGAAGCTGAGCGTGGGGTGGGCCCTGAAGTGGCGCATGACCGTGAACTGTTGCGTGAGCAGAAACGGACTTGCGGAAAGCAGTTGCATGGGGTCGGGCACGCCGTCGGTGAAGGCGGCAAAGACCTCCCGTACGCTGTCCGGGGCTGCAGCAAGGGTTTCAGGGGTGGAATGCGTGATGGAATACATGGAATCTCCTTTGAGTAGACTGGTCGTCTAGTGTGTGTGTTCAGAAAAACCCGCCGCAAGGGCGGGCTGGCAACTCAGCGTGTCTTCAGCAGATCGTCAAAGAAGCGGTGACAGAGCCTGAGGGGCTCCAGCGAGCGGGTGACCTTCATGCGGATGAGCGCCCCCTGCCAGCTGGCGATCATGAAGTAGGCGGTCTCCACGGGGTCGAGATCGGGCCGGACCTCTCCCTGCTCCTGTCCCAGCTTGATGAGCTTGGCGAAGCCGCCGGCTGTCCGGTCCGTGACCTGTTTCAGGCTCTGCTGGAAGGTTTCCGACAGGCCGCCCATTTCCTGGGAGAGGTTTCCGATGGGGCAGCCACGGGTGCACCCCTGCTGCTCGAAGAGAGCCTCGATGGTCGTGAGGAACCGGTTCAGGCGTCCCAGAGGGCTCAGGCTGGTGTCCGCAGCGGCTTCCCTGAATTTGGCGCCGAAACGGGTGGCAAAGTGTTCCACAACGGCCAACCCGAAGGCTTCCTTGCTCTTGAAATAATGGTAGAAGGAGCCCTTGGGTACTCCGGCGGCATCCAGAATCTCCTTCAGGCCCGTGGCGTTGAACCCTTGCCTGTGGATGAGGTCTGCCCCCGCCTCGATAATGCGCTCCCGCGTGTCCATGCTCATGCAGGCACAATAGACCGATCGTCTAGTTCCTGTCAATGCGGCATAGCCGGGGGGCGCTGGGAGGAGCCAGGCAGCGTTCCGCCACGAACGGGAAGGCCTAGTGGGAAACGACCTTGCCCAGAAAATCCTTGAGCCGGGGATTGGAGGGATTGGTGAAGAACGACGCCGGATCACCTTCCTCCTGAATGACGCCCTGATCGATGAAGATCACGCGGTCGGCCACTTCACGGGCAAAGCCCATCTCGTGCGTCACGACCACCATGGTCATGCCCTCGGTGGCCAGCTTCTTCATCACGTCCAGCACCTCGCCCACCAGCTCGGGGTCCAGGGCGGAGGTCGGTTCGTCAAAGAGGATGACCTTGGGCGACATGGCAAGGGAGCGGGCAATGGCCACGCGCTGTTTCTGACCGCCGGACAGCTGGTCCGGGTAGCTGTTCGCCTTGTCGGGCAGCCCCACCTTTTCCAGCAGCTTCAGGGCGATGCCTTCGGCTTCCGCCTTGGACTTCCTGCGTACCTTGGTCAGGCCTATGGTCACGTTCTGCAGGACGGAGAGGTGCGGAAAGAGGTTGAACTGCTGGAATACCATGCCCGCTTCGGAGCGCACATAGTTGATGTCGGTCTGGGCGTCGTAGAGGTCGTAGCCATCCACGGTGATGGAGCCGGAGGTCAGTTCCTCAAGCCGGTTGATGCAGCGCAGCACCGTGGACTTTCCGGAACCCGAGGGGCCGAGAATGACCACCACTTCGCCCTGCCGGATGGACAGGTCTATGCCCTTGATGACTTCGGTTTCGCCGAATTTCTTGTGCAGGTTGCGGATCTCGATCATGGGAGCTTCGTCTTTCTTGATGGTCATGGCGGCTCCTTATCGGCTGCTTCGGCTGGAGAGCTTGCGTTCATACATGCGCAGCACCTTGGCGATGGAGAGGGTCATGCACAGGTAGACGCAGGCAATGGTGAGATAGACTTCGAAGGAACGAAAATTCACGGCAACGATTTCCTGGCCCTGCCGGGTCAGCTCGGCAACGCCGATGACCGTGAGGAGCGAGGTATCCTTGAGGCTGATGATGAACTGGTTGCCGAGCGGGGGAATCATGCGCTTGAAGGCTTGCGGCCAGATGATGTGGATCATGGTCTGCATGCGTGTCAGGCCGATGGACCGGCCGGCTTCCGCCTGGCCCGGATCAATGGATTCAATGGCGCCGCGGACGATTTCGGCAATGTAGGCACCGGAGTTCACGGCGATGGTGATGACGCCGGCTGTTATGGGCGAAATGCGCACGCCGGCGGCAAGGGGAACACCGAAATAGAGGAAGAGGGCCTGAACGACCATGGGCGTGCCGCGGATGATCTCGATGTAGACAAGGGAGACGGAGCGCAGCACGGGATTGCGCGAAATGCGCGCAAGGCCGCTGGTCACGCCGATGATGAACCCGAAAAGCAGGCCTGCGACGGTAAGATATATGGTGAGTTCGATGCCGTGCGTAAGCAGGGGAAGGGTTTCCCACATGACATCGCTCTTGAATTGGAACGCCATGAATGATTCAGCCTTTATTGCAGAAATGGAGCAGAAAGCGTGCTGCAGAGAAAAGGCGCGGCGGGGGCGGCAGGGCCCCCGCGCGCCAGGTATCGTCGGAATATGGTCGGAATGCTACTTTGCGGGAGCGTAGCCGAACCACTTGATGTAGAGCTTTTCGTAGGTGCCGTCGGCCTTCATGTCGGCGAGGGCCTTGTTCACTTCAGGAACCAGCTTGGAGCCCTTGGGGAAGCCGATGCCGTAAGCCTGACCCTGGTAGATGGGGCCCACGACCTTGACCTGGCCTTCGTACTTGGCTGCAAAGTCCTTGACCACGGGCATGTCGAAGACAACGGCATCGGCGCCGCCGGTCATCAGTTCCATGAACATGCCGTCGTTGTTGGGGTACAGTTTCACGTTTTCCTTCTTGGCGAAGGTGTAGGCGAAGTCCACGCTGGAGGTGCCCAGCTTGGTGGAGACGATGGCGCCCTTCAGGTCTTCAATGCCCTTTACGGCGCTGTCAGCCTTCACGAGCAGGGAAAGGCCGGAATCGTAGTAGCCGTCTGAGAAGTCGACCACTTCCTGGCGCTCGGGCTTGATGGTGATGCCGGCCACGGCGGCGTCAATGGTGCCGGCCTGCAGGCCGGGGATAATGCCGTTGAAGTCCATGGGCTGGAACTTGTATTCCAGATTCAGGCGGTGGGCCACTTCCTTCCACATGTCGATGTCGAACCCGACATAGTCGTTGCCTTCCTTGTATTCGAAGGGCTTGAAGTTGGTGTCATGCGCCACGACCAGGGTGCCCGCAAAGGCGGTGGAAACCATGGCCAGAGAGATGAGAACGGTCAGGGCTGCGAGAAAACGTTTCACGGTAGAACCTCCTCTGAACGGTTGCGGGGCATCCGGAAAACGCAGGTGGCGGGATGCTGCAGCCGTGGTTAATGAAAACGACCCACTCTTGATCAAATCTCCTGATAATTGCCAGAAAAGTGGCACAAAAGCAATCAAAAGCCCTGCTGTAGCCAGTTTCGGCAGCTTCGCCGGTGCGGAAGCGGCAGGTTTTTGTGTGGTTCCGGCAGGGTACGAAGGCGGGTGAGCAAACAAAAAAGGGAGGCCGCGTGTGCGGCCTCCCAAACGATACGGGCAAGGACAAACCGAAGAGCGGGTACCTGCTAGGCGAGAGCCGCTTCGGGGGTGATGGCGTCCATGTTGAATGCGGCGCCCACGGCAGGGCAGGTCAGCTTGCCCTTGTAGGTGTTCAGACCCAGTGCAAGGGAACGGTCTGCGCGCAGGGCGTCCAGTCCCTTGTCTGCCAGGGCAATGGCGTAGGGGAGGGTCTGGTTGCACAGGGCAAAGGTGGAGGTGCGCGGAACAGCGCCGGGCATGTTGGCAACGCCGTAATGGACAACGCCGTCCACCACGTAGGTGGGCTTATCATGCGTGGTGGGCTTGATGGTTTCCACGCAGCCGCCCTGGTCAACAGCCACGTCGACGATTACGGCGCCTTCCTTCATGGTGGAGAGCATGTCGCGGGTAACCAGGTGGGGCGCCTTGGCGCCGGGGATGAGCACTGCGCCGATGACGAGGTCGGCCTTCTTGACCCATTCACGGACATTGGGTTCCGTGGAGGTGATGGTGGTGATGCGGCCGCCGAACACGTCGTCGATGTACTGCAGACGTCCGTGGTTGATGTCGAGCAGGGTCACGCGTGCGCCGAGGCCCATGGCCATCTTGGCGGCATTGATGCCGACCACGCCGCCGCCGAGCACCACGACCTGCGCCGGGGGAACGCCGGGAACGCCTCCGAGGAGAACGCCGCGGCCGCCCATGGGCTTTTCAAGGTACTTGGCGCCTTCCTGGGTGGCCATGCGTCCCGCCACTTCGGACATGGGGGTCAGCAGGGGCAGTGCGCCGTTGGGCAACTGCACGGTTTCGTAGGCGATACCCGTGGTGCCGCCTGCCAGCAGGGCGTCGGTCTGGGGCTTGTCGGCGGCCAGATGCAGGTAGGTGAAGAGCAGCAGGTCGGAGCGCAGGTACTTGTATTCCGAGGCAATGGGCTCCTTGACCTTGTAGACCATGTCGGCGGCCCATGCCGCATCCACGTCTACCAGCTTGGCGCCGGCCGCTGCGTATTCCTCGTCGGTGCATCCGCTGCCAAGGCCGGCACCGGCTTCCACCAGGACGGTATGGCCGCGGCGAACCAGCGATTCCACGGCGCCAGGGGTTGCTGCAACACGGTTTTCAAGGGTCTTAATCTCTTTCGGGATACCGATAATCATGGGACTCTCCTTCAAAAAGTATGTGTTGTCGGGAAGCATCCCCTTGCAGGGCCGCCTGCGCCTCCCGGATGGGCGCTCCGATTTCCGGACAGTATAAACATGACAAGGCTTTCCCAGACAAGGGAAAATAATGAATCTGTCGGAATATACCGCAAAATTACGGATATTTTCACAAACTCATTTCGAAATAGATGAGAATGACTTTTGTGCGGAGTGGTACTGCAGTTTGCGGGGGGAGCTGTGGCGGGAAAAACTGTGCGGCATGATAATCAGCGCGGGGTGCGGGGGAGATCGAGATTCTGCAGAAGTATGCAGTGCTGGTCGATTTTTCTTTTTGACAATCATTTTCGTCAGAAAGATATTTTCAAAATGATGAAAAGATCACTTTGTGTGTGAAAAACTGCTGATTAATTGCTCAATGAGCATGTGAAAAACAAGGGAACCCCGCAGCGGCGG
>QKEJ01000029.1 GCA_003252375.1 Halodesulfovibrio sp.
GCAACGGCGCAGCCTCCCGTTCCCGTGGTGACGGCCAAGGCCCGCACGGGCAAGGCTGCCCTGCAGAGCATCTTCATCGGCTCGGTAGAGTATCCGGAAGTCTCCGATGTCGCCGCCGAGGTGCAGGGACGCGTGGATGAGGTCCCCTTCGAAGAGGGTGACGTGCTCCAGGCGGGCCAGACCATGGTGGTGCTCAACCACGACCTCCTCGGCAAGGAGCTGGAGGCGGCGCAGGCTCAGCACGAGCAGGCCTTGGCGGACCTTGAGAACGCGCGGCTGGAATTCGGGCGCATGGACACGCTCTACAAGTCCAAATCCGTCTCGGAAAAGGAATTCGATGAAGCCCGGCTTTCCATGAAGGCCCTGCAACAGAAGGCCTTCTCCTTCCGGGCCGAGGCGGAACGCCTGCGGCTGGAAATCGCCAAGTCGCGCGTCAGGGCTCCGTTCCCGGGCGTGGTGCTGGAAAAGCACGCCAGCCGAGGAGAGTGGGTTGCCGCAGGCACGGTGGTGGCCTCGCTGGCGCATAACGCCTTTGTCGAGGTCGTGGTGGAAGTGCCGCAGGCCATTCTGCCGCACATCAGAAAAGGAGCCACGGTGGCCGTGACCGTGCTGGGAGCGTCCTATACGGGAACGGTATCCGCCATCATCCCCCAGGGCAACGTCACCACCCGCACCTTCCCCGTGAAGATCCGCGTGCATGACGGCGCCACACTGGCACAGGGCATGGAGGCCAAGGTGAGCCTTGCCGCCGGGGCCGAAGTGGAATCCATCCTCGTCCCCCGCGACGCCGTCATCAGCGTGCGCGGACAGGATGCCGTGTGGACCGTGAAGGACGGCGCCGCCGCGATGATCCCCGTTACCGTGGACGCCTGGCTCGGCGACGAGATCGCCCTGCGCGGCCCGGGCCTTGCCGCCGGCATCGACGTGGTGGTCAAGGGCAACGAACGTCTGCGCCCGGGGCAGCCGCTGGCCGTGCAGCAATAAGGAGCGGAACGGACCGTTGACGACACGCCGCACCGCTTTCCTGACAAAAATTTTTCCGCCCCGTCGCAGCGGTGACACGCCGAAACGACGGGGCGCGCTGCGTTCCCGGCCATGCCGTTCCTGACGGCGGGGCCGGAATCACCCTTTATACCGCAGCATTTTTAAGGTACAACCCGGCCAAAACGCATTCCCGCCCGAAGTGCGGTGCATGCCATACCGCGGCTGCGGCCGCGACATACCCGATCTGGAGAAAAACGAATGGGCGATTCGAATATTTTCGCGCTTATCTGGCAGGCGACCTTCATGGTCAAATGCGTCCTCGGCCTGCTTGTGATCATGTCCCTCATCAGCTGGTCACTCATGTTCCAGAAATGGTTCAGCCTCACCGCCGCCAAACGCAAGGCCGCCAAGGGGCTTGAAGACTTCCAGCAGGCCCGGGATCTGCGTGAGGCCGTGCAGGCCCTCGGCAGCGACGCCTCGTCCCCCGTCTACATCGTGGCGCAGGAAGGTGTGGCCGAATACAACCGCCTGCGCGAACAGGGCAGCAGCTCGGACATCCTTGCCGACAACGTGCGCCGGGCCCTGCGCCAGGGCGTCAGCATGCAGACCTCGCAGATGGGCACCTCCCTCTCGTTCCTGGCCACCTGCGCCAACGCCGCCCCCTTCATCGGCCTGTTCGGCACGGTCTGGGGCATCATGCATTCCTTCCATTCCATCGGCCAGATGAAGACCGCCACGCTGGCGGCCGTTGCCCCCGGCATTTCCGAAGCCCTGGTGGCCACCGCCATCGGCCTTGGCGTGGCCATTCCCGCCACCATCGGCTACAACCTGTTCCTCGGCATGCTCAACGGCATCGAGGTCCAGCTGGTCAACTTTGCCGGGGCCTTCCTGAACCGTGTCCAGCGCGAGCTGGGAGCCACCCGCCCCGCCTCGACCACCGCGGCGCGCGTCTCGGGCGAAAAGCGCTAGGAGGCCTGACATGGGCGTTTCCCTCGGAAACAGCAAAGGCTTCGTGGCCGAAATCAACGTGACCCCCTTTGTGGATGTCATGCTGGTGCTGCTGATCATCTTCATGGTCACCGCACCGCTCATGACCCAGGGGCTGGAAGTGGACCTGCCGCAGACGCAGACCGTGGAGGTGCTCCCCACGGACAGCGAGCACCTTGTCATGACCATCCGCAGGGATGGCACCATGTACCTGGACGAATACCCCGTCACGCTGGAGGACATGGAAGGACACCTGACCCGGCTGGTCAAGGAGCAGCACAAGCAGCTGTTCCTCAGGGCGGACAAGGAGGTTCCGTATGGCGTGGTCGTGGACGTGATGGGCCGCATCAAGGCCGCCGGCATCGTCAATCTGGGCGTGGTGGCCGAACAACCGGACGAACCCTCCGGCAAAAAGAAGAAGTAGGCGTCCATACCCATGCGGTTTCTCAGTACGCTGCTTTCCGTCGGCCTGCACCTTGCCCTGGTTGTCGCGGTCCTGTATTGGCCCGCCTCCACCACCAAGGTCCGGCTCGACGTGCCCGCCTATCAGGTCAAGCTGGTGGCGCTGTCGGGCAAACGCCCCGTGGGCAAGACGGCCCGCTCCACAAAGGGCACGGCCAAACCTCCGGCTCCGGCCCCGGCACCCAAGCCGGAACCCAAACCGGAGCCCAAGCCCGCTCCGAAGCCCGACCCCATTCCCGCACCCAAGCCCGTTCCGCAGCCCCCCAAGCCGGATACGACCCCCATAAGCCCCAAGAAGGCCGCTCTGCCCGAAGCACCCAAGCCTGCGGAAACACCCAAGCCCAAGGAAGAGAAGGCCCCGGAAAAGAAACCGGAACCCAAGCCGACGCCCAAGAAACCGGAGCCCTCGGCAGAGGATATTCTGCGCGACGCACTGGCTGACACCTCCAAGGAGATCACAAAGGCCCAAAAGAAGGAGGAGCGCCAGGGACAGCAGCAGCTGAGCAAGGAACTGGCCGCCCTGCAGTCCGCCGTCTCCAAGGACAAGGCCCTGCGTGACGCATTGGCCGAGGCCGGCGAGGAAGGTGTGGAGGGTCCGCCTTCGGATGGTGTGGTCGGCAGCGTGGAGGATCTCTACGCCATTGCCGTGCAGACCATCGTCAAAAAGAACTGGCGGTTCCCGCAGATGGCCACACGCGACGAACTGATAGCGCGCGTACGCATCATGCTTTCCCCGGACGGAGCCGTGCTGGACGCCAAGATCGAATCCTCGTCCGGCAGGCCCGACTTTGACGCATCCGCCCTGCGTGCGATAGCGGATACGAAGCAGCTGCCCAAGCCGCCCTCGCCGGACATCGGCGAGATAACCATCAATTTCAACAGCCACGAATAGCCCGGTCGCAAAACAGCAACCCCATGCCCCGGCATGAAGAGCACATAGCCATGAAACGTATCAGCCCCGCCCTGCTTGTCGCCCTGACAGCCCTTCTGGTCCTTCTGGCCCCGTTGACGCAGGCCAGTGCCCGTTCCCTTGAAGTAGACATCTACGGCCCCGGACAGGGCGCCCTGAACCTGGTGACCGCCGACCCGCTGGGCAGCCAGGAAGCCACCATCACCCCCCCGCCGGCCGAAGGCGCGGAGCTGAAGAAGCTCATCGACGGCAACCTCTACTTCCTGCCCTTCATCAAGGTGGTGGGCGGCAGCACCATCCTTGGCGGCAACACGCTGGCCGGCTACAAGGCCCCGGACGTGGACCTGCGACGCTACCAGCTGGGCGGCGTGGACCTGGTCATCACTCAGGGCTGGCCGCAGCCGGCGCCGGGCAAGCTCCCCTCTGTCGAGGTGCGGGTATACGAGGCATTCTCCGGAAAGCTGGTGCTGGGCAAGGCCTATTTTGACATCACGCCGGAAATCCTGCCCCGCATCGCAGACCGGTTCTGCTCCGACTTCATGAAGGCCCTGACCGGACGAGGCGAGTTCTTCCTCTCCACCATGGCCTTCGTGAAAAAGTCCTCCAAGAAGCAGAAGGACATCTGGTCCGTGCATCCCACGGGACGCGACCTGCACCAGCTGACCAAGCTGCAGGGGCTCAGCCTGTCCCCCTCATGGTCGCCTGACGGCCGTTACATCATCTTCAGCCATATCGGTGACCGGTATCACTCGCTGGGCGTCTGGGACAGGCTCACCCGCCGCGTGCAGCACATCAAGTTCCCCGGCAACACCATCATCGGCCCCACCTTCCTGCCCAACAACAAGGTGGCGGTCAGCCTTGCGTCCGGCGGCAACCCGGACATCTATCTGCTGAACCATATCTTCCAGAAGGAAAAGGTGCTCGTGGAGAACTGGGCCATTGACGTCTCCCCCTCCTTTGACGCCACCGGCACCAAGATGGCCTACGTTTCCAGCCGCCGGGGCAACCCGCACATCTTCCTGAAGAACCTGAAGACCGGCAGCGACGAACGGGTGACCAAGGAAGGCAAGTACAACACCAACCCCTCCATCTCGCCCGACGGCGAACTCATCGCCTTTTCGCGCATGGCGGACGGCGGTCACCGCATCTTCGTGATGGACCTCGTTACCGGCAGGGAAAAGCAGGTCACCTTCGGCCCGGGCAGCGACGAGATGCCCGCCTTTGCGCCTGACGGCTATTTTCTGGCGTTCTCGTCCACAAGATCCGGCAAGTCCCAGATATACTTGACGACCAGACACGGCGGAGAACCGCGTCTCGTGCCCACGGGCGACGGCGAGGCCAGCATGCCCACATGGGGGCTGGTACCGGAATAAAAAATCATCCCTTGCCCTGCCAGTGGCGAATACCCTTTGCAGCATGCCGCCGCCGGGGCGAGAACCCATTGATAACCAATGCTATTCGTCTTGACAAAATCTGTGCCTAAGCTAGGATACTGTCGCGTTCTGTGTGTACTATGCAGTGTGGCTGTTATCGAAGTGGCTCCGCACAGAACGAGTGAACAAGGGAATGAGGCTGACCAAAGTGTGTCCGCTACAAGAGATTTGTCAGAGCATTAGGAGGATTTTTCAATGCGCAATATGAAACGGATCGGGCTGGCACTGTTTATGGCAATGATGCTTGCACTGAGCTTCGGCTGTTCCAAGCAGAAGGTCGCATCCACCCCTGAGCCGGCAGGCACCACCGCCGAGCAGTCCGCAGTCGAGTCCGCATCTTCCGGCATGACTGCCGAACAGGAACTTGCTGACGCCCTGAGCAAGGGTCGCATGACCATCACCGACAGCAAGGTATACTTTGATTTCGACAAGTTCGACATCAAGGCCGACTACCGCGAGCCCCTGAAGGGTGCTGCTGCCGTCATGAAGAAGTTCCCCCAGCTTCGCGTGCTGGTGGAAGGTCACTGCGACGCCCGCGGTACCGAAGAATACAACCTTGCACTGGGTGAGCGCCGCGCTCGTACCGTCAAGGAATATCTGATGGTGCTCGGTGTTTCCGCAGCCCAGATCGAAGTGGTTTCCTTCGGTGAAGAACGTCCTGCCGTTGAAGGCACGGGCGAGGCCGTGTGGTCCAAGAACCGCCGCGCCGAATTCAAGATCATCAAGTAGTACCGCCTAGTCATTTTTTGCAGAAGCCCCCGCGCAAGCGGGGGCTTTTGTTTTGCCCGGCGTCTTTCGTACGGGGGGGGCAGCCGCACGCAAAAAGGCCGCCCATGGGGCGGCCTCTTGTTCTCTCTGCCTGATCACCGGACGGTATCTCCGCTTAAGGAGCACAACCGGCAACAGTAATGCGGACGGTGGCTGAGGGCGGACCCTACTGGGCAACGTCGCTCTGTTCGGAAGAACGGTTCATGGCGTCACGCAGTTCGGCAACATGCTCGCGCACCTTGTCCGACTGCTTCCACTCGGCATACAGCGTCTTCCACGAATTGAAATCAAGAAAACCACGATCCAGCTGCTCCTCGTGG
>QKEJ01000165.1 GCA_003252375.1 Halodesulfovibrio sp.
ATGGCGTCCGGAGTGTTCATGCCTTGAGCATACCAGAAGCTGCCCCCCGGCCAAGCGTGGAGTTGTCCCCAAGAAAAAGCCCTCCGCAAAGGAGGGCTTGTTGATACTCAGATCGAAGACAAAGACGGCTAGTGGCCCTTGCCGCCAAGGTAGGCGTTCTGGATTTCCGGGTTGCTGAGCAGCGAGTCGGACTTGTCCTCCAGCACCACGTTGCCCACCTCCATCACGTAGCCGCGGTTGGCGAGCTTGAGCGCCGCACGGGCATTCTGCTCCACCAGCACCACGGTCACCCCGTGCTTGTTGATGGTGCGCACGGTGTTGAAGATGGATTTGACCAGAATGGGCGCCAATCCCAGCGAGGGTTCGTCCAGCAGCAGAATGCGCGGGTTTGCCATGAGCGCCCGGCCAATGGCCAGCATCTGCTGCTCGCCGCCGGACAGGGTGCCCGCAAGCTGGTTGCGCCGCTCCTCCAGCCGGGGGAAGAGATCGTAGATCCATTCCTCGTTTTGCCGGATGAGCTGCTTGTCCTCGACGGTGAAGGCCCCGAGCTTCATGTTCTCCTGCACCGTCAGGGTGGAGAACACCCGGCGGCCCTCGGGAGACTGGGCAATGCCCAGCTTGACGATCTGGTGCGCCCGGCGGGTATGCAGCGGCTCGCCTTCAAAGAGGATCTCACCCTTCGCAGCCTTGACCAGCCCGCAGATGGCGTTCAGGGTCGTGGACTTGCCCGCCCCGTTGGCCCCCAGAATGGTGACGATCTCTCCCTTCTGCACGGAGATGTTGATACCGTGCAGAGCCTCCACGTTGCCGTAGTTCACATGCAGATTCCGTATTTCGAGCATTTCCGGCAACTCCTAGAGCAGATCGTCGTCGGCACCGAGGTAGGCCTCGATGACGCGGGGATTGTTCTTGATTTCCTCAGGCCCGCCCTGCGCAATGACGGCCCCGTACTCCAGCACCACAAGGTGCTCGCAGACCTTCATCACCAGGCTCATGTCGTGCTCGATGAGCAGCACGGTAATGCCCCTGTCGCGCACGGCCTTGATCAGTTCGATCAGCTCCTGCGTTTCATGGTCGTTCATGCCGCCCGCGGGTTCGTCCAGGATGATGAACCGGGGCTGCGTGGCCAGAGCGCGGGCCACTTCCAGCAGGCGCTGCTTGCCGTACGAAAGGTTCTTGGCCGCGTTGTTCCACTGGTCGGCCAGGCCCACGAACTCCAGCTCGGCCATGGCGCGTCCCACGGCGGCCGATTCCTCGCGTCGCTGGGACGGGGGGCGGAACATGGCGGAGAAGATGCCTGACTGCATGCGGCAATGGCACCCGGAAAGCACGTTTTCCAGCGCGCTCATGTTCTGGAACAGACGGATGGTCTGGAAGGTTCGGGCAATGCCCAGGTGCACGATGCGGTGCGTGCGCATGCCCACCACGTTGGTGCCGTCAAAGAGCACCTCGCCCGTGTCGGGCACGTAGTTCCCGGTAATCAGGTTGAACACGGTGGTCTTGCCTGCGCCGTTGGGGCCGATGAGTCCCACGATGGAGCCCTGCTCCACGTTGAACGAGACATCGTTCACCGCGACCAGACCACCGAAGGTCTTGGTCAGATCCTTGAGCTGTACGAGACTCATGCGCGTCCACCTCCCACGGCCCCTGCGGCCTCCTTCAGGTAGGCGAGCACGTCATACTTGCGCGGCGGGGGCGGAATGAGTCCCTGCGTGCGGAAGATCATCATCAGCATCATGGCGAGACCGAACACGAGCATGCGCCATTCCGCGAGGTCGCGGAATATCTCCGGCAGGCCGATGATGAGGAAGGACCCCACAAGCACGCCGCGGATGGACCCCATGCCGCCCAGAATGACAATGGTGAAGAGCACCACCGATTCCCAGAACGAGAAGGCCTCGGGGGAGATGATGGTCATCTTCGCGGCATAGATGGTGCCGGTCATGCCGGCCCAGAAGGCGCCGAGCACAAAGGCGATGAGCTTGTAGTAGGCCGTGTCGATGCCGGACCCTTCCGCGGCCACATCGTCTTCCTTGATGAAATTGAGCGCCCTGCCGAACCGGGAGTTCTCCAGCCGGTGCATGAAGAAAATGGTCAGCAGACAGAAGCCCCAGATGAGGTAGAAGAAGTGTTCGGGCTTTTTCAGCTTGAAGCCGAAGACCATGGGACGGGCAATGCCGAAGATGCCGTTGGCGCCGCCGGTGAGGCCGAACACATCGTTCACCAAAGCAATGCGGACAATCTCCACGATGCCGATGGTCACGATGAGCAGGTAGTCGCCCCGCAGATGGATGATGGGCCGGGCAACGACCATGGCGAACACGGCGGCCAGCAAGCCCGCCAGAGGCATGGTGTACAGAACCGGAACCCCGAACTGCGTGTTCAGGATGGCGGTGGTGTATGCCCCCACGGCATAAAAGGCCGCATGCCCCATGTGGAAAAGTCCTGCGTGGCCAAGAATGATGTTCAGGCTGAGCGCAAGGACGGTGTACAACCCGATGTTGTTGAACACGTCGGTCCAGTAGGGGTTGAGAAACTGCGGCAGTGCGAGCAGAAGCAGGCAGACGGCAAACAGAAGAAGTGTGCGCATGTTCATCATACCTTGTCCGCCACCCTTTCACCGAGCAGGCCGGTGGGCCGGACAATGAGAATGAGGATAAGCACCAGGAAGGAGATGGCGTCCTTCCAGGCAATGGAGATGTAGGCGGCTCCCAGGGCCTCGATCACCCCAAGGAGCAGGCCCCCGACCATGGCACCGGGAATGTTGCCGATACCTCCGAGAATGGCGGCGGTGAACGCCTTGAGCCCGTACATCCAGCCCATGGTGAAGCTGATCTGTCCGTAATAGAGGCCGACCATGACCCCGGCAGCCCCGCCAAGGGCGGGCCCGATACAGAAAACCAGCGCGATGACGCGGTTCACGTCGATGCCCATGAGCTTGGCCGCGCCCTGGTCAATGGCGGCAGCCCGGATGGCCGCGCCGATCTTGGTCTTGTGCGTCAGATAGTAGAGCGCATACATGAGCACCAGCGAGGTGCTGAACATGAGAATGCGCACCAGCGGCACATCCATGCCGAAAATTGATATGGCCGTCGTGGGCAGGATGTTGTGCGGATAGACAAGCGGACGCGCCCCCCAGATGAGCATGACCGCGTTCTGGAAAAAGATGGAAGCCCCCAGTGCGCTGACAACGGCGGAAAGTCGCTGCGAATTCCGCAAAGGGCGATACGCCGTGCGCTCCAGCAGGAACCCGATGAGTCCCACCAGCACAATGACCATCACGGCCAGGGCGATCACGCCCAGAAGCGGTCCCATGTGGTCGCTGAGTCCGAGCGAGGTGAGCAGCGTCAGGCCCAGAAAGGCACCGATGGTGAACAGGTCGCCGTGCGCAAAGTTGATTAGCTTAAGTACACCATACACCATGGTGTAGCCCAGAGCGATAAGGGCATAGATGCCGCCGACCGCCAGACCGTTTGTCAGTTGCTGAAAAAACTCTTCCATTGAGTATCCCGTGGTAGCAGATGAAGCGCAGGGGAAATCGGGATACGGGCGGCAAACCGCCCGTATCCCGCTAATTGACCGAAAGGCTATTGCAGGATGAATTCACCCTTCTCGTTAACCTTGCTCAGGCGGTAGAACTTGCCGGCGCGGTCACCCTTGGCATCAAAGGAGATGGTGCCGGTGAGGCTGGGGAAGTCCTTGAGTCCGGTGCGGAAGTACTCCGCAATCTTGGCGGGCTCGGTGGAACCGGTTTTCTTGACGGCTTCGACGATCACGTTGAAGGCATCACCGGCAAAGACGGACCAGATGGAGGCGGGCATGGCGTTGAAACGGGACTTGTAGGTGGCAAGGAATTCCTTGGCAGCAGGATCGTCCAGGTCATTGACGCCGGGAGGGCCCACGAACATGAAGCCCTTGGCGGCATCCACGCCCGCGATCTTCACGAGGTCGGCGTTGTTGGTGGCGTCACCGCCCAGCATGGGCACGTTCCACTTCATTTCCATCTTCTGACGGAGCAGAAGACCAGCTTCGTTGTAGTAGCCGGGGAAGAAGAGCAGATCGGGATTGGAACCCTTCACCTTGGTGAGGATGGCCGTATAGTCCTGCTCACCGGGAGTCAGGGCATCATAAAATACGATGGATGCGGGATCGAGCAGCGCCTTGGTCTCTTCGGCAAGGCCCTTGGAGTAGGAGCTGTTGTCATGCAGGATGGCAATGCGCTTGCTGCCGAATTCCTTGATGATCTTGGCAGCAGCAGCGCCCTGCGCGTCATCGCGGGGGCAGGTGCGGAAGAAGAGCTTCATGCCCTTTTCCGTCAGACGCACCATGGTGGAACCGGTGGCGATCTGAATGACCTCTGCTTCGTCATAGATGCCCTGTGCGGCTTCCGTAATGGAGGAGCCGTAGGTGCCGATAACCGCAACCACACCGCTGGTGGTCAGACGCTGTGCAGCCAGTGCCGCGGTCTTGGGGTCAAAAGCATCGTCTTCGGCGATAATTTCAACCATCTTGCCGTTCACGCCCCCAGCGGCGTTCACCTTTTCTGCAAGAATGTCCACAATGTTCTTCATGTCCTGCCCTTCGGAGGCATACTTGCCCGTCAGGGGGGCCTGAACACCAATCTTGATGGTGTCGGCAGCCCAGGAATAGCCGGCCATCATGAGAGACAGCACAAGTCCAAGCAACAGCGCGTGAATCAGTTTCTTCATCGAATTTCTCCTAATCGTCGCTCAACATATGGAGTACAGATGATCCCTTACCACTCTCCTCTACCCGAAAATATGTCCCGGTATCCAATGGATAGGATTTCCGAGCATGCTGGAGGCACCGTAGCGAGAAAACACAGAATTGTCAAAAATTGTTTAAATAGCCAAATGATTCACCGCTTTTTTTGTACAAAAGCGTGAGAACCCGCGCCATTTGCGCAATTCATCAATTTCTGCATCCCAAGCTGCCGAATGCACCAGCCTTTTCGCCATACGGAGAAGCCAGAGAATATACATGAAATTCGGCATGAAAGGCAATCCCCAAGAAAACCAGTCGATTGTCGACATTAATTTTCCCCTGCCCTTCCGGGCTTCCGGCGCTTTTGCTTGCCTCCCCCCGGCAGATACGCTACCTCTGCCACAACACCGAACCGGAGCCGCCATGACCACAACACCCCGCGCAACCAGCATGTTCTCTCCATTCAGCCGCACAGGCAGCGCTGCAGCATGCACACGGCTGCTGATCTTGCTGCTCCTGCTGGCCTGCCCCATGCAGGGCTTCGGCATGGGCAGCTCAGGCGGCGGCAAGGGAAGGGCCGGGCTGCAGATTCTGACCATCTGGGAAGAAGGCACGGACGAGCGCATCCCGGTTTACGTATGGTACCCCACCATCCGCCCCGAGCGCCCCTCGTTCCTTGAACCCTACACGGTCCGCGTGGCCCGCGAGGGCCAGCCGGAAGAAGGCCGGTTCCCCATCGTGCTCATTTCGCACGCCACGGCGGAGTCGGGCCTGTCGCACCACACCATGGCCGAATTCCTTGCCCGGCATGGCTACATGGTTATTGCCCCGACCCATCCGGGTGACAACTTTCTGGACACCGCGCGCATCTTCACCGAGCGCCAGGTCGTGGAACGCCCCCGCAACATGATCCAGGCCCTGGATGCCGTACTTAGCAACGAACAACTCGGCCCCATTGCGGATGCCGGCAGGATCAGCATCATCGGATACGGCACCGGTGCCACAGCGGCCCTGCTGCTGGCCGGGGCCGTCCCCAACACCACGGGGCTGCGCTCCTACTGCGATGCAGCGGATCAGAACGACCCCTATTGTTCCCACTGGGCGCAGGAGCGTCTTGCCTCGCTGATGACAAAGCCCAAGGGCGTCCTTGCTCCGGCACAGGACAAGCCGTGGCATGACCCGCGCATCCGCTCGGTGGCTCTTATCGCCCCCGGATACGCCATGCTCTTTGACGCCGAATCCTTTGCCGGATTCTCCACTCCCGCCATGATCATCGAGGCGGAACGCGACCGCCTCAACCCGCCGGCCCTGCACGCCCAGCACCTGCGAGAGGTCATGCCCCCCGACACCCCCTACTTCATCCTCAAGGATGCAACCAGCTTCATGCTGCACGCCCCGTGCAACGAACGCATGCAGGCGAACTACCCCGCCATATGCAAGGATCCTGCGGGCACCAACCGCAGGGATATCCACGACACCCTGCACGACATCCTTCTGCGTTTCATCTCGCACACGCAGGATCCCGACTAGCTAACAGCTATAATACAGTTTTCTCTTTTCCTTTTTTTTCACCACGGGTATAGTCTATCTTCCTAGACAACCTCTGATTGCAGATGAGGACACAATGGCATTGTCAACTACCGGAAAATTCGGGTCCGGAGCCTCCACGTTCGCCAAGCGGACTTCCGAGGGCACAGGACTCCCCGGCGGCAGAACCGGCGGACTGATGACGGACTTTGCGAAGGAAAGCAAGTTCTCAAGCAGTCTGTCACTCCGCAAGACGCCGAAGATCTCCGACGAGGAGTTCGCCCAGCTCAGCAAGTTCATCTACGAACGGACCGGCATCAGCATTCCCGACAAGCGCAAGTATCTTCTGGAAAACCGCCTCGGTTCCCGTCTGAAGGAACTTGGCCTGAATTCCTTCAAGGAATACTACGACTATCTGCGCATGGACCGGAACAAGACGCTGGAAATGGACAAGCTCTGCGAGCGCGTGACCACCAACGAGACCAGCTTCTACCGTGACATCCGGCAGCTCGGGATCTTCCAGAATGACATCCTCAAGGAATTCATCAAGGAACAGGAAGCTGCGGGAAAGAAGGAGCTCTTCATCTGGTCCGCAGGCTGCTCCTCGGGAGAGGAACCGTACACCCTGGCCATCATGATCAGCGAAGTGCTGGGCATGTCGGTCATCGGATGGAACATCCGCATCTCCGCCAACGACCTTTCCCCGGCCATGCTCGCCAAGGCCAAAGAGGGGCTGTATACCGACTACGCCCTGCGTACCACGCCCAAGGGCATCATTGCCAAATACTTTGATCAGGAGGGCGAGAACTACAGAATCAAGCCCCGCATCAAGAAAATGATCACCTTCGGGCCCATCAACCTGAGCGACGGCATGGCCCTCAAGCGGGTTCCCAAGTCGCACATCGTGTTCTGCAGAAACGTCATCATCTACTTCGATGACCCCATGAAGCAGGGCGTGATCCAGGCCTTCTACGACAATCTCGTGCCCGGCGGATACCTCTTCCTTGGCCACTCGGAAAGCATTCACAAGCTGTCCTCGGCGTTCAAGCCGGTGCTCAAGCCTGGTGGCATGTGCTACCGGAAGGAGGGGTAACCATGATACGCGCATCACACCTCACCCCTCGACGCTGTACGCGCAACGGAGGAACGGCATGAAACCCGACTCACCCGAAGCCATGATGGCCCTCAGCGAAGAGTACGTACGCAATTTCTTCATGTACGTGGATCATGATAACGACGCCATTGCCGAGCTCTTCCGGCTCAGCGTGTTCCGAACCAGCGCCGCCCTGCGTCAGGGCTGGCAGATGCCGTCGGAAGACAAGCGGCTGGCGCGCAATACGGAATATCTGCGTGACACGTTCACTCCCGGCATGGTGGACCCCAAGACCCTTGCCGACAGCGAGACCCAGCTGGCCTCCTTCCCTGATGTCTATTTCCGCATCAAGGAAGTGCTCGATTCCCCGACAAGCTCGGCGGACGACGTGGCCCGCATCGTCAGCAGCGACATGGAACTGACGGCAAAACTCCTCAAACTGGTGAACAGCCCCTTCTATGGCCTGCTGGAAACCGTCGAGGACGTGGCCCATGCCATCGCCCTTGTGGGGGTTACCGAAGTTTCCAACCTTGCCCTCGGCATGTCCGCCATGAAGGTGTTCAAGGACATCCCGCCGGAACTGATGGACGTGGAGACCTTCTGGAAGCACTCGGTCAGCTGTGGCGTCTTCGCCAAGCTGCTGGCTTCGCGCATCAACGGGCTGAAGGCCGACCGGTTCTTCACGGCGGGCCTGCTGCACGACGTGGGGCGCCTGGTCATCTTCAAGAAGCTGCCCTACGCGTCCGTGCAGACGCTTCTGTATGCCCGTGAAAACATGCTGCCCCTTGTCGATGCCGAACGCGACCTTCTCGGATTCGACCACACCGACGTGGGGAACAGCCTGCTCTCGGAATGGAAATTCCCCTCCGGGCTCGTGGACGCGGTCACCTGGCACCATGCGCCAAGCTCCGCCCAGGACCCCCTGGCAGCCACGATCATCCAGCTGGCAGATAATCTGGCCAATGCCATGGAAATATCCAACGGCGGCATGTACGTGCTGCCCGGCCTCCAGCAGGGCGCCTGGGAACGCCTGCCTCTCAAGCCGGCGGACCTCGTTACGGTTACCGGCCTGTTCGACAGCCACATCGACGACCTCTTTGCCTCGCTGCTGTAACCAGACTGAAAAGGCCGGAATCTACGATTCCGGCCTTTTTTCACTCAGTTAGAACACGCTACTTGACAAGTTGGGCGCTGCCTGAAAAAACACCTCTCATGAGTGCACATTACAATGTCAGCTTCATAAACCCGTTCCTGTCGGCCGTCATGGACGTGCTCGGCACGATGGCCATGGTCGAGGCAAAACCCGGAAAACCCTATATCAACACACGCCGCACGGCCGTCGGCGACGTGACCGGCCTCATAGGCGTCACCGGCTATGCCGATGGCGTCATCTCGCTTACCCTTGAAGAGCAGTGCATCCTGCGCATTGTCTCCAACATGCTCGGCGAGGAATTCAAGAAGATCAACGAAGACATCGCCGATGCCGTTGGCGAACTCACCAACATGATCGCCGGTCAGGCCCGCGCCCACCTTGCCAACGAAGGGATGAAGTTCCAGGCCTCCACCCCGTCCGTGATCATCGGCAAGAACCACACCCTGGGCCATATCAACAAGCAGCCCATCCTCTCCATCCCCTTCACCACTGCGGAGGGCAACCTCGTGGTGGAAATTTCCCTCAACAAGGTCGACGAGGAATAACCGCCTCCGGCGGGCCGGAATCTACTCCCCCCTCTCTGCACGGTCCGGATGCGCCGCAAGAGCAAACCTGTCTGCGTCTTCCGAACACCCCAAAACGCCCACAATGTCTTCCGGCATGAAGACAAGGTCCGCGGACGGATTCGACAGAAGCGTCCCGCGCCGCAGAACGGCAACGGCGCTCACTCCCAGTACCGCTCGGAGATTGAGCTCCGCCAAGCTCTTCCCGCACAGCCCGCTTCCGTCGTGCAGTGCGATCCATGCCAGCTCCATCCCCTTGACGGCGCTCCCCACCTGACTCAGCGTCCTGTATTCCGGGTGTGATTCAAACACTGCCGCGTAGCGCCCATTACGGACCGAATCGGAAAACCGCTGAATCTCACCCACCGGCAGCCCCAGATGCAACAATGCCTGCCGCGTCAATTCCAGGCCGGCCTCAAATTCCGGCTGAATGGCCTGCCTGACGCCCAGCTCCGCCAGCGCCTCCATCTGCTCCTCGCCTGCTGCCCGGGCAACCACCTCCACCCCGGCATTCAACGAACGTCCCTGCTCCACCACGGCCGTCGCAACCGTTATGGTGGGGATCGTCACAAGAAGCAGCCGGGCTTCTGCCATACCGGCAGCGTCGAGCACATTCTCCCGCGCAGCATCCCCAAAAATGATCGGGTACCCCCGTTCACGGCACAAATCAAAGCGCCGGGAACTGGATTCAACCACGACGAACGGCAGCTCCAGTCCGGCCAGAATTTCCGCAACATACCGCCCGACCCTTCCCCCGCCTGCAATGACAACATGACCGGACAATCCTTCATGCGGGATATTGACGCTCTGGAGCATGGGGGTCGGCAACATCCTGCGGCGCAAGGCATACAACGGCGCCGTCAGGGACGATAACGGCGGCGTGGCAATCATGCCGAGGATGCCCACTGCCAGAAACATGGTATACTGCTCGCGGGGCAGGCTCCCACTGTCCACCCCGACCCGGGCCAGCAGGAAGGAAAGTTCCCCTGCCTGGAACATGCCCAGGCCCATGGCCAGCGGCACCACGTTCCCGTAGCCGAATCCCCGCCCGATGCAGGCACACACCACTCCCTTGACCGCAAAGACGACCACGGAAAGCCACAGCACTGTTCCCCAATGCGCTGCGATGAACCGCGGGTCCACCAGCATGCCCATTGAGGCGAAAAAGAGCAGGCCGAACAAGTCGCGCAGGGGGATGATGTCCCCAAGCGCCTGATGCCCATAGTCGGATTCACTCAGCACCATGCCCGCCACGAACGCGCCAAAGGCGAAGGAGAGCCCCAGCAGATAGGTGCCGTATCCAATCCCGAGTCCGATGCCGCTGCAGGCGAGCATGAAGAGCTCCCTGGAGTTCCAACGGGCAATAAGCCTCAGGATGCGCGGCATGATTCTGGTGCCCATGATGGTCATGCCCGCAATGAAAAGAGAGGCCTTCACCGCTGCCCAGCCCAGATCAGCCATCCCGGAACTCGCATGGCCCAGTTTGGGCATGATGATAAGCATGGGCACCACGGCCAGATCCTGCACGATGAGCATGCCGATCATGACCCGGCTGGACAGGGAACCCAGCCAGCCCTGACTTTCGAGTGTCTTGAGAATGACCATGGTACTGGAAAGGGACACAAAGGCGCCGAACCACAGTGCGGGCACATCGTCCCATCCGGCCAGCACTCCCACGCCATATCCGGCCCCCATGCAGAGTATGATCTGCACGGGTGTGCCCAGGAGTGCGACGAACCGGACAGGCCGCAGGTCACGAAGAGAAAACTCGAGCCCGAGGGCGAAGAGCAGCAGGGCAACCCCTATCTCGGCAAGCAGTTCAATGTCATGGATGCCCGAAACCGTGATGCCGCCGGTGTACGGCCCTACCAAGACACCGGCCAGGATGTAGCCGAGGATAAGCGGCTGGCGCAGCATCTGGGCGACAAGCCCACCCAGCATGCCGGCAACCACGAGAATGACGATATCTCCTGCAATCCCCATGCGCCCTCCATAGACCATGATGTAGGCCCATCGTCACAAAGATGCCACGCGTGCAGCCGTCACAAATGCAGCTAGGCAGTGCAGTTGCTTACATAGCCGTACATGACCATGAAATGGCAGAAGCTGCCCCCCATGATGAACACATGGAAAATTTCGTGAAACCCGAACCAGCGGGGAAACGGATTGGGACGCTTGCAGGCATAGATGCCGGCCCCGATGCTGTAGAGAACGCCGCCGCCACCAAGCCAGATCAGCGCCCCGGTCTCCAGGGACTGCACAAGGGGATAGATTCCGATAATGGCCAGCCAGCCCATGCCCACGTAAATACCTGTGGAAAGCCAGCGGGGAGCGCCAAACCAGAAGATCTTGGCCAGAATGCCCAGCGTGGCCACCCCCCAGACAACGCCGAAGAGACTCCAGCCCCATGGACCACGCAGGGGAATGAGGCATATGGGCGTATAGGTCGCGGCGATGTAGATGAAGATCATGGAGTGATCAATACGCCGCAGCAGGCGCACGCCCTTCTCCGACAGAGGCAGCCAGTGGTACAGCGTGCTGGCCGTATACAGAAGCACCATACCCGTTCCGAACACGGCAAAGGTGACAATATGCCACGGCAGTGCGGGCGAGGCCACACGCACAAGGAGCAGCACGGTCCCCAGCACCGCAAGCACGGCTCCTATGCAGTGCGTCAGGCCGTTTACGGGTTCCCTCAGGTATCGGATCATGGTCTCTCCCGGCGTTACAGGCGTGTCACAGAGGCCTTTCACTGTAGCCGCATCCGGAGCACGTCACAAGCACAACCGCCCGCCACCGCAAAAAGAAAGGGGGGAGCCAACGGCTTCCCCCTTTATGCATTCGAAAAGACAGAGTGCCTACATGGCGCTCAGTGCCAGATTCTCGGCCCGGTGCATGGCCGCCGGAAGGTCGTCATGCAGATTGCCGTCAGCCATCTTGCCGAGGGTCCCGATCTTGTCGAGCACACGGCGCACCCGCGGCTGCAGCCCGCAGATCACCAGCTGAATGTGCATCTTGTGCGCCCGGGCGATGAACGCCTCCAGCGCATGGATGGCGGTGGCGTCGATGGTCGGCACGTTGTCCATGCGGATGACGATAACCTTGGGCGGTTCGCGCAGGGAATGCAGGACATTCAGAAAGCGCTCCGCCACGCCGAAGAAGAACGGCCCCTCAATCTCGTAAATCATGACGGACGAGGGACAAAAGGCGCTCAGTTCACAGGCGGCGCGCGAGACATTGGAAAGCTGGCCGTTCATGCCCTCTGCGGCACCACCAAGGCGCAGGTTGCCCACCTCGCTCATGCGCCGCATGAAGAGCAGCGCCGCCAGAACCACGCCCACCTGCACGGCCACGGTCAGGTCCACCAGCACGGTCAGCAGGAAGGTGGTCACCAGCACGAACACGTCGGAACGGGGGGCCCGCAGCAAGCGGCCGAACTTGTGCACCTCGCTCATGTCCCAGGCCACGATGCAGAGCACGCCCGCAAGGCTTGCCAGCGGAATGAGCGATGCAAGGGGGGCCAGACAGACCATGAACAGCGCCAGGGTACCGGCATGAATGATACCGGCAACAGGCGACGCCGCACCGGCCCGGATGTTGGTCGCCGTGCGCGCAATGGCTCCTGTTGCCGGAATGCCGCCGAACAGGCTGGAGGCAATGTTGGCAATCCCCTGCGCCACGAGTTCGGTGGAAGGCTCATGCCGCTCTCCGGTCATGCCGTCCGCCACCACGGCACTGAGCAGCGATTCGATGCCCGCCAGCAAGGCGATGGCCACGGCATCGGGCAGCATGGTCGCCATGAGCGCCGGAATATTATGGGGCAGGGAGAATTCGGGCAGGGTTGCCGGAATGCCGCCGAACCGGGAGCCGATGGTTTCCACATCAAACCCGCCCAGCCAGACCACGAGCATGGAAGAAACAATCCCCACAATGTGCGCGGGGATGCGGGGACAGAAACGGCGCACCAGCAGCATGGCGACAATGGTCACGGCTCCGGCCACGATGGCCCCGTCCTGCATGGTGCCGATTCCGGCAACGCAGCTTTCCAGCTTGCCGATGAATTCCGGAGGCTGCGCCCCTATCTGCAGGCCGAGCAGATCCTTGATCTGCGCGGAAAAGATATACAGGCCGATCCCGGCGGTAAACCCTGTGGTCACGGGATACGGAATAAACTGCAGCACCTTGCCGAGCTTGAAGAAGCCCATGAGCATGAGGAAGACGCCGGCCATGAGCGTGGCCACGACCAGCCCCTCGTATCCGTGCCGGGCAATGATACCGGCCACGATAACCACAAAGGCTCCCGTGGGGCCGCCGATCTGGAACCGTGAGCCCCCCAGCAGCGAAATGAGGGTACCGGCCACGATGGCGGTGAAAAGACCGCGCTCCGGCGGCGCGCCCGAGGCAATGGCAAACGCCATGGCCAGAGGCAGCGCCACAACGCCGACAGTGAGTCCGGCACAGATGTCACGGGTTAATTGGGATTTGGAATACCCTGCTTTCAGAATAGAAAACAGGGCCGGACGTATCGCGAACGATACGAGACCGGATCGATCTTCACGCATGGCAACCTCCGAATAGAATCCTTGCAGGCAAGGCTCTGAACGGCATGGCTGCGGTCCGGCATGATCAACGATAGGCAGGTGTGTCGGGCCGCTCTCCCCTCTGGCAGGAAGCATATCCGCAAGGATATGCCCGCTCCCGATAGAGAATGTCGTCAGGGCTGTCGAAAACAGTAAGTACCTACTACCCCTCGGAAAGCAGGTATGCAACCTATTTTTCTCCCGCATTACGGCATGGTTAGAACTTTTCCGCCAACACGCAGAACAAAGGCGGCACGAGTATCGGGCAGCCCATGACCATGTCTGAGACACCGTGCCGCCGGGATTGTCGGAGATTGCAACCAATCGCTTGACACGCCGTCGCAAGCTGTTATTCTATAGTCAAGGTTAGGAAGCATGTTTCGTAGCAACCTTCAGCCAACTGTAACACTTGAGTTTGCAGGCTAAAGGCCCTGGCCCCAAACAACAAATCAGATCATTTCCGAGCCGGGATCTCCACATGGGTGGGGGTCCCGTTCTTCATTGGCACCCCGCCCTGCCAACTCCGCCTCCGCACCACACCGCCGCAAACCCGGGAACTGCCGACTGTTCTTGACTGCCCCTGCGAAAAACCGTATGCTTTATCGTTTGAAACAAAGAATTTTTTGCACCATTTCAAGAGGTTAGCGTTGACTACGGAACCCCGGTCCGGCTGGACCCCACCAGACCACCTGCCACGGCATGTCTCCATCATCATGGACGGCAACGGCCGATGGGCCACGGCGCAGGGGCTGGACCGCACGCACGGACACAAGGCCGGCACCGAAACGGCACGGACCATCGTCCGCGAGGCCCGCAGCATAGGCATACGCCACCTGACCCTGTACACGTTTTCAAGCGAGAACTGGGCCCGCCCCAAGCAGGAAGTGACCTACCTGTTCGAACTGCTGGTCACCTTCCTGCGTGAAGAGCTGCCCAGCCTGATGGAGCAGAACATCCGCCTCATGGTGCTCGGCGACATCAGCGCCCTGCCCTTCCCCGCCCGCAAGGCCCTTGAACACGCCATGCGCAAGACGGAAGGCAATACGGCCATGACGCTCAACCTTGCGCTGAACTATTCCGGACGGGGGGAAATCGTACAGGCCGTACGCGCCGCCATTCTGGCCGGAGTCTCTGCCGAGGACATCAACGAGGACGTCCTGTCGCAGCACCTCTACACCGCCGGGCAGCCCGACCCGGACCTGATGATCCGCACCAGCGGCGAGCTGCGGCTTTCCAACTTCCTGCTCTACCAGCACGCGTACAGCGAGTTTCATTTCACCAGCACCCTTTGGCCCGATTTCAGTGTGGACGAATTCCGTTCCGCCCTCACAGCATATGCGAACCGCGAACGCAGGTTCGGCAAGACCGGAGACCAGATCAAGGCATGACCGATTCCCACAAGCAACGCTGGATTACAGCGATCATCGTTCTTCCCTTCCTCATCACAGCCCTGCTCGTCGGCGGCTGGGCCCTGCTCGCCGCCATGATCATCGTATCCGGCCTGGGACAGTACGAATTCTATTCCATGTTCTGGCCCGGCAGGGACCGCATGGCCAGCAAACTGATCGGCTGCCTGCTCGGCACGCTCCTGCTGTACGGCGCCTTCATCGGCAGCCTTCATCTCATCGTCGCCTGCATCATCGGCGGCTTCTGGGTGGGCAGCCTCGGCTTCCTCATCGAATTCGGCACACGCGATCCGCAGGGCGCACGCTTCGAACAGGCCCAGACCATCACGGCCGGACTGCTCTATCTGCCCATGCTCATCCAGCTTGTGCTGGGCTTTTCCACGCTGGAGATCGGCCTTATCCTGCTGGCAAGCTTTGCCTCGGACATCGGCGGCTTCTACGCGGGGTGCAACTTCGGCAAGCACAAGATCTGGCCCGGCGTCAGCCCCAAGAAGACATGGGAAGGCTCCGCGGGCGGCATGCTGCTGTGCATAGCCGTCTGCCTGGGCATCGGCTGCACGTTCGGCGTGGCTCCGTGGTGGGCCTGGGTGGTGCTTGGCATCCTGCTGAACGCCGCCTCGCAGCTGGGAGACTTCTTCGAATCCGCGCTCAAGCGCACCCTCGGCGTCAAGGACTCCGGGACCATGCTGCCGGGACACGGCGGCATTCTGGACAGAATAGATTCCATCCTGCTCGCGCTGCCGACCTATGCCCTCGCACGCGAGCTCTATACGTTCTTCTAGAACCAACGGCACTAACAGGACACCGTCCATGACCCGCACGCCGGACAACTACTCACTGGATCTGGAGCACCTGGACGATCATCTCGATCGCGTGGCGCAGATCATTGGCGACCACATCCGCAACATCGGCAGGGAGCCGGTTGTCGCGCAGACCACCTTCGAGGCGGTACGCGGCTCCTTCCCCGCCGAGCTTCCCAGAACGGGGCACGATCCGGACACGGTGCTGGACGAGGTGCTGGCCGCATTTTCACCGGTCAACACCCGCATCGGCCACCCCCGGTTCCTGGCCTGGATCACCACCAGCCCAGCCCCTGCAGGCACTCTCGGCGAACTGCTCAGCGTGGGGTTCAACCAGGCTCCGCTCTCGTTCAAGGGCGGCCCGGCTGCCACTGCACTGGAAAACATCGTGCTCACCTGGTTCGCCGAACTGTTCGGCTACGGTGAAGGCTGGGGCGGCACCCTTGTTTCGGGCGGCACCGTTGCCAACCTGATGGGCATTACCGTTGCCCGGCAGGCCCACGTCCCCGGTGTTGCCGAAAAGGGACTCCAGGGCATGGAACGCCCCATCACCCTGTACGCCTCCGATCAGGGACACATGTCCATCTCCCGCTCGGCCATGCTGCTCGGCATAGGGCATGACCACGTCCGCAGCGTCCCCTCCGACGACCAGTTCCGCATGCGCCTCGACGTGCTCCGCGACATGGTGGAGGAAGACCGCCGGAATGGCATGCACCCCTTCTGCGTCGTGGCGCAGGCAGGCTCCGTGTCCACGGGCACCATCGACCCGTTGAACGAACTGGCCGACTTCTGCGAGGAACAGGGCATGTGGCTCCATGTGGACGCAGCCTACGGCGGCGCGGCGCTGCTCTCGGAAACCCACCGCCACAAGCTTTCCGGCATCCACAGGGCGGACTCCATCTGCGTTGACCCGCACAAGTGGTTCTTTGTCCCGCTCGAATGCGGCATAACCCTGTTCAAGAGCAGCGCACAGCAGAAGGCCACATTCAGGGCCAAGGCCGCCTATCTCGGACAGGAATCCGACTGGGACCTGAAAAACACCAATTTCCAGCTTTCGCGGCAGGGCCGGGCCCTCAAGCTCTGGTTCACCATGCGCACCTACGGGACGGACCGTCTTGCCGCCATCGTGGACCGCAACTGCCGCATGGCCCAGCTTTTCCTGACGCTGGCCTCCGAGTCCCCGCACTGGGAACCGGCCGCGCAAGCCGACCTTTCCATCGCCTGCGCCCGTTTCCTGCCTGAGGACCACCCCACGTGGTCGCAGGATGCGCTGGACCAGCTGCATATCGACATCCTTGCGGAACTGGAGCGCAGCGGCGTGGGATTCCTCACTCCCGCGCGCATCGGCGGCAAGGCCGCCGTTCGGCTGTGCATCGCCAACCACCGCACCACCGAGGACGATATCCGCCTGCTCTTCACCACCATGACCGACATCGGCCTCGGCCTTAGCACGGCAGGGCGGACCACGGCATGATACAGTACATTTCCCCGCTTCCGGGCGACGCATGGGCGGAGCGTTTTCCCCGCTCCGTGGTCCTGCTCGGCTCCACCGGTTCCATAGGGACCAGCGCCCTGCAGGTGCTGCGGGAGCAGCCGGAGATGTTCCGGGTCCTCGGCCTCGCAGGCGCCCGCAACGTGCCCCTGCTGGCCGAACAGGCCGCCGAATGGCGCCCCGCCTATCTCGGCGTACTGGACGACCGGGCCGCCAATGCCCTGCGCCAGATGCTGCCTGCCGGCTATTCCCCGGAGATCCTGATCGGGGCGCAAGGCTACGCGCAAATGGCCGCGCTGGACGCAGCGGACACCGTGCTCTCGGCCCAGGTGGGAGCCGCCGGCCTGCACGCCACTGCCGCCGCCGCACGGGCAGGCAAGGTCATTGCCCTGGCCAACAAGGAATCACTGGTGCTTGCCGGTGAGTTCATCCGCGAGTTGTGCCGTACCTCGGGGGCATCGCTGCTGCCCGTGGATTCCGAGCACAACGCCATTTTCCAGGCCCTGTGCGGACATGACGGCGCCACGGTGCGCCGCATCGTGCTGACGGCGTCGGGCGGTCCCTTCAGGGGACGCAACCGGGACGAACTCCGGACCGTGACCAGGGCGCAGGCGCTGGCGCACCCCAACTGGAGCATGGGATCAAAGATTTCCATCGATTCGGCTACACTCATGAACAAGGGGCTTGAGGTCATAGAGGCATACCACCTCTACGGCCTGCCGCTGGAGAAGATCGAGGTGGTTGTCCACCCGCAATCCATCATCCATTCCCTGGTGGAGTATACCGACGGCTCGCAGATCGCCCACATGGGCCCTCCGGACATGCGTATCGCCATCGGCTACTGCCTCGGCTGGCCGCGTCTGCTCCAGACCGGGGTGCCTCCTCTCAATCTGGTGGAGTGCGGCCCCTTGACCTTCGAGGAACCGGACATATCCTCCTTTCCATGTCTTGAACTGGCCCGCGAGTCCCTGCGCAGGGGATGCGGCCTGCCCGTCGTGCTCAACGCCGCCAACGAGGTGGCTGTTGAACGCTTCCTGCAGGACCGTATCACGTTCCTCGCCATCCCCGAACTCATCGAACGAGCCATGGGCGCCCACGACGGTTCCGCCCCTGCCTCCCTTGACGACATAGAAGCGCTTGACGCTGCTACCCGCGCCCGCGTGCGCGAATGGGCGGCCTGACCCCACCCTGAAGAACGGAGCACATTTTCGACATGACCAGCGCCATAGCCATCATCCTTGTCCTCGGCGGCCTCATTTTCTTCCATGAACTCGGCCACTTCTCCGTAGCCCGTCTGTTCGGCATCGGCGTCCGCGCCTTCTCGCTGGGCTTCGGTCCGGTCATATACAAGCTGCGCCGCGGCAAGACGGAATACCGCCTTTCGGCCATTCCCCTCGGGGGCTATGTCTCCCTTGCCGGAGAGAACGAGGAGAACGACCTTTCCGGCGGCTTCACCTACGCAGAAAGTTTCATCAAGCGTCCCACGTGGCACCGCATGTGCGTCATTGTGGCCGGCCCCCTCGCCAACCTGCTGCTCGCCCTGTTCATCTACTGGGGACTGTTCTGGGCCGAAGGCCAGATGTTCGTGGCTCCGGAAATAGGCGACGTGCGCTCCGGCAGCCCCGCAGCCGTTGCCGGGTTCATGAAGGGGGACACCATTCTCACCATCGCCGGCAGCGACATCGCCTACTGGAATGACGTGGCCGACACCATCGGAAAAAGCGGTGGCAGGGAAATTACCATCACTGTCGACCGAGCCGGGCAGATGCTCTCCATCAACGTGGTTCCGGAACGTCTCTCCCGCAAGAACATCTTCGGCGAGGACGAGGAAAGCTACCTCATCGGCATTGCCGCCTCTGGCAGAACCATCTCCGTTCCGCTCAACGGCGCTTCCGCAGCCATCGCCGGTCTTGAACAGACCTGGGACATGATCGGCATAACGGCGCAGGGCTTTGCAAAGATCATCCAGCGGGTGGTCCCCATGGACAACGTGGGCGGCCCCATCATGATCGCCCAGATGGTCAGCCAGCAGACGGAATACGGCGTTGCCGCCGTTCTGGCCCTTGCCGCCATCATCAGCGTGAACCTGGGCCTGCTCAACCTGCTGCCCGTTCCCGTGCTGGACGGCGGCCACATCGTCATGCTGCTCTTCGAGACCATCTTCAGGCGTCCCGTGCCCCCCCGCGTGGTGGAGATATCCACCCGCATCGGCATCCTGCTTCTTGTCACCCTCATGCTCTGGGCCACGTTCAACGATGTCCGCCGCCTCTAGCCCCATCCTTGTCCTGAACGGCGCAGAAGCGCGCATGCAGGTCGTGTGCGGCACCGCCGGAGAACTGCTCCTTTCGCAGGAGTGGTTCACCCCCCGGCAGGGCATGCGCATCCTCGTGCCGGCCATTCTGGACGGCCTTGCCCGCATGCAGATGCGCCTGACCGACATCGGACGCATCGCCGTGGTCAACGGCCCCGGTTCCTTCACCGGGCTGCGGCTCGTCCTGTCCACCGCCCTCGGTCTTGCCCGCCCCCTCGGGCTGCCCATGGCGGGCCTGGGCTACATGAACGCCCTTGCCGCCGACGCCGCACGCACCCACCCGGACACGCCGGTATGGACACTCACCCATGCCCGGCGCGGCCTCGTGCATCTGCAGGGCTTTTCGGGCACGGATACGCAGGGCTCCCCCGTCCCCTTCTGCGCAGCCGATGCCGCCTCCCTTGAGGATGCGGCAAAGCGCATAACGGACTCCGCTCCGGGACTGCTGCTGGGAACGGGCGTACACAAGAACCTCGACTTCTTTGCCGGGCACTGCCCCGATGCCCGCATCCTGCCTGCACGGTTCAACCATCCGGCCCCGGAAACCCTGCTCGACCTCGCCGTCCTGGCCGACTACTCCATGGACCCGGTCGTCCCGCAGTACATACGGCCCTGCGATGCAGAGGAGAACCTCGACACCATCGCCGCCGCCAGGGGCATGGACCCTTCCGGCGCACGCTCCACCCTGCACCGGCTGACGCACGACTGATCCCCCGAAAGCCCCGTCCCCTCCCCGCTACACCGCATACCTAAAGGTTTTCCTGTGCGTGCCGATGATACTTGCAGAGGCAGCGCCCCCCGGACCGAGTCCCGTGCCCGAATGGCACCCGGCTTGCAAGCAATGTGTTGGATAACTCTGTCTGGGAAAAAACTGCCCGAGGTGTAGTATGGCTGATACAATTTCTGGTGGAATCCACTTCTCCGGTCTGGCTTCCGGAACCGATTTCGATACGATGATCGACCAACTCAAGAAGGTCGAGTCCATCCAGATGAACCGCATGACGCTTTGGAAAGCCGACTGGCAGAAGCGTGTCGATGCGTTCGGTGAAATCAATACGGAAATCCAGAACTTCCAGTCTGTTGTCCAGAGCATGGACACCATGTCGGAGTTCCTTGCGAAGTCCGCCTCCAGTTCGTTCGAGACCGTCGCCACGGCCACGGTCGACTCTGCGGCTTCCGAGGGGGTCTACAAGATCGCCGTGGGCCAGCTGGCCCGCAACGCCATGTGGACCTTCAACACCGGGTTTGCGGACAAGTCCACGCAGGTGAACACCTCCGGTGGCAACCAGACATTCCAGTACACCTACAAGGGCACCCAGCGCACCCTGACCGTTGCCAACGGCACCACCATTGACGGGCTCGTCAACATCATCAACAACGACCCGCAGAACCCCGGGGTCAAGGCCTCCCTCAT
>QKEJ01000139.1 GCA_003252375.1 Halodesulfovibrio sp.
GGGCTTCCTGCGTTTCTGGGACTCCATGTTAGGTGTAGGCGGCCTCGAATATCTCCGTAACCACCCGTTCGTTCATCTGCGTGGGGGTCAGATTGAACAGCCCCCCCATGGTTTCGAGGGCGTTCTTGGCCAGCTTCGGCATGTCTTCCCGCCTGACGCCAAAGTCGGAAAGCTTGAGATCCTCAAGACCAACCTGCCGGATAAGGTTTTCCAGCGCTCCCACAAAGGCAAAGGGCTGATCCTTTTCAGGCAGGGAATCCACATCCACCCCCATGAAGTAGGCCAAATCCACCATACGCGCCGGAACATACCGGCTCAGATACCGGAAGTAGGCTACCGAAAGCATGACCAGTCCCGCTCCGTGCGGGATGTCCGGGTAGAAGGCCGACAGTGCGTGCGCCATGGAGTGCTGCGATACGCACGAGGACAGCGATTCGCATACCCCCCCTGCCGTGGAGGCCCATGACAGCATGGTGCGGGCCTCAATGCTGCTGCCGTCGGCAACGACCTGCGGCAGGAACGAGGTGATCAGACTCACGGCCTGCTGCGCCAGCAGATCACTGGTGGGTTGCTGAGCCCTGGAGACATACGCCTCCACGGCATGGAAAAAGGCGTCCATGCCGGTCATGGCCGTCATGCGCGCAGGCACGGTCAGTGTGAGCCTGGGATCAACGATGGAGAGCACGGGATAGGTGGAATCGTTGCCCCAGCCTATCTTTTCCCGCGTCTGCTCCCGCGTGATGACCGTCCACGGATCCGCCTCGGTGCCGGTGCCCGCCGTGGTCGGAATGGCCACGATGGGCAGGGCCCGCTCGGACGGCACCTGTCTGCCTCCGGAGCCGCTGGGCATGTAGTCCCAGTAGGAGCCCGGGTTGACCGCCATCAGGGCGATGGCCTTGGCCGAATCAATGGCGCTGCCGCCGCCGAGGCCGATGACGAAATCACAATGCTCCTCACGGGCAAGGGCCGCTCCCTCCATGACATGCTCCACAACGGGACTGGGCCGGATTTTGTCAAAAACCACGGACTCCGCCCCGTTCTGGGCCAGCAGGGTCTGCACAAGCTGCATGTAGCCGTGGGTCACCATGGAGCCGCCGCTGCTGATGACCACAAGCGCCCGCCTGCCCGGAAGAAACGGGGTGGTCCCCAGTTCGTTCAGCTTGCCGGGGCCGAAGATAATGCGGGTGGGCATATGGAATTGGAAATTGATCATCTCAGGTGTCTCCTTGTGGGATCAACGCTACGCAAGCCTGCCGCAAAGCGGAATGATAGCCCCGTGTAGCCGCATTATTATTCGCGGGCATGAAAAAGGCGGCCCCGCAGGGAGCCGCCCGTACAGTTTCTAGGCCTGCATGAAGGCCGAATACGCCTTGACCGTGGCGTACAGGTCCGCCTTGCTGGCAAGTTCGAAGGGGCTGTGCATGGCCAGGATGGCAGGACCGAAATCGATGATATCCATGCCGTACGCGGCCAGATACATGGCGACGGTACCCCCGCCGCCCAGATCCACGCGGCCAAGCTCGGCCATCTGCCACGGAACGCCGGCGTCATTGAGCACGCCGCGCAGCCAGCCCACGTATTCGGGGTGGGCGTCGTTGGCCTCGTACTTGCCGCGATGCCCCGTGAACTTGCAGAAGCATGGGCCGAAGCCGATGGTGGCGGAATTGAGTTTTTCGTGCAGGTCCTGATAGTCGGGATCCATGGCCCCGTGCACGTCTGCGGAAACGGCACGGGTGTTCAGCATAACGTCGCTGAACCGTGCCGACGGAGTCCATGCCTGAATGAGGTCCTCCACGCAGTATTCAAAGAACCGGGACTTGGCCCCCGTGGAGCCTTCCGACCCGATCTCCTCCTTGTCCCAGAGCAGCAGGGTCTGCGTGTATTCGGGTGCCTCGCCTGCGAGCAGGGCTTCCAGACCGGCGAAACAGCAGATGCGGTCATCCTGTCCGTAACCGCCGATCAGCGCGCCATCAAGGCCGACCACCCGGGCAGGACCGGCAGGCACGGCCTGCAGTTCGGCCGAATAGAGGTCCTCCTCCGTAATGCCGTACTTGGCGTTGAGAAGCTCCAGCACCCGTCGCTTGACCCGCTCCTTGGGCGAATCCTTGGCCGGTTCGCCGTTCTCGTCCTTCACCTCGTCCACCGGCCGATGACCGAGGATGATGTTCATCTTCTCGGCCTCGAAGGCATCGGAAAGAACCTGCTTGGCCTGATTCTGGGCCAAATGCGGCAGCAGATCCGCAATGGCGAAAACCGGGTCCCCCGCATCCTCACCGATGTGCACCTTCACCACCTCGCCGTTCTGCCGCACGACCACGCCGTGCAGAGCAAGCGGACGGGAAAACCACTGATGCTTGCGGATGCCGCCGTAATAGTGCGTCTTGGCCTGCCCCACACCGCAGGTCTCGTACAGCGGATGCTGCTTGAGATCGATACGCGGCGTATCCGCATGCGCACCCAGCAGGCGCATGCCCTGCGACAGGGGACGCTGCCCCTTGCGGGCGATGAAGATGGTCTTGCCCTTGAAGACGCGGTACACAAGATCATGGCCGAAATTGGTGGTGTACCCTGCGGCGCGCAGCCGCTCCACCACGTAGTCGATGGTTTCGCGCTCGGTCTTGCAGGTGGAAATGAAATCGATATACCGGGCTGCCAGCGCTTCCATGGCGGCAAGGTTCGCCTCGTCGCCGTAGACTTCCCAGCAGCTCTTGGGGGTATGTTCCAGTTTCTCGGTCATGCCATATGCTCCAGCCGGCGCGGGGCCGGCATATTCGTTACGCGGTTTTCCTGTTCTGTTTCTACCGGGTTGCGGCCTGTTCCAACGCCATGCTCACGAGGGGGAATTCCCCGTCGGAAAGCGTGCGCGGATCAAGGCAGAACGCGTCTTCTTCCAGTCTGCCCACCAGCGGCGGATCCGTATCCAGCAGCCGCTGCTTGAGCTCGGTGGCCGAAAAATCCCGGGGCGTCACCCGGACCAGCGTGGTCCGGAGATCCCGTTCCGGGAAGGAGCCCCCGCCCACACGCGAGGCACCATCCTGCATGGTCACCGTAAAGGCTTCTCCCAAATCACGGCTGATGCGGCCTGCCAGCCGGCGGGCCCTGCGGCGCAGTTCCTCGGCCGTGGCGGTCACCATGGACAGCGTGGGGATGCTGCGCCGGGCCAGCTCCGGATCGACATACAGTCGCATGGTCGCCTCCAGCGCGGCAAGGGTCATCTTGTCGATACGCAGGGCGCGGTTCATGGGATTCTTCTTGATGCGGTCTATCCATTCCTTGCGGCCCACGATGATCCCGGCCTGCGGACCGCCCAGCACCTTGTCGCCCGAGAAGGTCACCACGTCCGGGCCTGCGGCCACAACCTGCTGGACCGTGGGTTCATCGCCAAGCCCGAGGGCCGTGAAATCATGGAAGCTGCCGCTGCCGAGGTCTTCGAGTACCGGCAGGCCGTGCTTGCGCCCCAGGGCCACCATCTCATCCAGTGTGACCTCCTTGTGGAAGCCCACGATACGGTAATTGGAGGTGTGCACGCGCAGGAGCGCAGCGGTTTCCTCGGTAATGGCGTTCTCGTAGTCACGCAGGTGCGTGCGGTTGGTGGCCCCCACCTCGCGCAGGCGCGCCCCGCTTTTTTCCATCACTTCCGGAATACGGAAACTGCCGCCAATTTCCACCAGCTGCCCGCGGGACACGATGACCTCGCGTCCCTTGCACAGGGTATCGAGCACCAGCATGACGGCGGCGGCATTGTTGTTGACCACCAGTCCCGCTTCCGCGCCCGTGACCTGGCAGAGAATGCGTTCCACATGGCTGTAGCGGCTGCCCCGCTCGCCGGTGGCGAGGTCGAATTCTAGGTTGGAATAATGAGCGCACGCCTCGCGCACCGCCTCCACAGCCACGTCCGCCAGTAGCGAACGCCCGAGGTTGGTGTGCACCACCACGCCCGTGCCGTTGAGCACCCGCCGGAAATGGGGGCGGGACGCGGCACGCACATGCGCCGCCATGCGCGGCAGCAGGGCCTGCAGACTCAGCTGTTCCGGCGCATTGTACACGCCTTCGCGGATTTCCTCGCGGCAGACATCCAGAAAGCCGTTCACATGCTCACGCACAAGGGCGCGGGGCAATGCGGCAAGGGCGACCTCTCCCTTGCGGGGAGCGGCGGGGGCGTATTCGGCAAGCGCATCAAGCGCCCGGTCCACCGAGGGCAATGCGCGGTACAATTGCGACACGAGAGGCTCCTTTTCCGTTGGAGGGCACCGGCCTGCGGCACGAAACCCGAAAAGCGGCTCATGCCCCGGCAGAAAGCCGGGGCGGCATCATTCCCGTTCGAGACATTTCGGACGAAGTGTAAAGAACTCGCCCAGCAAATACAAGGAACCGCAGAGCAGAACATCCTTCTCCTGCGCCGCCTTGCGCGCCTGACGCAGGGCTTCTCCCAGAGAGGTGCATGCATGGGCCCGTTCGCCGAGCCGTTCCGCAAGAGCCTCCGGCGCCATGGCCCGCTCGTTGTCCACGATGGGGGGCAGGAAGATGGGACCATCCGACAGTCCCATCAGCACGGGGAGCATCTCGTCCAGCTCCTTGTCCTGCATGCAGCCGAAGATGACCGCGGCAGGCGTAATGTTCTCTGCCCGCAGCGCTTCACGCAGGGCGGCAAAGGCGTGCGGATTGTGCGCACCGTCCAGAATCAGCGCGGGGTGGTCGGCCTGCGCCTCCACCCGCTGCATGCGTCCGGCGATCCACGCATCGGCAAACGCCAGTTCCTTCACGTCGTCCCAATCCATGATGGGCGGCGGAGTCCAGCCGTGCGCGTCCACAAGCACCCTGAATGCCCCGAGCGCCAGACGGGCGTTTTCCTGCTGGTGCGGACCGGCAAGCCCGAAACGGGGGGATTCCGGCATGGTTCCCAGATCGGCCGCCATGTGCAGCGGGGCCTTTTTCTGGGCCGCCACATCGCGAAGCACGGCAAGGGCGATCTCTTCCTGCACATTGGTGACCACGGGAACGCCGCGCCGGATGGCTGCGGCCTTGTCACGGGCAATATCTTCCAGCCGTTCCCCCAGCACGTGCTGATGATCCATGGCAATGGGCGTGTACACGGTCACGTCGCTCTCCACGGCGCTGGTCGCATCGTACATGCCGCCAAGCCCGGCCTCCATGACCGCAAGGTCCACCTCGTAGTCATAGAACGCCAGCACCGCCAGCACGGTCAGGAATTCGAAATAGGTCAGCGTCTGTCCGCCCGCCTCCATGATGTCGTCGGCAAGGTCGCACCACTCCTCCTCGTCCAGCATCTGACCGTTCACCCGGATCCGCTCGCGCGGGGAGGTGAAGTGCGGCGAGGTATACAGACCGGTGTTCAGGCCCGTGGCCTGCGCCAGCGAGGAAAGAAAGGTGCTGGTACTGCCCTTGCCGTTGGTTCCCAGCACATGGGCCACCACGTAGGGGGGACGGCGCAGTTCCAGCTCGTCCAGCACCGTGGTGATGCGGTCGAGGGACATGTCCATATGAAAGAGGCCCAGCTTCTGGAGATAGGCCTCAAACTCGTCGTATGTATGAAAATGCTTTCGCTCTGTTTCGCTCATGTCCTTGCCGTTAGGGCATGGGGGGCACCACGTCAAGCGCTGTTTAGCGTCGCCCGCCACGCCATGCCCCTGGTGAGACGCGGAGCCCGGGCAGCGCCCTGCCCGTCGCTGACCAACAGCGCGCGGCATTTTATGCAACCTATGGCTTGACCCGGAGCGCAGACCTCGTATAAAAGTCTGAGCCTCCCGTTCGGGAGAACTATGCGCGCCTGTACCTCAGTCGGATAGAGCATCTGCCTTCTAAGC
>QKEJ01000061.1 GCA_003252375.1 Halodesulfovibrio sp.
CCTACCTCACACTCGTAATCCGTCATCCCCACCTCCTTACCCCTCACTCACTGCCAACTCCACCCCCAACCCTATCAACACACTCCCCAGCACCCGGTCCAGCCAGACGCGCAGGCGACGGCTTTCGCGCAGCCGGTTGGTAAGGCGATCCCCCACCAGAATGATCACCGGCTCCACCATGGCCGCCACCACATTGATGAGCAGGCCATGCACCACCAGCTGCAGCCACACAGGGCCTGCGCCCGGCTCCACGAACTGGGGGAGAAAGGCGAGAAAGAAGGTAGTGGTCTTGGGGTTCAGCAGATTCACGTACAGCCCCTGCCGGAACACGGCCAGCAGAGGCACGACCTCGCGGCCCTCCCGCACACCCAGCCCCGCGCCGCGCGAGCGCAACGCCTGCCAGCCCATCCAGAACAGATAGGCCACCCCTGCCCACTTCACCGCCGCATACACGGTGGCCGATGCGGCCAGAATGGCGGACAAGCCCACCGCCGCCAGCCCGATATGCCAGAATACCCCGGTCCATGCGCCCAGCATGGCGGCGAAGCCCGCCCGCTTCCCACCCCGGATGGTGTGGCCGAGAATGAACGCGAAATCCGGCCCCGGCGAGATGTTCAGCAGGAACGCGGCAGCAAGAAAGGATACCCAGTGCGCAAGATCGTATTCCAGCATTGCCTGCCCCTCCACAGATAACGGGCATACCGATAACAACTAAACGATAGCGAACCCTACCCCGGAATAACCGCTCCCGCAAGCACCCCGCGCTGCCAGCCCGTTTGCTCCAGACATGAGCACTGTGCACAGGCGTCATGCATATTATAATATAGTATAGTCTATATATAGGCGTACTATCTTTGTATATTCCGCTCCACCATACTGAATTGCGGAAAACCTTTTATATGTTAAGGAGATACCTCATGAAACGCGTTACCCTGGCCGTCCTGCTCATTGCAGGCATCATCGCAGCCCCCCTGTGCACAGCGCAGGCAGCCCCCGGAAACTTCAATCAGCAGCAGGACGAAATCTACATGCTCGCGGCGTTTGGCGTGGTCATGAACGACTGGCAGAACGCCACCGGACAAGGCTCACGAGGCCACAACATCGGCGGCATTCTGGTCGACAACAACGGGGCAATCGTCCGCTGGGATCGCAACAGCGTCTCCACGCTCCGCAACAGCTCGCAGCACGGGGAAATCAGAACCATCACCGGCTTCCAAAGTGACAACAGGATACGCTTTCTTGGCGACTACACGCTGTACACCACCCTCGAACCCTGCGCCATGTGCAGCGGCATGATCCTAATGACCCAGATGGGGCGCACGGTGTACGGCCAGTCGGACGGCCCCTACGGCAACACCATTGCCCGGCTTGCCCTGAACAGCACTGCGCTCGGCGGTCAGGGCTTTGACCCGTACCCCCACGCCGCCAGACTGCGCATTGAGCCCAGCCAATCCCTGTTCCGTCTGCGGCTGGAACATTTCTTCAACGCCACCGCAGCACAGCACCATGGCTCCACCACCACGTTCCTCCGCCTGCCCATCACGCACGAAACCTTCGGCAACGCCACACTGGCCCTGCGCAACTACCCGGAAGCCAATCCGGCCGTGAACGCCACCAAGCAGATCGCCATCAACTTCCTTGACCACGTACTGTACAACGGCACACTCCCCACCCTGATCATGAGCAACGCCACGCGCCAATAATCCGCCCCCCCCTGCACCAACAGAAAGGCCCCCGCAGCATTCTGCGGGGGCCACGTGCATACAGTCAGTCAAACCGGGCTATTCGCCGATGTGCAGATACTGCTTCTTCAGGGCGGCCATGTCGCCCTTCAGGATCATCTGGTCCATCATGAAGTTCACGGTATCCTGCAGGCGCTCGGCACCGGCGGGCATCAGGTAGCCCAGTTCAGAGCGGGTGAAGGGCGCGTCGGCAAGCGGGGCGGCCAGCTTAGCGTTAGTGGCGGCATAGTACAGCGCCTCGACGCTGTCGGTGATCATCACATCCACCTTCTTGGCGGCCACTGCCTCGGGAATGGCCAGATTCGATTCGAACATGACCACCTCGGCCTTGGTGATGTTCGCCTTGACGAACTTCTCATTGGTGCCGCCGGGGTTCACCCCGATGCGCACACCGGCCTTGTCCACGTCGGCCAAAGAGCCGAAGCGGGCGGCGTTGTCAGTGTGCACCAGCACGGTCTTGCCGAACATCACATACCCCTGCGAGAAGCGGGCGTCCTTCTGACGGGCGATGGTGCGGGTGATACCGCTCATGCCGATGTCGTACTTGTCGGCCTGCAGGTCCGCCATCAGCGTCCGCCACGTGGTGGGCACCAGCTCGAGGGTCAACCCCAGCTGGTCGGCAAAATGCTGGGCAACGGCAATGTCGAAGCCTTCATACGTGCCCTCGTTGTTGAAGGAAAAGGGCTTGTAGTCGCCGGTGGTGCCCACGCGCAGCGTGCCGCTGGCGACAATTTCCTCAAAGCTGCGGGCCTGGACGGCCACACTCGAAAACAGGACAACCGCACACACCAGCAGGGCAGAATACCATTTGGTCATGAGAACGTTCCTCCAGAAAGTTGATTGCGCAACGGCTCGATGCCGCCATCCAGATATACAGGTCCCAAATCAGGTCGCCATCTCGGGCAGTGTTATCGCTCGCTGACGGCCAGCCGCAGCCCCAGCCCCACCAGCACGCCGCCGAGGGTCCGGTCCAGCCACACGCGCAGGCGGCGGCTTTCGCGCAGACGCCCGGTCAGCCGGTCGCCCACAAAGATGAGCGGCGGCTCCACCAGCGCGGCAACGGCAATGATCAGCGTGCCGTGCAACAGCAGCTGCATCCATGCGGGTCCGGCTCCCGGCTCCACGAACTGGGGCAGAAAGGCCAGAAAAAAGGTGGCCACCTTGGGGTTGAACAGGTCGATCAGCGCGCCCTGCCGGTACACGGCAAACAGGCTGGCAGACGGCCCGCCCTCCGCGATATCCAGCGCATCCCCCTGCGAGCGCAGGGCCTGCACGCCCAGCCACAACAGGTAGGCGACCCCCACCCACTTCACCATGGCGAACACGGTGGCCGAGGCCGCGATAATGGCGGAAAGCCCCAGCGCGGCCAGCACCACATGCCCGAAGGCTCCGGTCCAGATGCCGAACATGGCGGCCGCTCCGGCCCGCTTGCCCCCCTTGACCGTATGGCTCAGGATGAACGCAAAGTCCGGCCCCGGTGCGACATTCAGCAGAAACGCCGCAATGAAAAATGATACCCAGTGTGCGGAACTGTAGTCGAACATGCTGCCTCCGAAGATACTGCAACCCCTGCCGCGGGCAGTCCCACCAGTACGGCAACGGCACTGCCATATGCCGTGCTGCCGGGTGATACGCTATGCCTGTTGCCGCAGGGCTGCAAGCCCCGAGACACCCACACAAAAAAGCCGCCCCGGCAGGGGCGGCTTTTGCGTGTACCGGGTCAGGCTACCACACCATGCGCATCTTTGCGCCCATGGCGTTGATCTGCCGTTTCAGGTCCGGGATGGTGTATTCCCCGTAATGCACGATGGAGGCGATGAGCGCGGCCGTGGCCTTGCCCTCGGTCAGCGCATCGTACATGTGCTTGGGGTTGCCCGCACCGCCGGAGGCGATGACGGGAATGGATACGGATTCGGCGATCATGCGGGTCAGGGTCAGCTCGTAGCCGTCCTTGGTGCCGTCCGCGTCAATGGAGTTCACGCAGATTTCACCGGCGCCCAGGGCTTCGGCGGTCTTGGCCCACTCGATGGCGTCCATGCCCATGTGCTTGCGGCCGCCATGGATGACGATCTCGTAGCCGGAGGGGATGTCCTCGGTCTTTTCCACCTGCTTCACGTCCATGCCCAGCACCACGGCCTGCGAGCCGAAGCGCACGGCTCCTTCGCTGATGATGTCCGGATTCTTCACCGCGCCGGAGTTCACGGAAATCTTCTCGGCACCGGCGTTCAGGGCGTCACGCATGTCATCCACGCTGTTGATGCCCCCGCCCACGGAGAAGGGGATGAAGATGGTGGACGCCACCTTCTCCACCACGTCAAGGAAGATGCCGCGGCCCTCATGCGAGGCGGTGATGTCGTAGAACACGATCTCGTCCGCGCCTTCCTCGTAGTATTTCTTGGCGGTGAGCACGGGGTCGCCGATATCCACGTTGCCCTGGAACTTCACGCCCTTGGTCAGCACACCGTTGCGCACGTCGAGGCAGGGAATAATGCGTTTACTCAGCATGTTCGGCCTCCCGGCAATAGGCATAGAAGTTCTGCAGGAATTTCAGGCCGGGGCGGCCACTCTTTTCAGGGTGGAACTGCACGGCCCAGAGGCCGGGGCCTCCGTGGATGGCACAAATCTCATGCCCGTACTGGGTGGTCGCCAGCACGTATTCCGGCGTGGGGTCCGGGTAGTAGCTGTGCACGAAATAGAATTCGGCATCGGTGTCGATGCCCCGCATAAGTTCGCAGACCTTACGCGGCGTCACCCTGTTCCAGCCCATGTGGGGCACGCGGATGGGGGTGCCGTCCTCTTCCTCCCACGCGGGATTGAAGAGATTGCACTGGCCGGGAATAATGCCCAGTGCCTTGGTGTCGTTCTCCTGGCTATAGTCCAGCATGATCTGGCATCCCACGCAGATGCCGAGCAGCGGCTTGCCCGCTTCCACGGCCTGCTTGAGAATCTGGTCGAGACCGGTGGCCACCAGCTCGTCCATTGCCTGACCGGCAGCGCCTACTCCGGGGAAGATGATTCCCTGTGCGGCCATGATTTCGTCGGGATCGGCCGTGATCTTGTTCGGAATACCGAGATGATCAAGGGCGCGACGAACGCTGGTCTGATTGCCCGCCTTGTACTTGAGAATCGCGAGCATACACATCCTCCTCTTGATAGGCTTGGAGTCCTCTGCCGCCGCCCCGGCCCAAAACCCGGAACAGTCGGCATAGCGGAACGAGGCCTCCCGTACTGTACGGGGACGTACCAAGCGCAACGCGGAAGGGCAAGCATTTCGTGCGGAATATCATGGAGCTAGCACCCATGGGGCCCGGCAGCGCAAGACCACCGCCACAAGGCGGCGACACTCACGAGAGCAGCCGGGTAACGGCATCGCCCCACAGCACCTGCACCATGCCGCCCAGCGCAAGAAAGGGGCCGAAGGGAATCATGCCCTGCACGGCGTAGCGCCGCTGCAGCAGCATCCACACCCCGTGCGCCAGCAGCGCGGCCACGCCCGCCACGGTAATCAGCACGGGCAGCCCGGCCAGTCCGCACATGGCGCCCAGCATGAGCATGAGCTTCACGTCGCCCGTGCCCAGCCCTTCGGTTCCCACACACACCCGGTAGGCGCGCTGCAACAGCCAGAAAAGCCCAGCGCCCACAAGGCTGCCGCCCACCACCTGCACGGGAGGCAGCCCCATGACCAGCACGGAGGCGGCAACGGCCAGCCCGGTGCCGGGCAGGGTGAGGATATCCGGCAGCAGGTAGCGTTCCACATCGATGGAGGAGGCCACGATCAGAATGCCCCCCTCGGCCATCAGCACCACCCACTGAGGCGAGGGCCCCACCTGCACGGCCACGAGAGCGGCCCAGAGGCAGGACGTGATCTCCAGCAGGGGATACCGGATACCGATGGGTCGGCGGCAGGCGCGGCACCGGCCGCGCAGGAACAGATAGCCGACCAGCGGCAGGGTGTCGCGCCAGCGCAGCGCAGCGCCGCATTGCGGGCAGTACGGCCGCAGGGGCACCGGCGGCGTCCCCGCAAGGTAGCGGTGCACGCACACGGTATAGAAGCTGCCCAGCAGGA
>QKEJ01000176.1 GCA_003252375.1 Halodesulfovibrio sp.
GCACACCGCAGTTGTCACCGCATGCGGAATAGCCTATGGCTGTCGGAAAAACCATTTTCACCGGCACAACACATACCAGGAGCCCAATATGAGACGCACTCCCCGCCCCCGTCGCCTGTTTGTCTGTTCGATGCTCACCCTGGCCACCCTGACGCTGCTGGCGGCTCTGCTTGCAGGCTGCCACCACCGCACGGACGTGAGGCAGACGGCCATGGCCGTTCCCTATGCCGCCACGCCAGACTTCTCCACCGACCCCTTTGCCCTGGACCCGGGCGGCCAGTGGGGCACGGGGCTGGCCCTTGCGGACATCGACGGCAACGGATTTGACGATCTGATCGTTTCCGCGGGCAACGACAAGGCCAACCAGAACGTGGTGGTCTACTTCAACTCCGGCAACAACAACATTGCCCCCACTCCGGGCTGGGTCTCGCTGGACACGGACCATCACGGCACCGTGGCCGTGGGGGACATTGACGGCAACGGGTGGCCGGATGTGGCGGTTTCGGTCTTCCTCGGCAAGGATCTCGCCTACGAGGGAGGCGGCGTGAAGGTCTACTACAACGCGGGCCCGCCCAGCTACCTGAGCCGCACCCCCGCCTTCACGGACACGGGCTACCCCTCCTACGGATGCGCCCTGGGCGACATGGACGGGGACGGCGACCTCGACCTTGCCGTGGCCGGCGGCGAACCCATCCCCGAGGTGGAAAGCTTTGCCACGCAGGAATGCGGCAGCGGCAATGGAGCCCGCACACGGCACACGGTGAAAGAACAGACGGGCGACACGCAGGATTCGCCCCAGAACCCGCCCTTCATCACGCCCGGACGCATCTACATCAACAACGGAGGCACCTTCTCGGCGGACAACGTCTGGAAGACCGACGATGCGTTCGTGTCCATGGCCGTGGAATTTGCCGACACCAACTACGACGGCCTCATGGACGTCATCTTCCAGTCCGCCCCCATCCGCATCTATCTCGGCTCGCAGACCGGAACGGGGGCCACCATCGCCACCACGCCCGGCTGGACCAGCATGGACGCCAACTACTACGGCAACGGCTTCGACTATGCAGCGGCCCTGCAGCAGCCCGGCAACTACACCAAGCCGTCGTTCTCCCTCGCCACCTCCTCCAACAGCTACATGGGACAGGGCAGGGGCGGCTTCTCGCTGTACCGGTTCCTCTCCCCCTTCGTCATCCAGTACGCCCCGCGCACCAGCGTCCCCAACTGGCAGTCGAAGTACGGCGACTGGGGCAGCGGCGTGCGCCTCTCCGACGTGGATAACGATGGCAGCCTCGACATGCTCACCCACCGCTGGAACACTCCGGGCTTCAACGATCTGAACGGCAAGCTGCTCATCTACCAGGGCAACGGGGGACTCTTTGGCGACACCCCGGCATGGGAATCCGAGGCAACCTCCATCATCGAGGTCATTCAGGTGGGCGACCTCGACCACGGCGCGGAGCAGCTCACCACGGACTCCATGCTCATTTCCGGCGAGAACTGGAACGAGGGACAGACCGGACAGTACGTGATCTACCTTGCCCGGCAGGTCATCAGCGCAGTGAGCGCCGTGTCCGTGAACGGCACGCTTCTTACGGCAGGCACGGACTACACCACCCTGCCGGGACGCAACTGGATCGCCTTTGCCAAGCCGCTGCCCAAGGGCGCCAAGGTGGCCGTGCAATACTGGTGGTCCCCCATGCTGGATGTGACCTACTCCAACTGGAACTGCGACAAGGGCAACTACATCTATTTCCACCGCTAGCATCCGCCGGCACCGTTCACCACACATGCGAAGGGGGCGGGAGAACTGTTTCTCCCGCCCCCGTTGTGTCTCTTGCTCCCTGAATGACGCTACGCGCCGGGCGCACGCCTGTGGCAGACGCTGCCAAGGCTGTGCACCACATGCGGGTAGTAGCGGCGGCGCAGGTAGAGCGCCACGTTCACCAGCCCGATGAGCACCGGCACCTCCACCAGCGGGCCGATGACCGCGGCAAAGGCTTCACCGGAGTCGATGCCGAAGACGGCAATGGCCACGGCAATGGCCAACTCGAAGTTGTTGGATGCGGCCGTGAAGCTGAGCGTGACGGCCTGCTCGTAGGTGGCGTCCGCCTTGTAGGAAAGAAAGAACGAGACAAGGAACATGACCAGAAAATAGATGGTCAGCGGCACGGCGATGGTCAGCACGTCCATGGGCAGTTCCACCATCTTGTCCCCCTTGAGGGAAAACATGACCAGAATGGTGAACAGCAGAAACACCAGCGTCAGCGGGCTGATGCGGGGAATGAAGACCGTTTCGTACCATTCGCGCCCCTTCAGGCGCAGGCCCACCAGACGGGTGAACATGCCTCCGAGGAAGGGGATGCCCAGGTAGATGAACACGCTCTCGGCGATCTGCCCGATGGAGATGTCCACCGCCATGCCCTGCAGGCCGAACCAGCCGGGCAGCACCGTGATGAACACATACGCGTAGACCGAAAAGAAGAGCACCTGGAACACGGAGTTGAAGGCGACCAGCCCCGCGCAGTATTCGCTGTCGCCCTGGGCAAGCTCGTTCCAGACAATGACCATGGCGATGCACCGGGCCAGACCGATGAGGATGAGCCCCACCATGTATTCATGCTGCCCGGACAGCAACGAGATGGCCAGACCGAACATGAGCACCGGCCCGATGACCCAGTTCTGGACCAGCGAGAGCAGCAGCACCCTTCCGTTGCGGAACACCTGCCCCAGCTGTTCGTAGCGCACCTTGGCCAGGGGGGGATACATCATCAGGATCAGCCCCACGGCAATGGGAATGTTGGTTGTCCCCACCTGCACCCTGTTCACGAGGTGCTGCACAGCGGGGTAGAAATAGCCGATGGCCACGCCCGCAAACATGGCAAGAAAGATCCAGAGGGTAAGGTATCTGTCCAGAAAGGACAGTCTGCGCACGGGGGAAGCACTCATGAGGACACTCCATGTCCGTCTCCGCAGGTGGCGGAGGATTTGGTCTGCATATGCGCCTGATACCGCGACTCGTCATCACGGGTTTCGGGCAGTTCCGGCAACACGGCTCCCAGAACCGGGAGCAGGGATTCCGCCACCAGCCCCTGCGGGGCCGCGAGGCTGTAATAGACCCATTTGCCTCCCCGGCGTCCTGTCGCCCAGCCTGCCCGCTTGAGCACGGCCATATGCCGGGAAATGGTGGACTGGGGCAGGGCCAGCGAGGCCATGAGGTCGCAGATGCACAGCTCCCCGTGCAGCAGGAGGCGAAGCACGCGCAGACGGGTGGGATCGGCCAGAGCCTTGAATTGTTCGGCAAGATGTTCCATGCCGGCATCATATCCGCATATGCGGATTTGTCAATTTCAAAGAAATACCCGAGTCGGCGCAAAAAAGAAGCGCTCCCGTAGTTGCCTCGGGAGCGCTTGTCCATAGGAGTCTGTTGAGTGGTGTGGAGTTTTTCCGTCCGGCGTGCTCGGGTATGGGGGCCCCGACCTGCGACAGTCAGGGGGAGGATGAGGACCATACCCGGTTGCCTGCGCGCCGACTGGCATGTGCGGTTGCCATCGCACATGATCACCGTTCAGCAGTCTCTATAGCAGGCGGAGGTTGCCGTCTCCGCCAATGGGGTCGTAATTCTTAGAGCTTCACGGGAGCGGCGGCGGGCTGGTTGCCACCGACGATCTGGTATTCACGCACGGCGATCACGGCTTCGGACTGGTTCTTCAGTTCGACAACACCCTTCACGGTGACGTCAGCGCCGAGCATGTCGTAGTCGTGGATGTTCTCAAGCTTGTAGTACTTTTCGGAACCGGGAAGCTGCAGGAAATATTCGTTGTTCAGCTCGGCGACGGTGCCGGTGTAGGTGACATCCTGGCCCACGGAGATCTTGGCGGCGGTGCTGGCGACGGGCGCGTAGGCCTTCTGGGCGGCCTGCGGTGCGGAAGCGATGAAGGCTGCAAAGACGGCGCAAAGAACAAGGATGGCTGCAAAACGGGCAAACATGGACTGCTTGGTAGACATGGCTTTCTTCCTGTGTACTGTGTGCCCCGGCGTTTTCCCCGCGCTCAGGGCAGCGTGTATATATGAACTGTTCTCGTTCCGCCCGCCTCCCCTTGAAGCGTCCGGAAGGGCATTCTGGTATGGCACTCCGTGCCACGATGCCTCAGTGCATTTCGTATCTGCGCTGATTGGCATAGAGCATATAGCGGGCCAAAGTGATAAACATATGAAATACAAAGGAATGTGCCGCAGCCACCACACATAGCAGGAACTGCCAGTTCCGACACTATTGAACGCATGCACAGTTGCGGATTTCCTCCTCTTCCCGTTCAGGGCGCGCAAGCCAGTCAGGACAAGCCTTTCCGCACACCAGACACAAAAAAAGAACTCGCAGTTCCGAATAGGCACACAGGAACTACGAGTTCTTATTCTTCTCCACCTCACACGGGAGAGAAGGAAAATTATTTAAAAATTTCTTTCTTCAGGCCGTGCCGGGTCATCAGCTTGTGCAGCTGCCGGGTGGTAATGCCGGCCCTTTCTGCGGTCTGGGCAATGCTTCCCCGGGTGGAGGCCAGCAACTGCGTCAGGTACAGGCGCTCAAAACGGTCCACGGCCTGCTGCCGGGCCTCGGCAAGAGGCAGTTCCGTATCCGTTTCAAACGATACGGGGCAACGGTCCTGTACGAAGAGGTCCTGCGGAATGCTCTCGGGCGTAAGCTCGAAGCTTGTTTCCAGAATGCAGGCCCGCTCCACCAGATTCTCCAGCTCGCGCACGTTTCCCGGCCAGTCGTAGCGCATGAACGCCTCCACGACCTTGGGGTGCACGGAGTTGATTTCCTTGCCGATGGGCTTGCCCCGCTTCATGAACAGTTCCGCAAGCTTCGGGATATCCTCACGGCGTTCGCGCAGGGGCGGCACCTCAATGGGAAACACGTTCAGGCGGTAGTAGAGGTCACGCCGGAACTGACCCTTGCGCACCAGTTCCTCAAGGTCCTCGTTGGTGGCGGCAATGACCCGCACGTTGCAGGGAATGGTTTCCTCCCCGCCCACACGCTGGAATTCCCTGTCCTGCAGCACGCTGAGCAGCTTCACCTGGGTGGCGTGGCTCACCGTGCCGATTTCGTCCAGAAAGATCGTGCCCCCTTCGGCCAGTTCGAACTTGCCCGCCTTGCGCTTGATGGCGCCGGTAAAGGCGCCCTTCTCGTGCCCGAACAGTTCGCTCTCGGTCAGGGGTTCCGGAATGGCGCCGCAGTGCACGCTGATGAACTGCCGGCCGCGCCGCTTGCTGTTCATATGGATAAGGCGGGCCAGAAAGCTCTTGCCTGTCCCCGTCTCACCCGTCAGCAGCACGGTGCTGCGCGTGCCGGCCACCCGCTGCACCTTGTCGTAGAGGCTGACCATCTTCGGGCTGTTGGTACGCAACGCGCCCAGCTCCGACTCGTACCAGTGCTCGTCGTTCTGCTCGCCCAGTTCCGACTTCAGCGCGGCGGACTTGAACAGATGCTGCATCACCAGATGCAGTTCCTCGGGCTGCACGGGGGTAGCGAGGTAATCCGCAGCCCCGTTGCGCACGGCCTCCACCGCATCGCGCACAGCCTGCGGCGAGGTCAGCACCACCACCTCGCAGGAGGGAGCCCGCTTCCAGATCTCCTTCATTCCCTTGGTGACGGAACCCGCTCCGCCGGAAAGGGCCTCCATATCCACGAACACGGCATCGAAAAACAACCGGGACAACACGGAAAGCGCCTCGTCCAGCGAGGGAAAGACGCGCACGTCATGGCTCACCAGCTCGGTCAGCAGGGTATAGCGATCCGCCTCGCCCTTGCAGATGACCATGATCGATTTCATGCCGGCTATTCCCCCACCTTCTGCCGGTGCAGCTGGCGGCTCATGGTGTGGATGAAGGTGTTGGCGGCATCAATGGCGGTCTGGGACTGATCCAGCAGGGCCGTCATGTCCGGGCGCACCCGTACCAGTTCGCTACGCACGGTTGCGGCCGAGGCATCGTCCATGTTCAGCTTCATATGGCGCACATGCCCTTCCAGCGCTGCAAGCACCGGAACGATCCTGCCCTCGGCCGAACGCACGGGGCGCATCATGGCGGCAAACCCCTCACGCGTTTCATCCAACCGCTGCTGCCCGGCTGCCCGGGTGCTTTCGCTGGTCTGGGCACGGTTCAGGGCAATCCAGTCTTCGAACAGGGCATTGGCCACGTCTTCCGTCCCGGCGATATCGCTGCGCAGCTCGGCTGCACGATCAGCGCATTCGTCATACAGGAGTTGCGCCTGCTCATAGCGCAATTCGGGACTCAGGGCATTGGGCGCGGCAATGGCATCAAGGCGCTCCAGCGCCATGCCGTACACCGTGCGCACCCGGTACAGGGAATCCCGCAGGGACTCGGAACGGTCCACAAGGATCTCCCGCTTCTCCACACCCACATACTCCATGGCCCCGTAATAGGCCTTCTGGCAGCCTGCAGCGGCCACAAGAATCAGCATCAGCACGCATGCCGTGCAACGAACGCTCCGCATATCACCCTCTTCCTGTCGGGTTAATCATCCAGAAAGGAACCGCGCCGTTCCACCACGGTCTTGCCGATGGGCGCAAGACAGATGGCCGCCAGCTTCAGATGCTGCAGGCCAAAGGGAATACCGATGATGGACACGAAGTTCACCAGTGCGGCAATGAGATGCCCCACGGTCAGCCACAGCCCGCCGAACACGAACCACAGGACGTTGCCGAGCAGGCCGAACAGGCCCGTGCCCACGTCGCTGCGGCCGGTCACGGTTTCACGGTGCACCACCTCCCTGCCGAAGGGCCAGAAGGAGAAGCTGCCGATGACAAAACAGGCCTTGGCCCAGGGAATGCCGATGATGCTCACCAGCATGATCAGACCGGCAAGATACCAGCCTATCCCCATCCACAAACCGCCCAGCACGAGCCAGAGTATATTCATTACAAACCGTATCATTTCGTCTCCTTGCCTCTGATGCCGCAAAGCCTACCGGGGCGCAAGGGGTCTGGCAAGCAAAACAGTCCCCTCCCCGGCCCGTCTCTGCCGGTCTCAGCAGTGGCAGAGCGCGGGGTTTCCGGCTACTATGTCCAGATGCCGGTCCGGCCGAACCGCAACCCGGCGCACCGCAACGACACACAAAGGATACAGGAACATATCATGTGGGGAAAAGCCGTATTTGCCCAGCGCTGGGACGAACGCCTGCGCAGGGTCCAGACCAACGAGAACCTGCCGGGCATGGAATCCGTTCTGCGCGGCGCCGCCGATGAAGGCCGCGCCACCCTGTACGAGCACGAGGTCTACCAGTTTCTCAGGCACCTTGGCGCGGAGACGCCGCCACGCACCCTGCTGCTGCCCGTCACCGCCATGCCGGACGACGAGGAACTGATGAGCATGCCCGGCGACAGAGTGGTCCTGAAGATCGTTTCCCCCACCATCGTGCACAAGACCGAGGTCGGCGGGGTACGCATTGTGCCCAAGGAGCCCGACAGAATTCGCGCCACCTGCCGCCGCATGCTGTACGAGGTGTCAGAAAAGTACGCCGCGCTCATAGAGCGCACCCCCGCCAGCGCCCCGGAAAAATACAGGGGGCTGACCGGAAACGCCCTGCTTACCGCCATCTCTCTGGATATCGTGGGCGTTCTGCTGGTGCAGTTCATGCCCCCCGACAGCGACACCTTCGGCAACGAACTCATCGTGGGGCTGCGCAACACCCGCGAATTCGGCATGGTGCTCACCGCGGGCCTCGGCGGAACGGACACGGAGCTGTATGCGGAACACTTCCGCAAGGACAGGGCGCTGGTTTCCGCCGCCACGGCCAACCTGGACGGCCTGACCTTCTTCGAACTGTTCACGGGCACGGTCTCCTACAAGAAACTTGCAGGCCTCACCCGCAGCCAGACGCGCATGGTCACGGACGAGCAGCTCGTGGAATGTTTCTCCGCCCTCATCAAGGTGGCCAACCACTTCTCCCCGCACAACCCGGACGCGCCCTTCATCATCGACGAGCTGGAAGTGAACCCCTTCGCCTTCAGCGACTACCGCATGGTGCCGCTGGACGGCCTGTGCGCCTTCTCCGCTCCGATCCCGGCCTCCGTGCCGCGCCCCATCGACAAGATCGACGCGCTGCTGCACCCCCGCAGCATCGGCATCATTGGCGTATCCCCCACGCGCATGAATTTCGGACGCCTCATCCTGGACAACATTCTCGCCGCCGGATTCCCTGCGGAGAAGATCCGCTGCATCCACCCCACGGCGCAGAGCGTGAACGGGGTGCGCTGCGTGCCGGAACTGGCCGCCCTTGAGGAACCTGTCGACTTTCTGGTAGTGGCCGTGGGCGCAAACATGGTTCCCGACCTCGTTGACACTGTCGTGGAGCATGGCGCGGCCAGATCCGTACTGCTCATCCCGGGAGGCCTTGGAGAAACCGAGGAAAGCCGCGAACGGGCCGAAGAGATCATCGCCAAGATCCACGCCGCCCACGCCTCTGCCGAAGGCGGCCCCGTTTTCTGCGGCGGCAATTCCATGGGCATCATCTCGCACCCCGGCGCATACGACACCTGGTTCCTTTCGGAAGACAAGCTGCCCAAGCAGCGCGGCAGCCACAGACGCAACATGGCCTTCATCAGCCAGAGCGGCGCGTTCATGGGCACCCGGATGAGTCAGTGGCCTTCGCTGGACCCGGCGTACCTGGTCTCCGTGGGCAACCAGACGGACCTGACCCTGGGCGACTTCATGGCCTACTTCAAGGACCGGCCGGACGTGGACGTCATCGGCGTGTACGCCGAGGGCTTCAACGACCTGGACGGACTGGCCTTTGCCCGCGCCGTACGCGCCGCCGTGAATGCGGGCAAGGAGGTGGTGTTCTACAAGGCCGGACGCACCCCGGAAGGCCGCCTTGCTACCTCCGGACACACGGCCTCGCTGGCCGGCGATTACACCGTGTGCGAGGCCTGCCTGACGCAGGCGGGCGCCATGGTTGCCAAGAATATCGGTCAGTTCGAGGATTTGCTGCGGCTCGCCTCGCGCCTGCACGGCAAGCCCATTGCGGGCAACCGCATTGCGGGATTTTCCAGCGCCGGATTCGAGGCCGTGGCCATTGCGGACTACATTCAGACCGACGACTACCGCATGCAGCTTGCGGAGTTCTCATCCGCCACGCAGGAGCAGCTGACCGAGCTTGTCCGCCGCAAGCGGCTGGAAAGCCTTGTCACGGTCAAGAACCCCCTTGATATCAACCCCGGAGCGGACGACGAGGTCTTCGCCTCGGTCATCCGGCTGCTGGACAAGGATTCCCGCGTGGACGCCGTGGTGGCAGGGCTTGTGCCCATCACCCCGGCCATGCATTCGCTCATCGTGCCCCATGCCCCGCAGTTCGAGATGCCTGAAATCGTCAATGACACCGCCGCTGCGGCCGCCATCGTGGACGAGCTGGCCCGGCTGCGCCCGGCGCTGAAAACCCCGCTGGTGCTGGTGGTGGACGGCGGCCGCATTTTCGACCCCTTCAAGGATGCGCTGGAGGCACTGGGATACCCCGTGTTCCGCTGCGTGGACCGGGCCATGGAAGCGCTTTCCCTGTACATCAAGGCCCGGCTGACCGCCGCACTGGACAGGCGGCAGCCCTCATAGACTGCATGCATCCGGTGTACCGGCAGGGAGCAGCCGTTTTCCTGCCGCTACACCGGAATTCCGTATACAAAATTAGCAATACTGCCTGATTTCCTGAACTTTTCCGCCCGCCCTATTCCCACCTCCCCAAAAATGGGGCACTGTGGTGCCACATATTCACCGAACGCGCAGCACGATTCTGATTGCCGCGTGCAGGCTGCGCCTTTCGCAAGGAGCCACAGCGTATGGAGATTCTCGAACTGGTGAAGAGCAGGGACCCGCAGGAGCGCGAGTTCCATCAGGCCGTGGGCGAGGTGGTGCATTCCATCAAGCCCGTACTGGACCGCAACCCCAGCTATCGCAGCGCCAGAATCGTGGAGCGCATCGTGGAGCCGGAACGGGTCATCATGTTCCGCGTGCCGTGGGTGGACGACCAGGGCGATGTGCACGTAAACCGGGGCTTCCGCGTGGAAATGAACAGCGCCATCGGCCCCTACAAGGGCGGGCTGCGCTTCCACCCTTCCGTGAATCTCGGCATCCTCAAGTTTCTGGCCTTTGAACAGGTCTTCAAGAACGCCCTGACCACCCTGCCCATGGGCGGCGGCAAGGGCGGCTCGGACTTTGACCCCAAGGGCAAGACGCCCATGGAAATCCAGCGCTTCTGCCAGAGCTTCATGCTGGAGCTCTCGCGCCACATCGGGCCCAACACCGACATTCCGGCAGGCGACATCGGCGTGGGCGCCCGGGAAATCGGCTACCTGTTCGGCATGTACAAGAAGCTGCGCAACGAATTCACGGGCGTGCTCACGGGCAAGCGGCTGGGCTGGGGCGGCAGTCTCATCCGGCCGGAGGCCACCGGCTACGGCTCGGTCTACTTTGCCTCCGAGATGCTCAAGGTGGACAGCAAATCGCTGGAAGGCACCACCAGTCTCGTTTCCGGCTCCGGCAACGTGGCCCAGTTCACCATGGAAAAGCTCATCGAGCTGGGCAGCAAGCCGGTCACCTTCTCCGATTCCTCCGGCTACATCTATGATGAATCCGGCGTCACCCGCGAGAAGCTCGACTACCTCATGCGGCTGAAGAACGAACGCTTCGGGCGGGTAAAGGAATATGCCGACAAGTATCCCGAGGCCGTCTACACCCCCGTGGATCCCGCGCTCGATCACAACCCGTTGTGGAACCACAAGGCGGACTGCGCCTTCCCCAGCGCCACGCAGAACGAAATCAACGCCGTGGATGCGGCGAATCTGGTCCGCAACGGTGTCGGGGTGATCTCGGAAGGGGCCAACATGCCCACCACCCCGGACGGCGTGGACATCCTGCTCGACTCGCACGTTCTCTACGGTCCCGCCAAGGCGGCCAATGCGGGCGGCGTTTCCGTTTCCGGGCTCGAAATGACCCAGAATTCGCAGCGTCTCGCCTGGACCCGCGAGGAGGTGGACAAGCGCCTGCACATCATCATGGCCACCATCCACACAATGTGCCTTGAAACAGCCGAACGCTACGGCACCCCCCGCAACTACGTGAACGGCGCCAACATTGCCGGATTCTGCAAGGTAGCGGACGCCATGCTGGATCAGGGCGTGGTGTAGCAGCCACGATCAACACACCGACACCAAAAGGGGCAGCCATTAGGCTGCCCCTTGTATTACGAAAAACGCCTTCACTACCCTGTGTCCGGCGGCTAGTTTACGGCCTCGGGCTCAATGGCCCCCTGATCGACGAGCTGGTCATCGCCATCCTGCATGTACCGGGGATTTCTGGGCCCCACTGGCATGGTGCTGTAGGTCTGGTAGTTCGCCATCCTCGCGTACGGCACATAGTCCGTCGCCATGGCATTGATCGCCGTAGCCACGATGGCCACGAAGATATTCCCGGACCCTCCGCTCAGATCAACGACCACCTGTCCATTGTACTTCCATAGCGTCCGGTCGGAGTCGGTCGAACGCAGCTCGCTTTCGAACCCGACCGTCAAACTCCCGCCAATGACAACGTAGACAAGGTCCCATTTCTTGATCTTGGTAAAGAGAACGGCATCCGCGCCAAAATGTTCCTTGAACTTGTGCACGGAGGAACCATAGATGAGCTCCGTATCATAGAGCCCTTCCTGCTGCATCAGCTCCTCAACAATGGGAACGGGAAAGACATAATACCCGTTGAACGAAAGCGGTTCTGCTATCGTCGTGGTATAATACGCCTTTGCATCAGCAGCCGTTGTTTCATTCATGGGTGGCAGGACAAGAATCGTCTTGGGCTGCTCGCTGTACATCTCCGGAAAACGATCCTGCTTGGTTACCATCTTGGCACAGCCAAACGCGCTCAGACAGAGAACAAGCAGGGCCATCAAGCGAATTATGCGCATGTGAAACATCCTTTTCAGCCCTGCGTTGCCGGGGATTGCGTTACAACAGGCTCACTGCCGGCCGGCGAAGTTCCCACAGGGGTCTCAACAGGCGCATCTTCCGAGCTCGCTTTCTGTTTATCTATTTCCTTCTGGGCAACCCGGGAGAGCATATCCAGAAACACCGAGGCTTCCGGATACAATTCGCGCTCCTTCTGGTACCAGACCAGCGCCTCCTTGGACTTTCCCGACTTGAACAGCAGGAACCCGTATTCCGCGTATACTCCGGGCGGAACCTGCAGCTGCTTCTTGGCCGCCGTTTCCACAATCCGTTCCAATTCAGCCTTGTGTTTAACGCGTGTCTCTTCGCAATCATGCTTGGCGATGGCATAGTAGGTATTGGAATAGTCGCACCAGTCATACTGACGCTTTCCCTGACACCCGAGACTGAACAGCATCAGGGCAAGGCAGGCAAATAGGGCGAGTGTTCTCATGGTACAAAGATCTCCTTAGTCTGCCCATTGCCCACAAGAATATCCCGCGCGACAATGACGGCCCCGTTACGGCTTATCCGCACCGAATGTCGCCCCGGGGCAACCTGATACCATCTGTTCTTGGTGGATTTCTTGGTATAAGCAGCCGGACGGAGAAGAATGCCCTCTCCCCCATCGAGGGAGAGCATGGCACCGCGACAGTCGCCAGTAAACGAAAGCCACGCAGTCTCCTCGGATCCCACCGCGCCTTCGTGCCCACCGCAGGCAGCCAGGGCCAGCACCAACACAACCGCAAGTATGACGAATATTCGCTTCATGGCTACCTCGCAACAGCCTGGATAAACAGGGATGTATACCTTTTCTTCGAAACCCACCGGCTGAGGTTGCCCGATACCAGTTCGCACAGCGACACTTCGTCAGCCGGAGTCGTCCCGACAGTCTGCGTAACACGCAGGGTAGCCACCTTCTTGCCGGGCAGCGTGATCATGGTGTTCGTCTGGGGATTCTTGACTTTGCGCCCTTCCTCGATCACCTCGAAGAGGTCTCCGACGTTGATGCCCTGCTTACTGCCGCCCCCCATGATATACACGCCATCCTCCACACCGAGGATATAACTGCGCCATGGCTTATCCATAAGCCGCTCGATAATGTTGGACGCAACATTGGTGATGGCCGCATCAATGGCCTTGTCGTTGATCGTGGAGTCGTACCCGACACGACCACCGATACCGAGAACGGTTCCTGCCTCAGAGTAGGCCTCTCCATAGCCCTCTTCCGAGTAGATGATCTCTCCGGAATAGACGTCAACCAGCCGGATATGCACTTTGGCAAACGCGGTCTGCTTCTTGGTTCGGCTAAAAATGCCCACATCTCCGGTTTCCTTGCGCCCAAATTCGGAAATGGACCCAACGATGAGATAGTCCGCCATGTTCTTCAGGGGAGCGGCATCACCGATACCCAGTTCCTTCTGAATCTTGTCCAGATCGGCGCGCTCAAGAAGGATGAACTTGTCCGTTTCCATCAGCTTGTTGGAAAGAATGTCGACAGCCTGCTTGCCTATGCGGTCGTCGTTATCGTCCAGAAAAAAGCTCTGTCCGTACTTGCTCTCATTCGTGAACCGGGCAATCGCGACCTTGCGCTTCAACCCCTTGTACGGCCCCTTTTCAGTGGCAAGCGTCGGACTGACAACCTGCTTTGGCGCTGTTGCGTCAATTTTCCCCGGCTTCTTAACCGTTGCGCATGCGCACAACATCAAGCTCAGCCCCAGCAAAACAAGCACTTTGCAACGTGGCAACATTAGACCTCCCAAAATTCGCTGCGGCACATCAAAACCCCTCGGATCTCCGCGCCGTTACATATCCAAACCCAATTCCCCAAAACATATGACAGCGCAATCTTCCCGAAAAAGAACTACGGATCAACCTCATTACCGAACAGCGCGAGCTGCCGTCAACGAGTTTTCCATTATAACTATTTGAAAATAAATGAATACTCTATGCAGCGGCACCACACAAGACAGGAGTGCACTATAGGCATTTGTTGCGTAACGCACTCACGCACGAAAGACTACAGACTCCTGACTGCCGCATACCGGAAGCAGGAAACCAGATGGTCGTTCACCAACCCGGTTGCCTGCAGGTAGGCGTACATGATCGTGGAGCCCACGAAGCGGAACCCCCGCTTCTTCATATCCTTGGAGATGACGTCAGACAGCGGTGTGGACGCGGGCACCTGCTCCTGATGCGTCCATGCATTCTGCACGGTGCGTCCATCCACGAAGTTCCACAGGTAGGCATCAAAACTGCCAAAGGCCGCCTGCACTTCCTGAAAGCAGCGGGCGTTGCCGATGGTTGCGGTTATCTTCAGCCGGTTGCGGATAATGCGGGCATCCTGCATCAATCGCTCCACATCTCCATCCCCGAAACCGGCAACCGCAACCGGATCAAAGCCCGCGAACAACGCCTCGTAGCCTTCCCGCCGCTGCAGGACGGTGCGCCAGCTCAGCCCCGCCTGTGCGCCCTCCAGAATCAGAAAGGCGAACAGGGTCCTGTCGTCATGGACCGGCACCCCCCACTCCTCGTCATGATAGCGGGTTTCCAACGTCGAGCCGAGGGCCCACGGGCAACGTTCCTTGTGCATGCGTCTCTCCTCCGGTTGAAAAAAGCAGGCCCCCGCGGATGCGGAGGCCTGCATGATAGTCCGGTGTACGGTACGCGGTCCAGCCCTAGCGGCCGCCCTCGCGCTTCAGTTCCGCAATAAGGCCCTCCAACTGCTGGGTCTGCTCGGCAAGCTCCTGCAGCGCACGGGTGGCCTCATCAACGCCCAACGCCGTATCCAGGGCGATGTTGTTGATCTCCTCGATGGCGTGGGTGATTTCCTCCGACGCCGCGGACTGCTGTTCGGCCGCCGTGGCAATGGACTGAATCTGCCCTGCGGAATCCACCGTGCCGGTCACGATTTCCGCAAGGGTTTCTCCGGAACTGTTGGACAGTTCGGTCGCCTGTTCCAGATCCCGCACAGCAGCCTTCATGGCGGCGACGTTATTGGCGGCAACCCGCTGGATGGACTGGATGGAGGAGCCCACTTCCTGTGTGGCGTGCATGGTCTTTTCCGCCAGCTTGCGCACCTCATCCGCAACCACGGCGAACCCGCGCCCGGCGTCACCCGCACGGGCCGCCTCAATGGCGGCGTTCAGGGCCAGCAGGTTGGTCTGGTCGGCAATGTCGGAAATGACGGTCATGATGTTGCCGATGGCCTTGGCCTGTTCATCCAGCTGGGCCATGTCCTCGTTGAGAGCTTCGGCCTGCTTCTGCGTGCTGTTCATGGCCTTGATGGACTGGTCGACCACCTTGGCTCCTTCCTGCGCCTTGTCACGCACCACAGAGCCCTGCTCGGCCGCATGGCCGGCATTCTGGGCAACCTCCAGCACGGTGGCGTTCATCTCTTCCATGGCCGTGGCCGTGGCCTGAATCCTGTCCCGCTGAATTTCCGTGCCGTTGCGGATGCCACCGGTCTTTTCGGAAATCTCCCCGGTGGCTCCGGCAATGGCGGCCACAACGGCTTCCAGCTGCGTTGCGGCATGGAGCATGCCCTCGGCACGGGCGCGTTGCGCCTGTCCCAGCGCCTCGTTGGCCTGCTGCGTAGCCTGTTCCGCGTGACGGGCCTTGTCCTCGGCTTCGGCAGTCTTGGTGGTGATCTCGCGCATATTGCTGCCCAGCTGCTGCGCCGTATGGTTGAGGGAGGAGAAGATCTGCCCCACCTCATCCTCGGACCGCACGGCAAGCTGCTTGTCGTATGCACCGCCAGCCATGTCGTGCAGGAACGCAACAACCATCTTGAGCGGACGCACCGTGGTGCGGTCCACGAAGAACCAGATGAATATCCCTATGCCCAGGAGGCTGATCACAAAGATGATGCAAAGCTTGCCGAGCAGCGCGTATACCGGTGCCTTGATCTCGGACTTTTCGATAAGGCCGAAGAGTTTCCAGCCGAGAGCGGGAGAGGTGACGACGCACCCCACATACTCCACACCGTTCAGGACCACCTCGGTGGCCCCGTTGTCCATGGAGAAGAGCTGCTGGTATCCCTTGGCTTCGAGTTCGGAAACGTTCTTGAAGTTCGTCTCCTTGTCAAAGGGATTGGCGATGACCACACCGTCATCCTGCACCAGTACGGCAAATCCCCGCTTGCCGATCTTGATGTTGCGCACCACTCTGGTCAGCTCGCCAAGGCCGATATCCATAGCGACAACGGCATGCACGTCTCCGTTTACCGAGACGGCCTTGCCCACGCTGATGCAGGCCTCTCCATTCGTGGACATGTAGGCCTTGGAGATCACCGCCTTGTCGGGCGTGAGGGAAGCAGCCTTGAACCACGGACGCTTTGCCGGATTGTAGCCGGCAGGAATGGAGATGGGATATGCTTCCACAAATCCGCCGAACTTGCTGCCAAGGTACACTTCCACATAACTGTCGTGGCTATCCTTGATGAGCCGGAGGAAGGCGGACAACGTCCTGCCCGTTTCATCATCCTCCCGATATGCGGAGGTCCCTGCCTCAGTGGTATCCTTGAACGTGGTCAGTGTTTCATCGATCTGGGGAATCATCGGGTGCAACGACATCAGCACCGCATTGCGCTTGGATTCTTCAAGGAACAGCGTAATGGTGTTATCCACCTGCTTCAGCTCCTTGGCTGTCGCGGCCTCGAAATGCTCCTGCACCTGGCCGCCAATCTCCCACGCGGTGATCGCAAAGATGATCCCCACGACCAGACCTATGACCAAGAGCAGTCCCACAACTATCTTGGCTCGTATGGAGTTTCTCACTGTGCCCTCCTCTGTCGCCCCTGCCGGAACGCTCCCCGGACGCGCGACAAAACGTGATGCCTGCACCGCTGTGCCGATGCAGAATGGTTGTAGTTCAGAGTATCAGAATTTCCCCGTGCACAGACAATTATCTTTTCCTAGCATCCTAAGTGTGGCGGTTCATTGACGGATTTTTTCTGCCAATGCAAGCACTTGCTACAATTTTGTAGGCATATGGAGAATCAGGCTCACGGCAACAAAACCGTGGTCCGTGCATAAATAAGGGCCGGCACCACGGTACCGGCCCTTATGGGGTGAAAAAACCGCTGAATCTAGGGATAGACAACCCGGTGCAGGGTCTGGTTGCTGCGCTGCACCGTACGGTAGTGTTGCACATCCGGATATCCGAACATCATCAGGTACCCGTTGGTATTCTCTTCCGGCACGCCCAGACGGCTGCGCATGGCAGGAAGCACCTGCGTGAACGCCCACTTGGCGAACCCGCACCATACCGTGCCGATCCCCAGCGATGCCGCCATAAGCTCAAAATAGCTCAGCGCGATGATGGGGTCGGCTTCCGGCGACGGAGAATCCTTGGGAGCCGTTACCCAGAGCAGGTGTGGCGCACCACGGAAAACCAGATCCACGCCCTTGCCCCACAGCTTCGCCGCAGTGCCGAAGAACTCCAGCCCCTGGGGCAGGCCGTCGCCTTCCGCGCGTTCCCTGATACCTGCATAGGTATCCGTGCGCAGCGCCTGCATGGTTGCCATGTCGTCAACCAGCACGAAATGCAGCCCCAGATTGTTCTTGCCCGTGGGTGCACTCCGCGTGACATCCATCAGACGTTCCAGCACATCCCTGTGCACATTTTCCTGCCGGTAATGACGGATGGACCGGCGCCCGCGCATCAGCACTTCCAACTGGTCCGCAGAGGGCAGTGCCCCTGCGAGGTCCACGCTCTCTTCGGGATTCTTGCCCAGAATGGATATGGCAGCCGTGGGACAGACGGCGAGACAGTGCTGACAGCCTATGCACTGGGCCTCCTTTTCCGAGGAAATGGAGGGCGTGCCGCTCTTCATGGAAATAATGCCCATCACGCAGTCGCGGGCGCATTCCCCGCACTGCACGCAGGCGTCGGTATCTACGGTAAACTGTATCATGGTACCTCTCTTACAGATGCGGGGCCGGCCCCGCGATACTCGCGTGGTGTTTGTCAGGCGCAATATAGCAGGTACAGCCCGCAGGGAAAGAAGGCACAAATTGGTGCCTAAGGTCTGCAGAAAGGACCTACCCCTCGCAGAGATAGCGGCTAGGGCAACGGCAGCCTGTCGGCCAGGGCCCATTCCAGGGTCCGCAGGGAGGCATCCGTGCTGTCAACGACATCTTCATGGGAGTAGCGGACCTGAACACAGGGCTTGTCTATGGCGAAAAGTCTGTCCAGCCGGATGGGGGTCCCCATGAGCACGGCATCGCAGTCCACAGCCTGAATGGTGGCCTGCAGATCGCGCAGCTGTCTGTCCGAATACCCCATGGCCGGAAGAGCCTGCCCGATATGAGGATACCGGGCGTAGGTGGCGGCAATGCTGCCCACTGCGGCCGACTTAGGATCAACCACGGTCCGGGCTCCGTACTGCTGGGCCGCCACCAGGGCCGCCCCAAAGGCCATGTCGCCATGCGTGAGGGTGGGACCATCCTCCACCAGCAGCACCCGGCTGTCACGCACCGCTTCCGGCGCGTCTACCGACACCACGGACCGCGCCAACACCAGGTGCGCATGCGGGGCAAGCGCACGCACCGATGCCCGCACCTCGTCAATGGCTGCCTGCGTTGCAGAGTTCACCTTGTTGACCACCGCGATGTCGGCCATGCGCAAATTCGTTTCCCCGGGGTGGTACCGCTGTTCATGTCCCGCCCGGAGCGGATCGAGCACGGTTATCTGCACGTCGGGCCTGATGAACGGCGTATCGTTGTTGCCGCCATCCCAGACAATGACGTCCCCCTCCTGCTCCGCCGCCCTGAGAATGCGCTCGTAATCCACCCCGGCAAACACGGTCAGCCCCTGTTCCACATGCAGTTCGTATTCCTCCCGTTCCTCCACGGTACATTGCGCGGCGTCCATGTCCGCCACCGAGGCAAAACGCTGCACGGCCTGCCGCGCCAGATCGCCGTAGGGCATGGGGTGCCGGATGACCACGGGGCGCAGTCCCCGCCTCCGAAGGAGATCACAGACATGCCGGGTAACGGGCGACTTGCCGCATCCCGTGCGCACGGCACAGACCGCCACCACGGGCTTTGTTGCGGCAAGCATGGTGTGCTGCGGGGAAAGCAACATGAAGTCGGCCCCGTGCACATTGGCAAGAGAAGCGCGGTGCATGACCGTTTCGTGGGAGATATCACTGTAGGAAAAGACCACGGTATCCACATGATACTGGCGGATGATGGCCGGAAGGCGCTCCTCCGCAAGGATGGGAATACCCTGCGGATAGCCGTCACCGGCCAGCTCTGCAGGGTAGCAGCGCCCCTCGATATCCGGAATCTGGGCGGCGGTGAAGGCCACCACCCGGTGCTCGGCGTTGTTGCGGAACACCATGTTGAAATTATGGAAATCCCGCCCTGCAGCGCCCATGATCACAACGTTTCGCATTCACCACCTCCGGGTCAACGGTTCGCATTCATCCCGCCCTAGGACGGTGTGATGGTTCCCTCCTCCACCCTGAAGACCATGGCAGAGTCCTCCGTGGCCTTGCGCAGCACATCTGCGGTCTGGGGATGGCAGGTAAAAAAGAGAACCTGATTATGTTGCGCCAGATCGGCCAGTGCGGCTGCCGCATACGCGGCCCTGCCGGGGTCGAAATTGACGAGGATATCGTCCATGACCACGGGCAGGGGCTCACTCTGCGCCGAATGACTTAGAATATACCCCAACCGGAGCGCCAGAAAAAGCTGTTCCTGCGTTCCCCTGCTCAGTTGTTCCGGGGTGCGGGCCTCGCCCCCCGCCAGCACGGCCCGCAGGGAATCATCCTCCAGACTGGCATGGAGTCCTGAATACGTTTCACCAGTCATTATGCTGAACAATCTGCCTGCATTTCGTATTACCTCAGGTTGACGCTCCCGCTCAAACGTGCGCTTGGCCTCCAACACCAGCCTATGCGCCAGCGCATGCCGCGCCCATTCCCGGCTGAGCCTGCGGATATCTTCCCGCACGGCAGCCTCCTGCGCCCGCAGTTCTGCCGCGTCCTCGGCCGAAGCCATGCTCCTGAGCAGGGCATTGGCGTTGCCTATCTGCTGCCGCAGGCTGTCCTCCTGGTCCGCATCCCGCTGCAATGCCGCCTGCAGCTCGGCGACCTCGCCTTCCAGAGCCGCCCGGGCGGCGGCATCCAGATTTTCCGGATCCGCTGGACCTTCCGGGGCATGCCCGGCTTCCTGCAAGGATTCCCGCAGGGAGGCTTCCAGCGGTGTCAGCTCGGCCAGCACGGCCCTCCGCTCGGCATGGGCCACTCCCCTTGTCCGGAAGGCCTCCTCTCCGGCGACAGGCTCTTCGCCCTCAGCCAGGTCCGGGGTAACGCCACCCTGCTCCAGCAACTCCCTGCGTTCCGCCGCAAGACGGTCAATTGCCGCGTTCGCGGCCTGTTCCGCTTCCAGCAGACCGGGCAATTCGTCATCCATGGCCGCAGCCCGTGTGGCGGCCGTGCGTGCGGCGGCAAGCGCCTGCACCAGCCTGTCGGTTGCCGCAAACCTATACTCCGGCCCGTCAGTGGCACCATCTGTGGTACCTCCCGAACCGGAAGCGGCATCGCCAAGAACCACCGGAAACGCAGGGCCCAATGCGCTCAGGAGTGCATCCTGGCGGGCTTCAAACGCCTCCATCTCCCGGCGGACCGCTCCACTGCGCTCCTTCAGATGGTCCATGGCATCCAGCTGCTCCACGCACTCGGAAATATTCTGCAGCGCCCTTTGCGCCGTTGCGGGGCTCAGGGTCTCCGGCAGGCAGCGTTCCGTCAGCCAATCCTTCCAGCTGGCGGCCAGAACCGCACGGGCCTCGTCCGCAGCAGTCATGCGCCGGACACTTTCCTGAAGGGCCGCCGCACACCGGTCATACGCCGACTGACGCTCCTTGCAGGTCTGCTCCGCTCCTGCGCGCTCTGCAGCGCGGGTACGGGCCCGGCGTTGC
>QKEJ01000011.1 GCA_003252375.1 Halodesulfovibrio sp.
TGCTGTGAAAAGTTGAGGCACATCGAAACAAAGACGCAGGTGTAGCTGCTCCCTGTCTATTATCTTGGAAAGCGCCAGCATATCATTCCGCTTGTTGAGAATGAATTTGCCGCCACTGTACCGGGTGCCGTGGCGATTCTCTATGACGATCTTGATCTCCGGGAAGTGTTGGCGCATCGCTTCTTCAAATGGGACGTAGGAGTCCACGAATTCGGCGAGGGTGCGGCAGTAATCTGAAAAGGGAGGATGGATTTCAATTACTGACGGGGCCGGGTGACCATGGCAAAGCCGCGTTACGTATTGGCAGAATTCTGCTGCCCAATGCTCTCCGTTCCAAAGTTGAGGTATGCCACTCCTGTGGCTTGCCTTGATGCTGTCTAGGTCTTTAAGCACCGGTTGTGAGAATGAACGTGCTCCTGCCGCGTATTCCGTATGCAGGCAGTAAGGGCCGCTTGGCCGGATAGGACGCACGTCGAAGTGGCCTGCTTGTTCTTCCAGCTGAGGGCAAATATGCACCGGATATTGCTTAGAGTGGTATTGAACTGGAACAAGTGCTGGCATTAAGGCCTCCTTGATGTGAACTATCTTGGTCGGCCTCAATTTGTCAAAATAGCATCATGTATTATGGATATTGTGCCAGTAGCTGCTTTCCTCAACTCTGCACAGGAGGAGAAACAAAACAACGGGCTTCCCTGCGATCATTCAGATGCGGAGAAGCCCGTTGTTTTGATTCGTGGTACCGAGGGAGGGACTCGAACCCTCAAGCCCTTGCGGGCGGCGGATTTTGAGTCCGCTGCGTCTACCAATTCCACCACCCCGGCGTGTGAGGAAAATCTAGATAGGGCAGATGGGGCTGTTATGTCAACTCTCTCTGCCGTATATGCTGTTTCCTGCCGCGCTCTTTGTCGTATCTGCCCTTCGTCTGTCTGGGGACTAGGCGCGGCGCTGGCTGAAGCAGAGCACGTAGCCGTCCGGATCGGCAATATACCATTCCCGCATGCCGTACCACGTGTCCCGCGGACCGTGCAGCGGCGTCACGTGGCCTGATACCCGGGCCACGAGCGCATCAAGGTCCGGAACCTCCATGAAGAACGAGACGCTGGCTCCCGGTTCACTGTGCGCAAAGGCGGGCACATCCTCCCGCAGGCTTTCCTGCGACTGCAGCATCAGGGTGGCGCCGCCGCTGTTGACCATGGCGAACAGGAAATCCTTCTCGCTGCTGCGGTCGTCGGCAACGGGGCCGCCTTCCTCGACAACGCCCATGAGAAAGGCGAAGCCGAGGACGTCGCAGTAGAAGGCCAGCGATCGGGCGACATTGCCGACCATAAGGTTGGGGATCAGGGATGTGGGCGTGGATGCGGTCATGGGTACCTCGTGTGCATCATGGGGAAAGGGCAGGAAAAGCGCTTAACTTTTCCCGGCCTCTGGTATACCACTCTGCGGATTGTTTGAACACCGTTTTGCAGTGAGTGATCAGTATGGTATTCCCTCTCGGTTCCGTTTTCAACGTTGGGTGCATCCTTGTGGGCGGCGTGGTCGGGCTCGTGCTCGGCGGTCGTCTGCCCGAACGCATGCGGGCCATCGTGTTCACCGGGCTTGGCTTGTGTACGCTGATCATCGGCATGCAGATGGGGCTGAAAACCCAGAACCCGCTGGTGCTCGTGTTCAGCATTCTGCTGGGCTCCATCACCGGCGAACTGCTTGCGCTGGATGACCGGCTCACCGCCCTGGGGGACTGGCTCAAGTCGCACATGCGCAGCGGCAGCGAACGATTCACCGAAGGGTTTGTCTCCGCCTCGGTGCTGTTCTGCATCGGGTCCATGGCCATCCTCGGCTCCTTTGACGAAGGGCTGCGCGGCGATCATACCATCCTGTTCACCAAATCCATTCTGGACGGCTTCGCCTCCGTGGCCTTTGCGGCCAGCTTTGGCGTGGGCGTGCTTTTTTCCGCCGTGCCCGTCTTTCTGTATCAGGGCGGACTTACCGAGTTCGCCACCGTGCTGCAGCCCATCCTCTCCGATGCCATGATGACCGAACTGACCGCCACGGGCGGGGCGCTCATCATCGGTATCAGCATCAACCTCATGGAGATTAGGCGCATTCCCCTCACGAACATGCTTCCGGCCCTGCTGTTTGCGCCCATCCTCGCCCATTTCCTCATGTAGGCGGGGCGTACCGGGCGCAACCGGACGACAATGCCGTTGATGTTTTCAAGGGACATCACCCGGCAGGGGGTTGCACAATCCGTCACACGCCTTATGGTACACATCTGACGACGAGTTCATGACCATAGAGTGGAACCGGCGTGCACGCATGGTGCTGCCGGCTCCTGCTTTTGTTTTTCCAACCTCCCCGAGCAGCACAGGCCGCATACATGACCCAGAAGAATTGCATCCATATAGAAGGCGCACGCCAGCACAACCTCAAGAACCTTACCCTGGACATTCCCCGCGACGAGCTGGTCGTGGTCTGCGGCCCCTCCGGGTCCGGCAAGTCCACGCTGGCCTTTGACCTTGTCTATGCCGAAGGGCAGCGCCGGTACGTGGAATCGCTCTCCGCCTACGCACGCCAGTTCCTGCCTCAGATGGACAAGCCGGAGGTGGACAAGATCGAGGGGCTTTCCCCGGCCATATCGCTGGAGCAGCAGGCGGCATCGCGCAACCCGCGTTCCACCGTGGGCACGGTGACGGAAATCTACGACTTTCTGCGTGTGTTCTATGCCCGTCTGGGCACCATGTATTGCCCTGAATGCGGCAAGCCCATCGCGGCCCGCGCGGCGGACGAGATCATTGCGGACATTCTGGCGTTGGCCGAGGGTACCCGGTTCATGGTGCTGGCTCCGCTGGTGGAGCACCAGAAGGGCACGCACGCCGAGCGGCTCAAGAAGCTGAAGGCCGAGGGCTTTGTGCGCGTGCGCGTGAACGGCGATGTGCTGGCGCTTGATGACGTGCCCGCGCTGGAAAAGAACAAGAAGCACTCCATTGAACTGGTCATCGACCGTCTGGTCATCAAGGAAGGGCTGCGCGGACGTCTGGCGGATTCCGTGGAGCTGGCCCTCAAGTATGGCGAAGGGCGGCTCATTGTTTCCGTGGTGGGCGGTGAGGATACCATCCATTCCACGGAGTCGGTCTGCCCCACCTGCAAGATCAGTTTGCCCAAGCTTTCGCCCCAGCTCTTTTCCTTCAACAGCCCGCAGGGCGCCTGCCCCCGCTGTTCCGGGCTGGGAGCCGTGGAGTATTTCGAACCCAATCTGCTGGCTCCCAACAAGGGACTATCCCTGTCCGGAGGCGGGCTGCTGCCGTGGAAGAATCCCAAGGTCATGGCCCGCTACGAGAACGGGCTCAAGGCGCTCGGAAAGGCGCACGGGTTTACGCTGTCCACGCCGTTCAAGGACTTTTCTGCGGCGGCATGGAATGCCCTGTTCCACGGCGATGCAGCCTGCGGTTGGGAGGGGGTGACGATCATCCTTGAGCGGGGCATGGAATTCGGCCAGACCTGGCGGGACGAGCTTTCCCGGTTCCGGCAGAGCCGGCCGTGCCCCAAGTGCCATGGCGCGCGCCTGCGGGATGAATCCCTCTCCGTGCGGGTGGACGATCTTTCCATCTTTGCCTTCTGCTCCCTGTCCGTGGCCCGTGCGCTGGAGTGGCTGGAGGCCCGCACCTTTGCCGCGTCGCTGGCGATCATCGCCGAGCCGCTCCTCAAGGAACTGACCCACAGGCTCAGCTTCATGGTGAACGTGGGACTGGACTACATTTCCCTCGGCCGAAACATGTCCACGCTTTCCGGTGGCGAGGCGCAGCGCATCCGGCTTGCCTCACAGCTGGGCTCCGGTCTGGTGGGGGTGACCTACGTGCTGGATGAGCCCTCCATCGGGTTGCACCCCAAGGACAACGAACGGCTCATCAATACGCTGCGCAGCCTGCAGCGCCGCGGCAACACCGTGCTGGTGGTGGAGCATGACGAATCCACCATCCGGGAGGCCGACACCGTGATCGAGCTTGGCCCAGGCTCCGGCATGCTGGGGGGCGAGATCATGTTCAACGGCCGGGTGGCCGACCTGCTGGCGCATTCCGAATCGCTTACGGCCAAGTACCTGCGTGGTGAGATGTGCATCGAGCTGCCGGAGGCGCGTCGTGAGGGCTCCGGAGCGCTTACCCTCAAGGGGGTGACGACCAACAACCTGCAGAACGTGGATGTGCGCATCCCGCTGGGGGCGCTGACCTGCGTGACCGGCCCTTCCGGATCCGGCAAGAGTTCGCTGGTGGTGGATTCGCTCTACAAGCACGTGGCGCTGCATCAGTCCATCAAGGTGGACAGCCCCGGTCAGATTGAAGGCATCGAGGGGCTGGAGCATATCGAGCGTATCGTGGCCATTGACCAGACGCCCATCGGGCGCACGCCCCGGTCGAACCCGGCAACCTACACCAAGGTGTTCGACGAAATCCGTTCCATCTTCGCCATGTCTCCGGACGCCAAGAAGCGTGGCTACCAGCCCGGACGGTTCAGCTTCAACGTGCGGGGCGGGCGGTGCGAAGCCTGCGGCGGTGACGGGCAGATTCGTGTGGAGATGCATTTTCTGCCCGATGTCTACGTGACCTGCGACGTCTGCAAGGGCAAACGGTACAATCACGAAACGCTGGAGGTCCGGTACAAGGGCAAGAACATTGCCGACGTGCTGGGCATGACCGTGCGGCAAGCCAGGGCGTTCTTTGAAAATTATCCTGTGCTGGAACGCCGACTTGCGGTACTTGAGGACGTAGGGTTGGAGTATCTGCGCCTTGGGCAGCCCGCCACGACCCTTTCGGGCGGAGAGGCACAGCGCATCAAGATTTCACGGGAGCTGGGCAAGCGCAGTCTGCCCGGCACCCTGTACATTCTGGACGAGCCGACCACCGGCCTGCACATGCACGAGGTGGGCAAGCTGATCAGAGTCCTGCATCAACTGGTGGACAAGGGCGCGACGGTTGTCGTGATCGAGCATAATACGGATGTCATCATGGCATCCGACCATGTGATCGACCTTGGTCCCGGCGGTGGGGAGAATGGCGGAAGGATAGTATCTTCCGGCACTCCCGAGGCGATTATCGCCGACCCTGCATCTGTAACCGGTTCCTTTTTGGAGAAAGAGCGGCGTACCCGCACGGGCAGGTAGCACATCTTTTTCCATGTGCGGCAATGGACGTAGATATGTATTGTAGTTTGTATCCCCTTAGGAAGTATGCACATGATGGAAAGACGGCAGTCTCGTAACAGTTCCAATTTTGATGAGGTGTATTCAGCGTTATTCGTAGATTTTGACAACATTTTTACCCGGCTCGACGAGCTTGCGCCCGCAACGGCCCGGGCCTTTGCCACCAACCCGCAGCGCTGGCTGCGCTGGCTGGAAACGCATGCCGTCCGCATGCTCTATGGTGATGGCGTGCGTCGGCGTATTCTCAAGCGGTGCTGCTACCTCAACCCGCATTGCTACCACCAGTACCGCCCCTTCTTTATCCGGGCGGCGTTCAACGTCATTGATTGTCCGCCGCTCACCAATCAGGGCAAGACCAGTGCGGACATCCATCTGGTCATGGATGCCATGGATACCCTGAACCACAAGACCAACTTCGATGAGTTCATCATCCTGTCCGGGGATGCGGATTTCACCCCCCTGCTCATCAGACTGCAGGAACACGCCCGGCGCACGCTGGTCCTGTCCGTGGGCTATGCGTCTCCGGCGTATGCGGCGGCCAGTTCATGGCGCATCCGCGAAGACTGGTTTGTCCAGCAGGCGCTGGATGAGCGGCCTCTGGAAGAGCAGCGTTCCATGGATGATTCCCGGGACGACTATCAGCCTTCCGTTCCCAATGCCCGGGTCATCCGTTCACCGCGCACGGATAGGGGGCATCTGGAGCGGGGAGCCCAGATAGTCAAGCGCATGGTGGGCGATTCCTCCACGCCGGTGCCGCTTGCACAGCTTTCGCACACCCTGCAGCGCGAGCTGGAGGCCGGGCAGGACTGGTTCGGATACGGCCGCTTCCGGGATTATCTGGAGGCGCTGGATCTGGACCGTCTTGAGGTCTCCAACGTGGTGCCTGGCTATGTGTTTGATCCGGCCCGTCATGATGAGCCGGAAGAGACCTCGGCCCGCACCGAGTTCAAGGAGAGCTATCCGGAGCTGTATGAATTTGCCGTGCGCGTGCATCGGCTCACGGATGTGCCGCTGCTCATGCCCGAGCACTACCGGGAACTGCTGGGGCTGATCGTGGAAGAGGTGAACGAGAACGGCTTCTTCCTCACCAATACCTCGCGCAGCGTGCGCGACAAGTGCGTGGAGAAGGGCATTCCCGTGGGGCGCGCCCACGTGAACTTCGTGCTGGTGGGCATCACCCGCGGGAACCTGCCGTTGGCGGAGCAGAAGGGCGTAAGCATCAAGGATGTCGCCAAGGCCTTCATGCGCAATGTGAAGGATCTGTGCAACAGGACCCAGTTTGATCTTTCCGAGCCGGAGCTGAAGCTGCTCATGCAGTGGATCATGCCGAAGGACAGCGGCGAGTAGTCGCAGCAGGCCCGCAAGGGCCGGTGCACATGCCAAAGAAAAGGGCGGGGCCATGTCCCGCCCTTTGTGCGTTCTAGTAGATCTTGCGCCTTGAGAATCCCTGGCCCAGAACGGAGAAGGTGTTTTCCACAATGAAGAAGGCGTTGGGGTCGCAGGTGAAGGTGATTTCCTCCAGCTTCTTGAGCTGGATATTGTTGATCACGGTCATGAGCACGTCCTTGTTCTGGCCCGTGTAGGCTCCCTTGCCTTCCAGGAAGGTGCCGGAACGGTGCAGTTTGCTCATGACTTCTCCGGCAATGTCCTTGGCATGGTCGGAGATGATGAACACCACCTTTCGTTGGTTGAAAAGGGAGATGACCGAATCAATGGTGGTGGAGGAGATGAAGACGTTTATGATGGAGGCCACCACGAGATCCGTTTTCAGAACGGAGAGGGACAGCGAAAAAAGAAAGACGTTGAAGGCAAAAAAGGTTTTGCCCACACCGATATTGTAGCGCTGATTGAGCATCACGGCCACAATGTCCATGCCGCCGCCCGAGCCGAGGGAACGGAGGATGAGGCCACCGCCCAGCCCGCCCAGTACGCCGCTGGCCACGGTGGCGTAGAATTCGTTTTCAATGTGGATGGGAATGTTCAGCATCTTGTAGGCCACGGTGGAGAAGCACATGGCGTACATGCTGTACAGGCAGAACCGCTTGCTCACCTTGAACCAGCCGAGCAGGAACAGCGGGATGTTCATCAGGAAGAACCATGTGGCCGGGTCAAGCTTGCCCAGCTTGTAGTAGACAAGGGATCCGAGACCGAAGATGCCGCCGGGGATGAACCCGTGAACGTAGGCGATGGACTTGATACTCACGGCATAGAGGCAGGAGCCCAGCGTGATGAGGAGCAGGTTCCAGGGAATGGAATAGGTAAAGTCGCGATTCATGGTTCTGCAGTTCTTGCTGTATGCAAAATATGTTGGGGGTGTTAGGGGTGCGGTCTCATGCGCCAATTCTTCCGGTTAGTCAACTGTTGGATGCATATTTTTTTCATGAGGCACCAGCCGAAGCGCAGGGAAGGGCATTATTGCCTTTGCTGTCGCCGGTCTTATAGTCAGGCGATGGGCCGACATGGCCGTGCCGTATGGCTGCAAGATGCTGCAACCCGCTGCCAGAAACTGGAAAAACATATGAAAACAACGAGAACGAATTACCACTTTTTCGCGCATAACGCCAATCGGGGGCACACCCTTCTGATGCTTGCGTCTCTGGCTCTGCTGGCCGGGGGGGTGGGCTGGGTTCTTGGTGGATGGCCCGGGTTTTTATGGGCTCTTGTCCTGGCGGCCGGCATCGCGCTGTTTGCCCCGCGCATGTCGCCCGCTACGCTTATGCGGTTCTACCGGGCCCGTCCGCTGCAGGCCCATGAAGTACCCGGCATCCATGAGGTGGTGGCGGACATGGCGCACCGGGCGGGGCTTCCCAGGCCGCCGATGCTCTACTACGTGCCGTCCGGCGTGATGAACGCGTTTGCCGTGGGCGGGAGGGGCGATGCGGTTGTCGCCGTGACCGCAGGTTTGCTGAACAGACTAGATTTTCAGGAGCTTACAGGGGTTCTGGCGCATGAGATAAGCCATGTCATGCATGATGATCTGGAAGTGATGACCCTTGCGGATGTCTTTACACGCATCACGGGGATCTTTTCCACCTTGGGCAAGGTGCTTGTGCTCATCAACCTTCCCCTGCTGCTGGTGGGGGCGGTGGGCATCTCGTGGTGGCTGGTGCTGGTGTTGCTGGGGGCGCCCGTGGTGAGCACCCTGCTGCAGCTGGCGCTGTCCCGTGTGCGGGAGTTTGAAGCGGATGCCGCGGCGGCTCGTCTGACAGGCGACCCGGAAGGATTGGCCCGGGCGCTGGCTCGTATCGAGCGGCAGCAGGGCTCCCTTTTTGATCGCCTGTTCTTCCCAGGCAGAGGCGAGCAGGAGCCCTCGTTGCTCAGATCGCATCCCGTTACCGACGAGCGGGTGCGGCGGCTTGTGGCCATGGCGCGCGAGCCATGGGCGCACCCCCGGTATATCCGGCAGACCCAGCTGCGGCCGCAGGTTTTCCGTGTGGTACGCCCCCGGTGGCGCTTTGGCGGATACTGGCTGGGGCTATAGGCAGGGCTGGTTAGCGCTCCGTGGGTTGGGCTATGGCCCTAGCGGCTTGCGCCGGCTTGCTCCTGCCCAGCTTGCACCAGTGCAGGCCGTGTGCGTAGTGCTCAAGTTTCTTCATGTCCATTCCCAGTCCGGTCCCCGGGAGCGGGGGCAGGGGAACTGTCTTTTGGGGCCGTGCGTCTTGTTGGGGGGTCATGGCGCAATCTCCTGCAGGTGGTTCATGGTATTATGTCTGTCATGATATAATGCCCGCATGGCTGCTTCTCTGTCATGCTTTTTCCAGTAAATGTGGTATGCTTTTGTAAACGCAAAGACCCAATGATAGCTTCATGGGGTTGCATTTCTTGTTTTTATCGATGGTTGTCGGCTTTTGGTGTCAAACAGTGCTCAAGAGCGGTGTTGTGTCATTGGGTTCGGTTTGGCGCTATGCAGGGTGAAAGGATGCGCCATCGGGCTTTCCTTTGGAACCGTGCCCCGGACATTGATGATTTCGAGGAGAGAGATGAATGAGTGCTGCCAGCCGCCCCACAATGCGTTTGCACCTGTGGCTTGAAACGGAAAAAGGCGTCTTTTTCGGACAGGGCCGTCTGCAGTTGCTGGAGTATATTGAATACTCGGGTTCGCTCAACGCCGCTGCCAAGGCTCTGGGCATGTCCTACAGGGCGGCTTGGGGCAAGATTAAGACCTCGGAAGAAGTGCTGGGATTCCAGCTTGTGGAACAGCCGGAAGGCAAGCGTGGCGGTGGTCAGCTGAGCGAAGCTGCCAAACTGCTTATCGCCAGCTATCGCGAGTGGCTTTCGGAGGTGGAGGCCTTTGCCCTGGAATCCGCCAAGCAGCACATCGGATATACGCCTACACAGTACTGGTCGGTGCGGGAACTCCCCAACCGCAAGCCGCCGGAAAAGGGAGATGTTCCCCCGACCTCGTAGACGGTCGATGGCCCTTGTGCGTTCCTGTGCCGGGGATTCGTGCGTCCTGTTACATGTTAAGGTTAACATATCAAATTAATTGATTTTTATTGTTGTGTATTGATGGCTGTGGCAACGTGGTGGTGTGTGACGCTCCGGTGGTGCGAGCGTCGTTCACCTAAACTCAAGGAGGCCGATGCATGAATTGCTCACGGCGAGGATTTCTAAAACTGACCGGCGCAGGGGTTGCCTGCCTGTCGCTTGGTCAGCTGGGGTTTGATCTGAGGGAGGCGAAGGCGTACGCCATGGCCCTCAAGATCGAAGGAGCGAAGGAGATCATTACGATCTGTCCTTTCTGTTCCGTCAGCTGCAACATGATTGCCCATGTGCGTGACGGAGAACTGATCAGCACCGAAGGGGATCCTGATTTCCCGGTCAACGAAGGCGCTCTGTGCGCCAAGGGTGCGGCGCTGACGTCCATGTCCAAGAACCACCATCGTCTTCTCAAGCCGAAGTATCGCGCTCCGTATAGCGATACGTGGGAAGAGAAGGATTGGGACTGGATGCTGGACCGTCTTGCCCGCCGCATCAAGAGTACCCGTGACAGAGAGATTATCCTCAAGAACCAGAAGGGCCAGACGGTCAACCGTCTGGAATCCGTGTTCCATCTCGGCACCTCGCATGCCGACAACGAGGAATGCGCCCTTATCCACCAAGCCATGCGCAGCCTGGGTGTCGTCCATATGGACCACCAGGCACGAATTTGACACAGCGCTACTGTAGCGGCTCTGGGAGAGTCGTTCGGACGCGGTGCAATGACCAACCATTGGATCGACATCAAGAATGCCGATGCCATCCTCATCATCGGCAGTAATGCCGCAGAACATCATCCGATTTCCTTCAAGTGGGTTTTACGGGCCAAGGACAAGGGCGCCGTGGTCATGCACGTCGACCCGAAGTTCTCGCGTACTTCCGCGCGTTCCGATTTCCATGTGCCGCTTCGTTCCGGCACGGACATCGCCTTCATGGGCGGGATGATCAATTTCGCTCTTGAGAACCAGCGCTACTTCAAGGAGTACGTGGTCAACTACACCAACGCTTCCCTCATCGTGGACAAGGGCTTCGGCTTCAAGGACGGCCTATTCACCGGGTATGACCCGAAGACCCGTTCCTACAACAAGAAGACCTGGTCCTTCGAACTGGATGCCAACGGCGTTCCCAAGCGGGATACCTCGCTCAAGAACCCCCGTTGCGTGTTCAATCTGATGAAGAAGCACTATTCCCGGTACACCCTCGACAAGGTTTCCTCCGTCACCGGCGTGACCAAGGACAACCTGATGCGTGTGTACGAGAACTTCACCGCCACCGGCAGGCCGGACAAGGCGGGCACCATCATGTACGCCCTCGGCTGGACCCAGCATACCGTGGGCGTTCAGAACATCCGCAGCGCAGGCATCCTGCAGCTCCTGCTCGGCAACATCGGTGTGGCCGGCGGCGGCATCAACGCCCTGCGCGGCGAACCCAACGTGCAGGGGTCCACGGACCATACCCTGCTCTATCACATCGTGCCCGGCTACATGGCGCAACCCATGGCTGACTGGCAGACCTACGAAGACTACATCACGTCCAACACCCCGGTGAGCAAGGACCCGCAGAGCGCCAACTGGTGGCAGCACAAGCCCAAGTACTTCGCAAGCCTGCTCAAGGCCTGGTACGGGGATTACGCCACCAAGGAGAACGGCTTCTGCTACGAGCTCCTGCCCAAGATCGAAAAGGGAGCGGATCATTCGTACATGTTCCTCTTTGACCGCATGTACAAGAACCAGATCACCGGCGGCTTCATCATCGGCCTGAACCCGATGAACAGCGTGCCGAACTCCAACAAGATCCGCAAGGCGCTGGACAACCTGGACTGGCTGGTCACCATGGACCTGCACCATTCCGAAACCTCGGACAACTGGCACCGCCCCGGTGTGGATCCCAAGACCGTGAAGACGGAAGTCTTCCACTTCCCCTCCGCGCATCGCGTGGAGAAGGACGGTACGGTCACCAACTCCGGCCGCTGGCTGGTCTGGCACAACAAGGCCATCGACCCGCAGGGCGAGGCCCGCTCCTTCGGCAACCTGTACGTGCCCCTGATGAACAGGCTGCAGGGGATGTATCGCAAGGAAGGCGGTACGCTTTCCGATGCCGTTACCCGTCTGAACTGGGTCGAGAACTACGACCCGGAAGAATGGACCAGGCGCATCAACGGGTTCTTTACCCGCGATACCAAGGTCGGCGACAAGGTCTTCAAGAAGGGGCAGCTTGTTCCTTCCTTTGTGGCCCTGAAGGACGACGGTTCCACTTCCTCGCTGAACTGGCTCTATGCAGGCAGCTACACCGAGGATGAAGGCAACAAGTCCAAGCGGCGCGACATGAGCCAGACCCCCATGCAGGCCAAGATCGGCCTGTATCCCGGCGTGGCCTGGTGCTGGCCGGTGAACCGCCGTATCCTGTACAACCGCGCCTCCGTGGACATGAACGGCAAGCCCTACAACCCGGAAAAGGCCGTCATCGAATGGGATGGCAAGAAGTGGCAGGGCGACGTGCCCGATGGCGGATGGCCGCCCATGGCCACCGGCAAGGGCCGCTATCCCTTCATCATGAGCAAGAACGGCTTTGGTCAGCTGTTCGGGCCGGGCCGTGCTGACGGTCCCTTCTCCGAACACTACGAGCCGGTGGAAACGCCCATTGCGTCACATCCGTTCTCCAAGCAGCTGCACAGCCCGGTCTACAAGTTCGTTACCAGTGACATGGACGTTCTGGCCAAGCCCGCCGATCCCAGATTCCCCGTCGTGCTGACCACGTACAGCCTGACGGAGCACTGGTGCGGCGGTGGCGAAACCAGAAACGTGCCCAACCTGCTGGAAGCCGAACCGCAGCTCTATGTTGAAATGAGCCCGGAACTGGCCAAGGAGAAGGGGATCGAAAACGGCGATGGCGTGATCATCGAGAGCGCCCGAGGCCGCGTGGAAGCCATTGCCATGGTCACGGTGCGCATTCGTCCCTTCCTGGTGGAAGGCAAGACGGTCCACCTTGTGGGCATGCCCTTCTGCTTCGGCTGGACCACCCCCGGCACTGGCGATTCGACCAACCGTCTGACTCCTTCGGTGGGGGACCCCAACACCACCATTCCGGAGTACAAGGCGTGCTGCGTCAATGTGCGCAAGGCCGATACACTGACTGAAATCGCTCGATAACCAAGGAGCAAGATCATGACCAAGTCGTTTTTCATCGACACGACACGGTGCACGGCCTGCCGCGGTTGTCAGCTGGCCTGCAAGGAATGGTTCGAGCTGCCGGCCAACAAGACCAAGCAGCTCGGAACGCACCAGAATCCCCCGGATCTGAATGCGTACAACTATAAACTGGTGCGCTTCAGCGAGCACATGATTGACGGCAAGGTGGAGTGGTACTTCTTCCCCGACCAGTGCCGTCACTGCGTGTTCCCGCCCTGTCAGGGGGCGGCGGATACGGTGATCGAGGGCGCCGTCATACAGGACGAGGCAACCGGAGCCGTCATCTTCACCGAGAAGTCCGCCAAGTTCTCGAAGGAGGACTTCCAGTACGTCCGTGAAGCCTGTCCCTACGATATCCCGCGTCGCGACGAGAAGACCGGACGCATGGTCAAGTGCATCATGTGCCTTGACCGCGTTCAGGCCGGCATGCTGCCGGCATGTGTGAAGGTGTGTCCCACCGGAACCATGAACTTTGGCGACCGTGAGGACATGTTGGCGTTGGCCGAGAAGCGTCTGGAGCAGGTCAAGAAGACCAATCCCAATGCCAGCCTCGCCAACCCGGATGATGTAAACGTCATCTACCTGCTTGGTGATACGCCGGAACGCTATCACACCCATAGCGTTGCGCAGGCCTCCCCCGTGGATCGCAAGCAGATGTTTGCGTCCGTGCGGAAGTCGATCGCCAAGACGGTGAATGGAGCCGAGCAGAGCTGAGATCGGCCATAGGAACCTGAACCGACCCGGAGGAGGCTGCGGATCCCTGCCCGCAGCCTCCTGTCAGGGGAATCCCGATATTGGTCCGGCTTTTTTGTGCCGGTTTGAAAAGAATAGGTTTTATTCTGTCTTTTCTGATAGGTATATATATGTTTGAAAAGGCACGACTGGGTGATTGCCTTTTTTGCAATCGATAACATACTTATTTTATTGCATGATATGTTTTGTGCCAAAGTGAGGGTAAGTTCAAGGGTCTGTCACCTGTCATTGTGTAGGTCTATGCAGTGCATAGAGGAATGTGCGGTTTGTTTCCCTTTGATCCACCCCCCGCACACTGCTCCTCGCTGGAGATCATATGCACAAGACACCGGAATGCCCCGTAATGCGGATGCATTTGTGGTTGCAGGCCAATGACGGAGTGCTGATAGGGCACGGGCGTGTTCAGCTGCTGGAGCACATTCATTTCCTGCGCTCGCTCACGGCTGCCGCCAAGGCGCTCGGTATGTCGTACCGGGCTGCATGGGGCAAGATTCGGGCAACGGAGGCGTTGCTGGGCATACGATTACTGGAAGAGACTGAGGGAAAACGTACGGGCTGCCGTCTGAGCAGGGACGGACTTCTGTACATAGAGGCATACAGGAACTGGGAGCATGAAGTTGAACAGTACGCTCTTGAATCTGCCCGGGAGTACTTTGCGTGCCTCGAGCGTTACCGCTCCTCGCGTGACCTGCCCTTGCGCAGGGCGCCACAGGGCGGTGTCGGGACTGGCCCGGTGCGCTGATGCCGGGGGTATCCATGTGACGACAGGAGTGGTGCGTCTGCGGATGTGCTATCTGTAACATTGTAATATTGTTGTATTTTCTTTCAAAAATGTGCGTTGCATGCCACCGTGCTGGTACGGGCTATCCGATAGGCGGATGCCGTTTACCATCAATCTTACAGGAGGCCGAAGCATGCAATGCACACGGCGAGGATTCCTGAAGCTGACCGGTGCCGGGGTGGCATGCCTTTCACTGGGACGTATGGGAGTCAATCTGGCAGAGGCAAAGGCGTACAGCATGAAGCTGAAGACCGAGGGGGCCAAGGAAATCCTGACCGTCTGTCCGTTCTGCTCCGTGAGCTGTAACATCATCGCGTCCGTACGCGATGGCAAGCTCATCAGCACGGAAGGCGATCCTGATTTTCCGGTCAACGAGGGAGCGCTGTGCGCCAAGGGCGCTGCGCTTACGTCCATGTCCAACAACCACCATCGCTTGCTCAAGCCCAAGTACCGGGCTCCCTACAGCGATACGTGGGAAGAGAAGGATTGGGGCTGGATGCTGGAAACGATCGCCCGGCGTGTCAAGGACACCCGGGACCGCGACATGATCCTCAAGAATGCCAAGGGGCATACCGTGAACCGCGTGGAGAGCCTGTTCCACATGGGTACTTCGCATGCTTCCAACGAGGAATGCTCCGTTATCCATCAGGCCATACGCGGCCTCGGTATTGTGCATTTTGACCATCAGGCTCGTGTCTGTCACAGCTCCACGGTTTCGTCCCTGGCGGAATCCTTCGGGCGCGGCGCCATGACCAACCACTGGATCGACATCCAGAACGCCGACGTCATTCTCATCATGGGCAGCAACGCCGCCGAGCACCATCCTATTTCCTTCAAGTGGGTGTTGCGCGCCAAGGACAAGGGCGCCGTTGTCATGCATGTGGATCCCAAATTCTCGCGTACCTCCGCGCGTTGCGACTTCCATGTGCCGCTGCGGTCCGGCACGGACATCGCCTTCATGGGCGGGCTCATCAACCACGTGCTCGAACATGAAAAGTACTTCAGGGAGTATGTGGTCAACTACACCAATGCCGCCCTTATCGTCGGCAAGGACTTCGCCTTCAATGATGGGCTGTTCAGCGGGTATGACCCCAAGACCCGCAGCTACGACCGTTCCAAGTGGGCGTTCGAGGAAGATTCCAAGGGGCTCATCAAGCGTGACGACACGCTGAAGCACCCCCGGTGCGTTTTCAATCTCCTGCGCAAGCACTATGCCCGGTATACCGTGGAAGATGTTTCTTCCGTAACCGGTGTGCCCAGGGAAAAGCTGCTCAAGGTCTACGAGAACTTCGCCTCTTCCGGCACCGCCACGCGGGCCGGTTCCATCCTCTATGCGCTGGGCTGGACCCAGCATACCGTGGGGGTGCAGAATATCCGCACCGCGGGCATCCTGCAGTTGCTGCTCGGCAACATTGGCCGTTCCGGCGGCGGCATCAACGCCCTGCGCGGTGAACCCAACGTGCAGGGGTCCACGGATATCGCCCTCCTGTATCACGTGGTGCCCGGCTACATGCCCATGCCCATTTCCGACTGGCAAAGCTACGACGAGTACAACAAGGTCAATACGCCGGCTGCCAAGAGCGCGAAGAGCGTCAACTGGTGGCAGCATAAGCCCAAGTACTTCACCAGCCTTCTCAAGGCCTGGTACGGTGACTACGCCACCAAGGAAAACGGGTACTGCTATGACCTGCTGCCCAAGCTCGACAAGGGGGCGGACCATTCCTACCTCTTCATGTTCGACCGCATGTACAAGCAGCAGCTCAAGGGCGGCTTCATCGTTGGGGTAAACCCGGCAAACAGCCTGCCGAACACCAAGAAGATCCGCAAGGCGCTGGATACCCTGGACTGGATGGTGGTGATGGACCTGCACCATTCCGAAACCTCGGAAAACTGGCGCAGAAAGGGTACGGATCCCAAGAGCGTGAAGACTGAGGTCTTCCTGCTGCCCTCCGCGCATCGCGTGGAAAAGCCCGGCACGGTCACCAACTCCGGCCGTTGGGTGGTATGGCATAACCAGTGCGTGAAGCCCATGGGTGAAGCGCGCAACTTCGGTGACTTCTTCGTGCCGATGGTCAATGAGGTGCGCAAGCTCTACAAGGCCGAGGGCGGTACCCTGCCCGAGCCGATTCTCAAGCTCAACTGGCCTGAAGTCTACGACACCGAGGAGTGGACCAAGCGGATCAATGGCTACTTCTGGCGCGACACCGTGGTGAATGGCAAGAAGTACCGCAAGGGGCAGCTTGTTCCTTCCTTCACCGCGCTGAAGGATGACGGTTCCACCTCTTCTCTCTGCTGGGTTTACACCGGCAGCTACACTGAAGAGTTCGGCAACCTGAGCAAACGCCGCGATCCTTCGCAGACGCCGCTGCAGGCCAAGATCGGTCTGTATCCCAACTGGTCGTGGTCATGGCCTGCCAACCGCCGCATCCTGTACAACAGAGCCTCGGTGGACGTGAACGGCAAGCCTTTCGATCCGGAGCGCATCGTCATCATGTGGGACGGAAAGCAGTGGGTGGGTGACATTCCTGATGGCGGCGCACCGCCGCTTGCCACGGCCAAGGGAACCCTGCCGTTCATCATGGCGCCCGCAGGCATGGGCCAGCTGTACGGTCCCGGCCGTATGGACGGCCCCTTTGCCGAGCACTATGAGCCCGCGGAAACCCCCATTGCCTCGCATCCGTTCTCCGGGCAGCTGAGCAGCCCGGTATACAAGTTCGTCAGCAGCGATATGGACGTGCTTGCCAAGCCTGCCGATCCCAGATTCCCCGTGGTGCTGACGACCTACAGCCTGACGGAACACTGGTGTGGTGGTGGCGAAACCCGTAACGTTCCCAACCTGCTGGAAGCCGAACCGCAACTCTATGTGGAAATGAGCCATGAGCTGGCCAAGGAAAAGGGCATAGCCAATGGTGATGGCGTGATTCTGGAAAGCGCGCGTGGTCAGGTAGAGGCCATAGCCATGGTGACGGTGCGCATGCGTCCGCTTACGGTGCAGGGCAAGACCGTGCATCTGGTGGGCATGCCGTTCTGTTTCGGCTGGACCACCCCCGGATGCGGTGATTCCACCAACAGGCTGACGCCTTCGGTGGGCGACCCCAATACCACCATTCCGGAAACCAAGGCCTGCTGCGTGAACATCCGCAAGGCGGGCAAGCTGAACGAACTCGCCCGTTAGCGCTGGCAAGGAGAAAGCACATGTCAAAATCATTTCTCATAGATACGACGCGATGCACGGCCTGCCGGGGTTGCCAGCTGGCCTGCAAGGAGTGGTATGAACTGCCCGCCAACAAGACGTTGCAGATGGGCACCCACCAGAACCCCCCGGACCTGAACCCCAACAACTACAAGTTGGTGCGGTTCAGCGAACACCTTATCGGTGACAAGGTCGAATGGTACTTCTTCCCCGACCAGTGTCGCCATTGCCTGACCCCCCCCTGCATGGGGGCTGCGGACACGGTGCTGGAAGGGGCCGTGATCCAGGACGAAAAGACAGGCGCGGTCATTTTCACGGAAAAGTCCGCAAAGATCGCCAAGGCTGACTTCGAGTATATCAGGGAGGCCTGTCCCTACGATATCCCGCGAAGGGACGAAAAGACCGGTCGCATGTCCAAGTGCATCATGTGCATTGACCGTGTTCAGGCCGGCAAGCTGCCTGCTTGCGTACAGGCCTGCCCCACGGGCACCATGAACTTCGGTGAACGCGAGGACATGCTTGCCCTGGCGGAAAAGCGGTTGGCCAAGGTCAAGAAGACCCATCCCAACGCCGTACTGGCTGATCCGTACGACGTGAACGTCATATACCTGCTGGGTGATTCGCCCGAACGCTACCATACGCACAGTGTGGCCGAGGCTCCCGCCATGGGCCGTCGGCAGCTGTTCGCATCGCTCCGTTCCGGCATCGGTTCCGGCAGGTCCGGTGTGCATAAAGGATGATCCCGTCAGGGATCGTATGAGGCTCATGTGAACACGCGGGAGACCGTCCGGCCCGTCCGGCGGTCTCCCCACTTCAACAAACAGGAAAGGTATCCCCATGGACGCTCTCTATCTTGCCAAGCGCAAATCCGCTTCCCAGACTCTCTCCGACATCTGTGACCGCAGGCCGGCACTGGCCAGTGTGCTGACCGTCTTCATGCCCCTGTATGCCGCGCGGGAGGAACTGCGCTCCTCGTTGCAGGGCTCGGTGTCCGCACTGCCCGAGCTGCAGCATCCCAATGCCGAATTCCTGTCCCAGGGGGTCCCCCTGCTTGCCAATGCGTCCTTTGACTGGATTGATGCCCCGTTCAAGGAGGCCGCCAAGGCCATCCTTCCGCAGCTGGCCGGGCTGGAGGCGCTGGCCGCTGATATTGAAGCCTACGCCAAGGGGCTTGAATCAGGAAAACTGGTTCCCTCGACGCTGGTGGCCGCATACCTGAGCAGCGACGCCAAGAGTCTTGTGAAGATCACCAAGCCGTTTGTAGCCTCGGCCTCAGTTGGTGCGTTTCTTACCCAGCAGATTCTCGGTCCTGTGCTGCATGCCGCCCGTAATGCAAGCGGGGAAACGGATACGGCAGCATGGCGTCAGGGGTACTGTCCCGTCTGTGGTTCCTTCCCTTCCATCGGGTGTCTCGGACGGCCCGATCCTGATCAGTCCGAGTTCGCCAAGGGCGGAGGCGGCAAGAAATTTCTTCATTGTTCCCTGTGCGGCAATGACTGGCATTTCCGGCGTGGGGCATGCCCCGGATGCAACAACGAGGAGCCCGGAGCCATCGAGTACCTGCGTGCGCCCGATACGCCGTGGGAGCGCATCGAGATGTGCCGCAAGTGCAATACCTATGTGCCTAACATCGATTTGCGCGAGACCACGGAGAACCCGGATCTGGATGCCGAGAGCCTCGGCATGCTCCATCTCGATCTCAAGGCAGCCGAGGAGGGCTTGAAGCCTCTGGCCCCGGCATTCTGGAATACGTTTGACTAGTACAACGGGGGCCTGCATGCAGTCCATACAGCGAACCATACTCCGGTACCGGGATGGAAGCACCCATGCGTCGGATGATTCCATCCTTGCCGAAGTGCCGCTTGAGATCGTGGTGAACGGCGTGCCATGGGCGGCACTGATGTGTACGCCAGGAAGCGATGAGGACCTCGCTCTCGGATACAGCCTTACCGAGGGCCTGTTGCGTGGCGACGAGGTCTACAGCGTGGAGAAGCACGAGCGATCGGAGCAGGGCAACCGTATCTTCCTGTCCATGCCGGGCGGTCCGGAGCGGGTGCACGGGGCCCTGAAAGGGCGCGGCGTGCGCATGGGATCTTCCTGCAGCGGCAATCGCAATGCCGTGTCCGTGGATGATCTGGTGCGCCCCTTGTGCCGTGTGGAGTCCGGGTTCACGGTGGCTCCCGCCATGCTGCACCGGTTGCAGAAGGAATCCGAGGCCTGTCAGGCGCTGTTTTCCAGTACCGGAGCAACCCACTTCTGCGCCCTGTTTGACGCAGACAGCGTTCTGCTGGCCTATGCGGAGGACGTGGGACGGCACAATGCGCTGGACAAGGCTGCCGGGCAGGTTTTCCGCCTCGGCATGAACGATGCGGTGCGGCTGGTTATGCTTTCCTCCCGTCTCAGTTCCGAGATGGTGCAGAAGTCCATCGCCATCGGGGCGCAGATGGTGGCCGGATTCTCTGCCGTCACCTCGCGTGCCGTGGCCCTGTCCGATGCGGCCGGACTGACGCTGGTCGGGTTCATGCGGGCGCCGCGCATGAACATCTATACCCATCCTGAGCGGCTGGGGTTGCGGAGGCCGGAAGGGGTGGCATACTCTGCCGGATTTCCGCATGAAACATCTGATATTGTTCGCTGAATATCCTTCTGGGCCGCTGGTGTATAATTTCACATGGTTTACCTGTGCCGGAACCGGGTCTATATTCACGCACTGTAGCATGAACCACCATCAGCACTGAACGCACCTCTTGTGGAGACGAAATATGACGCAGGTATTCAAGAATATTGGCAATCACACCTTTGATGAGTTCGTGGAAATGGCCACGCTCTTTCATAATTATCCGGCCCCGGGCCTCATTCTCGGCGGCTACATGGTGGAAGAGGCGCGCAGGCATATTCCCGAAGGGATCCTGTACGAGGCCATTGCCGAGACGTCGTGGTGCCTGCCGGACGCCATCCAGATGCTTACCCCCTGCACCATCGGCAACGGCTGGGTGCGGATCATGAATTTCGGGCTCTACGCCATGAGCCTGTTCGACAAGCATACCGGAAAGGGCGTCCGTGTCTGGCTGGACATGCACAAGCTTGCCCCGGATTCCGAGGTCCTAACCTGGTACCTGAAGCTCAAGCCCAAGCATGAGCAGGACTCCGACAAGCTGCTCCGTGAGATTGCCGAGGCGGGGGCCGACCTGTGTTCCGTGCGGCCCATCAATGTGCGTACTGATCTGCTGGTCAAGCGCAGCAAGGGGGGCATTGTCGAATGCCCGGTCTGCCACGAGGCCTATCCCGCGGTGCATGGTCCCATCTGCCGTTCCTGCAAGGGCGAGAATCCCTATGTGAATGCAGTCGGCGGTACCGTGGCCGACATTGTCTATCCGCTTCCGGGCAACATCCGGACCATGGCCGCCACCGACGCCGTGGGCAAGGAAGCCGTGCACGACATGACCAGCATTGATCCCGGCAAGAGCAAGGGGGCTGCCTTCCGCAAGGGGCAGGTCCTTGATGTAGGTGACCTGTGCCGCCTGCAGCACATGGGGCGGAACAATCTGTACGTGGAAAGCGGCGACGTGGGCGAGGAATGGGTGCACGAGAACGATTGTGCACGTGCTTTTGCGAGCGCCCTGTCCGGTGCGGGTATTGTGACCGACGGTGAGCCCCATGAGGGCAAGGTGACGCTCAAGGCCCAGCACGACGGCCTGTTCCGCGTGAATACCGACGCCCTGTATGCCTTCAACCTGTGCCCCGGTGTCATGGCCGCCAGCCGGTGCGGCTGGTCTCTGGTCAAGGAAGGGGCCGAGGTGGCGGGGACCCGTGCCATTCCCCTGTACCTGCAGCGTCCGCAGTTTATCCGGGCCATGCAGACGCTGGAGGCGGCAGAGACGCCCATTTTCACCGTTCTGCCCCTCAGGCAGGCCAAGGTTGGCGTGCTGATTACGGGCGATGAGGTCTTCAGCGGCAAGATCGAGGACCGCTTCGAGGAGATCATCCGCAAGAAGGTGACGGCGCTGGGCAGCGAAGTGCGGCAGGCCATCATCGTGCCGGACAACCGTGAGCAGATCCGGGACAATGCCCGTACGCTGCTGGATGCCGGCTGCGACATCATCATCACCACGGCAGGGCTGTCGGTGGACCCCGACGATGTGACCCGCCACGGCCTTGTGGACGCGGGAGCGCACGACATGCTCTACGGGGCGCCGCTCCTGCCCGGAACCATGACGCTCATAGGCAGGATAGGCAACGCACGTCTGCTGGGTGTTCCCGCCTGCGCGCTGTTCTTCAAGCACACCAGCCTCGATCTGCTGCTGCCGCGCCTGCTGGCGGATGTGGACATCACCCGCGACGACCTTGCCCGTCTGGGCGAGGGGGGCATGTGCATGGGCTGCGCCAACTGCACCTTCCCCAAATGTCCGTTCGGCAAGTAGCCGGCCGGAACTGGATGCAATGAAAGCGGCGGTCCCTGCAGGGACCGCCGCTTTTTTAACTGGCGTCTGTCGTGCGCCTAGGCCTTCGTCTTGCTGTCGGCGAAGACCAGCGGGAGCAGGTCGTCGATGTGCTCGGCCGTATGCACGGTGATCTTCTTGAGCAGTTCGGCCGGAACATCTTCCAGATCCTTCACGTTCTGCTTGGGAATGATCACATGCTTGAGGCGGCGGGTGACACCCGCAAGGATCTTCTCCTTGATGCCGCCCACGGGCATGACGCGGCCACGCAGCGTGATTTCACCGGTCATGCAGAGCTCGTTGCTTATGGGCCTGCCGCTGAGCGCGGAGATGAGCGCGGTGACCAGCGTGACCCCGGCTGAAGGGCCGTCCTTGGGGGTTGCGCCGGCGGGGACGTGGATGTGGATATCCAGCTTGTCCAGGAAGTCCGGATCAATGCCCAAGGTGTCCGCGTGGGCGCGGGCGTAGCTCAGGGCCGCCTGTGCGGATTCCTTCATCACGTCGCCGAGCTGGCCGGTGAGCGTGAGTTTGCCCTTGCCCTTCATGGTGGTGACCTCGATATGGAGAATTTCGCCCCCGAATGGCGTCCAGGCAAGGCCCATGGCCACACCGGGCAGAAGCTCCTTGTCTCGCTCCTCCTCAAGGTAGCGGGGGATGCCCAGCAGCTTGGGGAGAGTCTTCAGGGTGACCTTGTACGGGCCCTTGCGGCCTTCCGCCTTTTTCCTGGCCAGCTTGCGGCAGACGGATCCCAGCTCGCGCTCCAGGTTTCGCAGGCCGGCTTCGCGGGTGTACTGCTGGATGACCTTGGTCACCACGGAATCCGGAATCTGGGTTTCCTCCAGCGTCAGGCCGTTTTCCTCGGTCTGGCGGGGGATGAGGTAGCGGCGGGCAATGCTGGCCTTTTCCTGCAGCGTGTAGCCGGGAATCTGGATGATCTCCATGCGGTCGCGCAGGGGCGCGGGGATGGTGTCCAGCTGGTTCGCAGTGCAGATGAACATGACCTTGGACAGGTCGAAGGGCACGTTCAGGTAGTGGTCCGAGAAGGAGAAGTTCTGTTCCGGGTCCAGCACCTCCAGCAGGGCGGAGGAGGGATCACCTCGGAAATCGGAACCCAGCTTGTCTATCTCGTCCAGCATGATGACCGGATTGCGGGTGCCAAGCTGCTTGATGATCTGAATGATGCGGCCGGGCATGGCGCCGATATACGTGCGCCGGTGGCCGCGGATTTCCGCCTCGTCGCGCATGCCGCCCAGCGAGACCCGGGCGAACTTGCGGCCGAGCGCACGGGCGATGGAGCGGCCGAGCGAGGTCTTGCCCACGCCGGGAGGGCCCGAGAAGCAGAGGATGGGGCCCTTGGACTTGGGGTTGAGCTTGCGCACCGAAAGATATTCGAGAATGCGGTCCTTGACCTTTTCAAGGCCGTAGTGGTCCTCGTTGAGGATGTCTTCGGCCACGGGGATGTCCAGCCGGTCGCGGGAAAGCTTCTTCCACGGCAGTTCGCTGAGCCATTCAAGGTAGGTGCGCACCACGGTGGCTTCGGAGGCGTCCGGGTGCATGGAGGCGAGGCGACGCAGCTGCTTGTCTGCCTCCTTGCGGACATCCTTGGGCAGGCCGGCCTTTTCTATCAGGCGGGCCAGGTCCTCAAGGTCGTCATCGGCGGATTCCCCTTCGCCGAGCTCACGGCGGATGGCCTTGAGCTGTTCGCGCAGGTAGTAGTCCTTCTGCGCCTTGTCCATGCCCTCGCGGGCCATGTTCTGGATCTTGGCCTGCATGGCCGCGACCTCGGTTTCCTTGATCAGCTGGTTGTTGACCAGCTGCAGGCGTTCCAGCGGATCCGTGCATTCGAGAATGAGCTGCGCTTCCTGCACCTTCATGCGCAGGTTGGCAGCAATGAGGTCGGCGAGCCTGCCGGGATCATTCACACTGTTCAGCACGGACATGATGTCCGAAGTGGAAACCCCGCGCAGGGAGAGGATGCGCTCGCTCTGTTCGCGGGCGGCGCGCATCATGGCTTCCTGTTCCACGGTGAGGTGGTCCACCTCCGGTTCCAGCACGGCCTCCACATCGGCAATGAGGTACGGCTCCTCGGTGACAAAGTGGTTGATCACGGCGCGGCTGATGCCCTGCACCAGCACTTTCAGACGGCCGTCGGGCATCTTGAGCATGCGCATGATCATGACCACCGTGCCTGTCTGATGCAGATCATCAGGGCTCGGATCCTCGGTGGATTCGTCCTTCTGGGTGGTGATCATGAGGTAGCGGCTGCCGTTCAGCGCGGCGTCCACGGCCTGCACGGACTTTTCGCGGCCCACGAAGAGCGGCAGGATCATGTAGTTGAATACCACGATGTCCCGCACGGGCAGCACGGGCAGCTCCGAGGGAAATTCGGGCAGAGCGCCCTCCATGTCGTCAGCCATGCCCTCATGCACGGTGTCATCCGAGGTGGCATCGGCGGGCGAGGAGGCCTCGGTATCGTCTTCTATTTCTATATCGTGTTCGTCTTTCGTCTTGCTCATACCGTTCTCCGTTGGTGGAAGGTCGCGGATTGGTTCAGGTGCGTATGGCGAATTCGGTATCGGTTGATGCGGTTTCGGGAGAGTCCTGCAGGGGAGAGCATGCCACGCGTGTCACCGCACTGTAAGGCGGTCCGGTGTGCAGGGCGTCCTGCAGCGCGTTCAGCGCATGCTCGTCGCCGCGGGCTTCAAGCTCCACGGTGCCGTTAGGCAGGTTGCGTACCCATCCCGACAATCCGAGGGCCTGTGCGGTACGGAATGTCCAGTAGCGGAATCCCACTCCCTGCACCCTGCCGTGTACGACGCATCTGCATGCTGCCATTGTGGTCCCCGGGTCGGATTATTGTAATTATATGTGCCCTTCCTCGCGCAGACTGCAGAAGGACGCCTCTGTCACGATGATGTGATCCAGGACCCGTATGCCGAGGGTCCTGCCGGACTGGATGACCTGCCGGGTTATCTCGATATCCGGCGTGGACGGCGACAGGTTTCCGCCGGGGTGGTTGTGCACGATGACCAGCGAACTTGCCTTGTACCCCAGCGCCATCTCCATGAGTTCGCGGGGATAGATCATCGTGGTGTTGACCGTGCCGGTGGAGATGCGCTCCCAGGCCAGCAAACGGTTCTGGTTGTCCAGAAACGCGGCCCAGAATTCCTCATGGGGGAGCGGTCCCAACCGCATGCGCGCCATGGCCGCAATCTCGGCAGGGCCGGAGAGTACCGCCCGTTCCCTGACAGGGGATTCAAGGCAGCGGGTCATCAACTCGCGCAGGAGCAGCCAATGCGCTTCAAGGGCCGGGCCGAAGCCCGCCACTGACCGCAGTTCGTTTGGCCGGGCGTGCAGCACGCCGTGCAGGGTGCCGAAGCGGGTCAGCAGTTCCTTGGCAAGCGGCTTGGTGTCACATCGGGCAAGCACGCTGCCGAGTACCAGCTCGAGGACTTCATAATCCGCGAGCTGCCGCGCATCCTTGCGCAGGCGTTCACGCAACCGGTCCCTGTGACCGTGATAGTGCGGTTTGGCTACCATGATAAGGTATAAATAGCGTGAAGCAAGGCGGAGTACGAGAAAAAAAACGATATGGAGAAAGAAAACGGGAAAAATCAGCGCCGGGAGGGCTGAAAGCGGGAAGATTGACGATTTTGAGCGGGGTTTTGTGCGCCAAACAGGGCAATCAGACCGGCAACGAGCATCTCCATTGCCTGTTCCGGATTGCGGGCTCCTGATTTTATGCCCTTTTCGGCTTCAAGGGCCAGATCCCATATCCGGGCAATGCGTCCCCGGCCCAATGTGGCTGCCAGACGCTCCTTGTTCTGCTTCACGTTGCCGGGCAGAAAGACCGATTCGCCGCAAAGCAGTTGCCACAGGATGCGGGCCTCGCGCAGGAGCATGGCCAGAAACTTGAAGATGCCCTCGTCGCCGCTGGAGTGCCCCTGCATGACCCGGCTCCAGACCTTGGCGGGCGCGTTGCCGCTTTGCAGAGCGTTGATGAAGGCAAAGATGTCCATCTCGGATTCATGGGCGATGCTGGCGGCAAGTTCCGGCGTGATGGTGGCATCGTCTCCGGTGGCAAGGGCCAGTTTTTCCAGCTCCCGGGTGGCGGCGGTCGCGTCCTGAGGCAGGTGCTGCGCCAGCGACTGCTGCACGGGCGGAGCGATCTGCACATCGTTACGGGTGGCCCATCCGGCAATGAATTCCCGCATGTCCCGGGGGGAAAGCCCGGCAGAACTCCACAGCCAGCCCTTGGATTCGGCAAAGCCCCAACACTTGAGGCCCGTAATGGCCTTGGGCACCTTGGGGCCGTTTTTGTCGAAGGGCACCTCAAGGCACAGGAAGGCCCAGGCCAGCGGATTGAAGCTGCCCAGCGACTGGCTCAGTTTCTTCCATTCGTCCGCGGCAAGATTCTGCGCGTTGCGAACCACCAGGGCTTTCGGGGCGGCAAAGAGCCCCTGCAGGGTCAGATTCTCCCAGAAGGCTGGTGGCAGCCCCTCGTCACCCCAGTAGACATGGCGCTGCCACGCACCCTCGGACGCAGGATGGGCGGCGAGCTGGGCATCTATGTGGTTCCGGATGAGCTGTGTGTCCGGGCAGGCGCAGAGGGTGAATCCGGGACGGGACATGGGGTGTTGCTGTCTCCTTGGGGCTGGGGATGGGGCAATGAAAATGGCCTGAAAGACGTATCTTCCAGGCCATGTATATACGATGGGAAAGCGCCGGTCCAGCGTCCGGGGGAGACTAGAACGAGTTGCGCATGCTGTCGCAGATGTATTGCACAAGCAGCTTTGCGGCATCTGTGCCTGCCGTCTGGGGATCCTTGGTATCGTACGTGCGGGCGAGGCTTCTGCTTCCGGAACGCCAGACAACGCTGTTGGTGCTGCCGCTGTACACGGTGGCCTCGAAGTTGAGATTGGCCGTGTACAGCAGGGTGGTATCCGTGGAATCCTTGACGTGGCTGCGCAGCGTGAATTCACTGATCTTGATGCGCATGGTGTAGTCGGAGGGCGCAGCGTCCACCCAGGTTGCCAGGTTGCGTCTGTTGACCTCGTCATGCATGGCGGAGCGCAGGCGCTGTGGCAACCATGCATACATGGACGGGTTCTCGACCTCGGCCAGACGCAGGGTGGCAGTGGGGCTGCCGAAAATCCCCTTTTCCTTGCCCGCAAACTGGTACCCGCACCCGCCGAGGAGCAGCATGCTCACGGCGAGAAGCGTGCACAGGCACAGGGCGCGCTTCTGTCTGCTAGTTGGCGACCACATTGACGAGTTTCCCGGGAATGACGATGACCTTGCGAATGGTCATGCCCTCCACATGCTTGGCAACGTTTTCATCTTCCAGTGCCATGGTCTGCACGGCCTGCTGGTCGGCTTCTGCCGGAACGTCGAGGCGTGCGCGGACCTTGCCGTTTACCTGCACTACCACGGTGACCATGTCCTTGACCAGCGCCTCTTCACTGTGGGCGGGCCAGGGCGCAAAGGCCAGGCGGCTGGCATGCCCGATGATCTGCCACAGTTCCTCGCACAGGTGCGGGGTGATGGGCGACATGAGCGCCAGCACCGTGGAGATGGCCGAGGAGAGCACCATGCGGCCGTTCTCGTCAGCACGAAGGGCGTCCTTGGCAAGATAGAGGTCGTTCACCAGCTCCATGACGGCGGAAATGGCAGTATTGAACTGGAAGCGCAGGCGGATGTCCTCGCCGGCCTTCTTGGCCGTGGCGTGCTCCTTGTTGCGGATGGCCTTGGCCTCGGCAGTGGTGCAGTGCGCTGCGGTGGAAGAGCAGGGGGCCGTGGTGACCATGATATCCATCTGTTCTTCCACAAGACGCCATATGCGCTTGACGAAGCGGTTGGCACCCTCGATGCCCGTGTCGGACCAGTCGAAGTCGCGTTCCGGCGGAGCGGCAAAGAGACAGAAGAGACGCACGGTGTCTGCGCCGAATCGAGCGATCATTTCCGTGGGGTCAACCACGTTGCCCTTGGACTTGGACATCTTGGCCCCGTCCATGAGCACCATACCCTGCGTGAGCAGGTTGCGGAACGGCTCGTCGAAATTCAGGAACCCGCAGTCGCGCAGGGCCTTGGTGAAGAATCGGGAATAGAGCAGGTGCAGGATGGCATGCTCCACGCCGCCGATGTACTGGTCCACGGGAGCCCAGTAGGAAAGTGCGTCGGGGGTGAAGGGGGCCTTGTCCTGACGCGCATCGGTATACCGTGCGAAATACCAGGAGGATTCCACGAAGGTGTCCATGGTATCCGTTTCGCGTCGGGCCTTGCCGCCGCACTTGGGGCAGGAGCACTCCACGAATTCAGGCGTGTCGCCCAGAGGCGAACGGCCGTCGGGATGGGTCTGCACTTCCAGCGGCAGCAGGATGGGCAGGTTCTCTTCCTTTTCGGGAACAATGCCGCAGCTGTCGCAGTAGACCATGGGAATGGGGTTGCCCCAGTACCGCTGGCGGGAGATGTTCCAGTCGCGCAGGCGGTAGTTGGTGGTGCGCTTGCCGCGGTTGTTGGCCTGCAGCCAGTCCGCAACGCGCGCCTTGCCTTCCTCGTTGGGGGTGCCGTCGAACTCGCCCGAGTTCACCATCAGGCCCGTGGCGGTGTATGCCTCGGTCATGGTGGCGGTATCAAGTGTCGCTCCTTCGGGCTGGATGACGATTTTGAGAGGCAGGTCGTACTTGCGGGCAAATTCGAAGTCGCGCTGGTCATGCGCGGGCACAGCCATAACGGCCCCCGTGCCGTAGCCGGCCAGGACGAAGTTGGCAACGTAGATGGGAGTTCGTGCACCGTTCAGGGGATTGATGCAGTAGGCTCCGGTGAATACGCCTTCCTTTTCCAGCGTGTCGGAGGTGCGTTCAATGCGGTCCATATTGCGGATGCGGGTCACGAAGGCGCGCACGGCGTCCGCTTCGGGCTTGCCCTCGATAAGCGTTTCCACCAGCGGGTGCTCGGGGGCAAGGCTCATGAAGGTGGCGCCGAAGATGGTATCGGGGCGCGTGGTAAAGACGGTGATGCCCTCACTGCCTTCTTCCAGATCAAAAGTGATCTCGGCGCCCACGGACTTGCCGATCCAGTTCTCCTGCATGGAGATGACGCGTTCGGGCCAGCCGCCCTTGAGCTTCTCGAGGTCGGCGAGCAGTTCTTCCGCGTAGTCGGTAATCTTCAGGAACCACTGGGCGAGGTCCTTCTGCTCCACCACGGAGTCGCAACGCCAGCACAGGCCGTCCTCGACCTGTTCGTTGGCCAGCACCGTGTTGCAGGTGGGACACCAGTTCTGGGGCTGCTGCTTGCGGTACAGGAGACCCTTCTCGTAGAACTTGAGTATGAACAGCTGTTCCCAGCGGTAGTATTCCGCATCACAGGTGGCCAGCTCGCGGCGCCAGTCATAGGAATATCCCAGACGCTTGAGCTGGGCGCGCATGTTATCGATGTTGGCGTAGGTCCACTTGGCAGGATGGATGTTGTTCTTGATGGCGGCATTTTCGGCGGGCAGGCCGAAGGCGTCCCAGCCCATGGGGTGCATGACGTTGCAGCCCTCCATGCGCTTGAACCGGGCAACCACGTCACCGATGGAATAGTTGCGGACGTGCCCCATGTGGATGTTACCCGAAGGATAGGGGAACATCTCCAGCACGTAATACTTTTCCTTGTCCGAGTTGTGGTCGGTGTGGAAATCGCCGTTTTCAGCCCAAATGCGCTGCCACTTGGTTTCTATGGCCTGCGGATCGTACTTCATTGCCAACAGTTCCTTTGTGTTGCCCGTGTTATCAGCAGGGAGGTACCCTGCGGGTATCAGGAGAAAAACGCATCTCCGGTTCGTTGTCCAGGCGCGCAATGCGCCTGGGCAGGCGTGCCGGAGACATACTGCCTTACCTCAGCAAGGCCGGGGTATCAAGCATTTGCCGCTCAGCCATGCGTACTGCGGAAGCAGCTCATGGAAAGCGGCAAATGGCATGCGGCAGAACCGCAACCTCCCCGGAGGTCCGGGGGGCGGAGAGAGCTAGGCGAATCGTGATGCGAGCGAGCCGTCCTGCAGCGCCTTGGCTGCAGCGTCAAGGATGCCGTTCACGAAGTTGCGCGACTTCTCGTCGCCGAACTGCTTGGACAATTCGATGGCTTCGTTGATGGCGACCTTGGGCGGGATGTCCTGACGGTACAACATCTCGTACACGGCGAGGCGCAGCAGCGTGATTTCAATCTTGCCGATGCGTTCCACGCGCCAGTTCTTGGCGAACGAGCCGATCACTTCGTCAAGGGCGCGATGGTTGCTCCATACGCCCTCGATGAGTTCCCAGGCAAACCCTTCGGGGTTGGCCGGGTCGATGTGCTTGTCGGCATTGTCCGGCGAACCGGCATAGGTTTCTCCCAGTGCTTCAAGGGTCTGCACCGGGGAGAAATTCAGGCCGTACAGGATCTGGAAGGCCTGCGCTCGGGCGAGTCGGCGCGGAGGCGTCTTGTCTTTGGTCATGGGTTAGATCTGCTCCAGAACGCGGAAGGTCTCAAGCATGGCGGAAGCGGCTTCCACACCCTTGTTGCCAGCCTTGGAGCCGGCGCGTTCAATGGCCTGATCCAGACTGTCGCAGGTAAGCAGGCCGAAACCGACCGGCATGCCGGATTCCATGGCAACCTGGGCGAGGCCCTTGGTGGCTTCGTTGCAGACAAAGTCGAAGTGGGGCGTGGCGCCGCGGATGACCGCGCCAAGGGCGACAATGCCGTCGAACTTGCCGGATGCGGCCAGTTTCTTGGCGGCAATGGGCATTTCGAAGGCGCCGGGCAGCCGAACGATGGTCAGGTCTTCGCGGGATGCGCCGTGGCGGGACAGGTAATCGACTGCGCCACCCACGAGGCGGTCGACAATGAAGTCGTTGAAACGGGTGGCAATGATGGCCACCTTGAGGCCCTTGGCGTCAAGCTGGCCTTCAATGGTCTTCACATGCAGCATGCTGTATTCTCCTTGTTCGAAGCAGTGTGCTCCGATGAACGTCGATCAACCAGTATAGAACAGGCTCCCCGCCCCTGAAAAGCATAAAATAGGGGTCGGGGAGCAGAAAAACGGAAATGGTGTCGGGCTATTGGGCGTTGTCGTCGAGGTGCTCGAGCATGTGGCCCATCTTGTCCTTCTTGGTGCGCAGGTAGTCCGCATTGAATTCGCAGGCGCTCATTTCAATGGGAATGCGCTCCACGACTTCGATGCCGTAGCCTTCAATCCCCACGATCTTCTTGGGATTGTTGGTCATCATGCGCATCTTGCGGATGCCGAGGTCCACCAGCATCTGGGCGCCGATGCCGTAGTCGCGCAGGTCGGCCTTGAAGCCGAGCTTCTTGTTCGCTTCCACGGTGTCATAGCCCTGATCCTGCAGCGCATAGGCCTTGATCTTGTTGGCGAGGCCGATGCCGCGTCCTTCCTGGCGCATGTACAGGATAACGCCCTTGCCTTCCTTGGCGATGGAGCACATGGCGTTGGCAAGCTGGTCGCCGCAGTCGCAGCGCACGGAGCCGAGCACGTCGCCGGTGAGGCACTCGCTGTGCACGCGCACCAGAACGGGATCGTCCCCCTTGATGTCGCCCTTGACCAGGGCAATGTGGGTGGCGGGTTCCAGTTCGTTTTCATAGGCGATGACCTTGAAGTCGCCATACTTGGTGGGCATCTTGGCTTCGGCCACGCGCTTCACGGAGAGCTGGTCGGGCTGCATGCGGTAGCGGATGAGATCGCGGATGGTGGCGATCTTCATGTTGTGCTTTTCGGCAAATTCGATCAGATCGGGCATGCGCGCCATTTCGCCGTCGTCCTTCATGATCTCGCAGATGACAGCGGCGGGCTTGAGGCCGGCAAGGCGGGAAAGGTCCACCGAGCCTTCGGTCTGTCCGGCGCGTACGAGTACGCCGCCCTTCTGGGCGCGCAGCGGGAAGATGTGGCCGGGAGTGACCACGTCGTCGGACGTTACGTCATCGCGCACGGCGGTCAGGATGGTGGTGGCGCGGTCCGCGGCGGAAATGCCGGTGGTGACACCATTGCGGGCCTCGATGGACACCGTGAAGTTGGTGCCGAACTTGGAACCGTTGCGCTGCGCCATGAGGGGCAGCTGCAGCTTGTCCACCCATTCGGGGGCAAGGGCGAGGCAGATGAGGCCGCGACCGTGCACCGCCATGAAATTGATGATTTCGGGGGTCACGTGTTCTGCGGCAATGGTCAGATCGCCTTCGTTCTCCCGGTCCTCGTCATCGACCAGAATGAGCATCCGACCTTGGCGAATCTCTTCAATGGCCTCTTCGGCCGAGCAAATGGGCATATTCGTACCTCTCGAAGTATTCTCAACCGTTGCCCGCCGTGTCGGCACCACGGGCAGGGTTAGGTGAAACGGGTGGCGGATCAGAATCCGTTTTCGCGCAGAAAGGCCTCGGTGATCGTCGTGGAACCGGTGCTGCCGGTGGCGGGCTTGCCCTGCCATGCGCCCAGCATGCGCTGCACGTACTTGCCGATCACATCAGTTTCCATGTTCACGCGATAGCCTGTTTTCCATTCGGCAATGGTCGTGACCTTCTGCGTTTCGGGAATGATATTCACTTCCAGAAAATCGGGGCCGCAATCATTGACCGTAAGACTGATGCCGTCAAGCGCTACGGAGCCCTTGGCGATAATTTGTGTACCGAACTCGGCAGGGAAGTGCAGCCGGTAAATCTTGGACAGACCTGCCGGGCGGACCGAGGCAACCTGCGCCACGCAGTCCACATGGCCGCTGACGATGTGCCCTCCGAGGCGGTCGCCCATGGCGAGGGCCCGCTCCAGATTGACGCGGGCACCGGTGCGCAGCTCTCCGAGGTTGGTCAGGCGCATGCTTTCCGCGGATGCGTACACCGTGAACCAGTCTCCCCCGAAGGTCTCCACGGTCAGGCAGGCACCGTTGACGGCAATGGATTCGCCGAGAACAAAATCGGTCAGCGGACAAAGCGGCCTGATGGTCAGCCGGGTTTCGTTGCCCATGGCCTGCACGCCGCGAATCTCTCCCTGTCCGAGAACAAGTCCTGTGAACATAATCAGTCTTCCCGGCGGCGCAAGGTGATGATCACATCCTCGCCGCTGATTTCGGTTGCAGTCATGCGCAGGCCGAGCACGTCTTCCATGGTGGCGGGGCTGCGTCCGTCAAAGAGCCCCGGCGCCTTGGAGTCGGCCATGATCTTGGGGGCCATGTGCAGCTGGAATTCCTGGACAAGGCCCAGTTCCAGCATGGCCAGGGCCAGTTTTCCGCCCCCTTCGCAGAGGGTGTACAGGCAGTTGTGCTCGCTGCGAAGCCAGCGCAGTCCGTAGGCAAGGTCGCGTCCGCCAAGGGCCCCGGTTCCGCTCATGGGCAGCGGAAGGACCGTGCAGCCGTGCTCGCGCAGGCCCCGTGCCGCATCGCTGGCGGCGGAATCCTCGGACGTCCAGAAAATGGTCTGTTGCGGGCGCTCCGTAAGCAGCTTGTACGCCTCGGGCACATTGGGCAGCTGCGAGGTGATGATGACGGCCAGCGGCTGCTTCCCCGCATCCTCCATTCCTTCCAGCCGACAGGTCAGCTGCGGGTTGTCCTTGCGGAAGGTAGTGCCGCCTACAATGACTGCTCCCACATTGTGCCGCAGTTCATGGACGCGGGCCCGGGATTCCGGACCGCTGATCCAGCGGGAGTTGCCGCTGCGCGTGGCGATCTTGCCGTCCAGGGTGGCTGCCAGCTTCAGGATGGTATAGGGCAGGGGCGTTTCCACCCAGGTAAGAAAATCTGAGACAAGATCGCGGCACTGCTGTTCCAGAATGCCCATTTCCACCTGTACGCCGTGCTCCTGAAGGAACTGGGCGCCGCCCTTGGCCTTGGGGTTGGGGTCCGCCATGCCCACGACCACGTGGGGGATGCCGGCATCCAGGATGGCCTGGCTGCAGGGAGGCGTCTTGCCATAATGGTTGCAGGGCTCAAGGGTAACCACAAGCGTGCACAGGGCCGGCTTCACGCCACGCTCTGCGGCATCCCGCAGGCATTCGATCTCGGCGTGGGGCTGGCCACATGCGGTATGGTACCCGCGTGCGACAATGGCACCGTCCTGTACGAGCACGGCCCCCACGGTGGGGTTGGGCGCGGCTTTCCAGCGCCCCAGTTCCGCCAGCGCGATGGCTTCGCGCATGAACGGTTCGTACGGATGACCCATCAACAGCCTCGTTTCGTGTAATCCAGCTTGGTAAAGGCGACGCCCGATTCGGCCACCATGGCCGTGGCCAGGGGATCGTCGTAGCCTTCAACATAATAGACAGCCTTTACGCCGCAGTTAAGCAGCATCTTGGTGCATATCAGGCAGGGCATGGTGGTGCAGTAGATCTCCGCTCCGGCAAGCGAAACCCCGTGCACGGCTGCCTGGATGATCACGTTCTGTTCGGCATGCAATCCGCGGCAGATTTCGTGGCGCTGTCCGGAGGGGATGCCCATCTCTTCGCGCAGACAGCCGATATCGAGGCAGTGCGAGACATTGGCCGGAGCACCGTTGTACCCGGTGGCGAGGATGCGTTTGTCCTTCACGGCGATGGCACCTACCTTGCGACGGGTACAGGTGGACCGTTCCGCCACCATGTAGGTGATGTCCAAGAAGTATTGCGGCCAGGGCAGTCTGTCGTGCATGGGTGTCCTTCCGGTCGAGGGTTCGTGTCAGCGTTGAGCGTTCCCTATAATACGGACGCGCTGCGAAGGCTAGTCCGCCTGCGCAGCGCGTCCCGAAGAGGCGATGTGTGCGGCGGCTACCAGGCGAAGATCGGGAACTGGCGCGCGAAGGCTTCCACTTCCTTGCGGATGGCCTTGAGACGCGTTTCGTTTTCGATGTTGCCGAGCGCGTCGATGATCCAGGCGGCGACCTTTTCCATGTCCTTGTTCTGCATGCCACGGGTGGTCAGGGCCGGCGTGCCGATGCGGATGCCGGAGGTGACGAAGGGGCTGCGGGTTTCAAAGGGCACGGTGTTCTTGTTCACGGTAATGCCGGCCTCGTCCAGCGCAAGCTGGGCAGCCTTGCCGGTGATGTCCTTGTTGGTCAGGTCCACCAGCATGAGGTGGTTGTCCGTGCCGCCGGAGACAAGTTCGAATCCGTCATCGGTAAGGCACTTGGCAAGGGTCTGGGCGTTGCTGACGACCTGCTTCTGGTAGGTGACGAATTCCGGGCGGAGGGCTTCGCCGAAGGCAACGGCCTTGGCGGCGATGACATGCATGAGCGGGCCGCCCTGAATGCCGGGGAAAATCTGGCTGTTCAGCGTCTTGCCGAGGTCTTCGGTGCTGAGGATCATGCCGCCACGGGGACCGCGCAGGGTCTTGTGCGTGGTGGTCGTGGTGATGTGGGCATGACCGATGGGGGAGCCATGGATACCCGCAGCCACGAGACCGGCGATGTGCGCCATGTCCACCATGAGCTTGGCACCCACTTCATCGGCAATGGCGCGGAAGCGCGCGAAATCAATTTCACGGGGGTAGGCGCTGGCGCCGGCCACGATAACCGCAGGCTTGTGCTCCTTGGCGAGCTTTTCCATCTGTTCGTAGTCGATGCAGCCGGTTTCCCGTGCCACGCCGTAGAATACGACATTGAAGAAGCGGCCGGAGAAGTTCACCGGGCTGCCGTGGGTCAGGTGACCGCCGTGCGAGAGGTCCATGCCCAGAATGGTGTCACCGGGCTTGGCGATGGCAAAGTAGGCCGCCATGTTCGCCTGGCTGCCGGAGTGGGGCTGCACGTTGGCGTATTCCGCACCGAAGATCTCGCAGGCGCGGTTGATGGCGAGGTCCTCGGCCAGATCCACAAATTCGCAGCCGCCGTAGTACCGCTTGCCCGGGTACCCTTCGGCGTACTTGTGCGTCATCACGCTGCCCTGCGTCTGGCGCACTGCGGAAGAGACGAAGTTCTCGGAGGCGATAAGTTCGAGCCCGCCGGTCTGGCGCTCGATTTCCAGATACATTGCCCGGGCTACTTCCGGGTCTTGCAAGAACAATTCGTCCATGTTCCACCTACCGGTATACATATTGTTAAAGCCGTGCGCCGGAGTGGTTCCGGCGCACGGCTGTCGGGACAATCTTCAGCTATGCTTCGAAGCGCTTGAACAGCACGCTGGCATTGGTGCCGCCAAAGCCGAAGTTGCTGCTCAGGACATAGGATGCCTGGTATTCTTCAGGGCCGTTGCCCATGTAGTTCAGGTCGCAGTCGGGGTCGGGCGTGGTGTAGTTGGCCGTACCGGGGACAATGCCCTTGTACAGGGTCATGCACGAGAACACGCCTTCCATGCCGCCTGCTGCGCCGAGCAGGTGGCCGGTCTGGGACTTGTTGGCCGAGATGCGCAGCTTGTAGGCATGGTCGCCGAACACGCGCTTCATGGCCAGGGTCTCGGCCTTGTCGTTGAGGCTGGTGGAGGTGGCGTGGGCATTGATGGCGTCCACGTCCTCGGGGCGGATGCCCGCCTCGGTGATGGCTGCCATCATGCAGTTGGCCATGCCTTCCGCGTCCTCACGGGGGGCGGTCATGTGGTAGGCGTCACCGGTTGAGCCGGTGCCCACGACTTCCGCGTAAATGCGGGCGCCGCGCGCCAGTGCGCTGTCCAGCGATTCCAGCATGAGGAAGCCTGAGCCTTCGCCGATGACAAAGCCGGACCGCTCGCCGTCAAAGGGACGGGATGCGTGTTCGGGATCATCGTTGCGGTTGCTGCACAGGGCCTTCAGCGCCGTGAATCCGGAAACACCCATGGGGGTGATGGTGGATTCCACGCCGCCGGTGATGGCGGCATCGCAGCGACCCATGGCAATTTCGGTAAAGGCATGGCCAATGGCGTGGGTGCCCGATGCGCAGGCGCTGGTGAAGACCACGTTGGGGCCCTTGGCACCGGTAAAGATGGAGACCTGGCCGGGAGCCATGTTGGAAATCAGCATGGGGATCATGAAGGGGCTTACCTTGGCGGGGCCGGCCTCCACGAGCTTGCTGTGAAATACTTCAATGGTATGGAGTCCGCCAAGACCCACGCCGAGCAGAACACCCACGCGTGCCGCATTCTCGTCCGTAATGGCGAGGCCGCTGTCCTCCACGACCTTCTTGCCCGTGGCCACGGCCAGCTGGACAAAGCGGTCCATGCGCCGTGCTTCTTTGACGGGCATGTGTTCGGTGGGGTCAAAGCCTTTGACTTCGCCGGCAATCTGCGAAGCGAAATCGGATGCGTCGAAATGGGTGATGGGGCCGATACCGGATTTGCCAGCGATCAGGTTCTCCCAGCTGGACTCCAGGTCGTTGCCCAGCGGGTTGATGGTGGCGAGGCCGGTAACTACAACACGTTTTTTTGTCATTATGCGTTCCTTGAGGCTTGCGGCGCAGTCGGGAGCACCGGGCAGGTGCCGAGCTCACGCGGCGGAAAGCTCGTTAATCGTCCCGGCGCGGGTGGCCGGGGACACGGCCGGAAGAAACGGGTCAGGCGTCTTATGATCGTTCATAAGACGCCTTTGATATATACTTGGCAGTATTGAGATTACTGCTTGCTTGCGATGTAGCTGATGGCGTCCTGAACCTTGAGCATCTTCTGGGCGTCATCATCGTCGATTTCGGTGCCGAACTCTTCTTCCATGGCCATGATCAGTTCGGTAAGGTCCAGGGAGTCAGCGCCGAGGTCTTCAACGAAAGAGGCTTCGGGCTTAACTTCTTCGGCGGAAACGCCGAGCTGGTCAATGATGATCTGCTTTACTTTTTCTTCAACGGACATGGATTCCTCCAGAGGATTTTTTTTCTTCGTTTGTACCACGCATTGGTTACGTGGTGGTGTCTAAAAAAATGCGTAACGGTACTGCTGTGTTATCAGCAGTACATTCCACCATTGACGGCGAGTACCTGGCCGGTGATGTAGCCGGCCTTTTCCGAGGCAAGAAAGGCCACGGCCTCGGCCACGTCTTCCACTGAACCGAATCGCTTCAGGGGGATGGCGTTCTGGTATTCGGCGCGGACCGCATCCGGAAGGGCGCGGGTCATGTCGGTTTCGATGAATCCGGGCGCCACGGCGTTGACCGTGATGTTGCGTCCTGCCAGCTCCTTGCCGAGCGCCTTGGTCAGCCCGATAAGGCCTGCCTTGGCGGCGGAGTAGTTGGCCTGTCCGGCATTGCCCATCTGTCCCACCACGGAGGTGATGTTGACGATGCGGCCCTGCCGCTGCTTCGACATGATCTTGGCGGCTTCGCGGGCAGCCACGAAGGAGCCGCGCAGGTTGATGCCGATGACGCTGTCGAAATCATCGTCCTTCATGCGCAGAACCAGCCCGTCCTTGGTGATGCCGGCGTTGTTGACCAGCACGTCGAGACGGACCTTGTCCTTGATCTCGTTTTTGAAGAAGTCGCTGACTTCCTCGGCGTCGCCTACGTTCAGCCTGAATGCCGCGGCCTTGCCGCCTGCATCAATGATGGACTGGGCAACAGCCTGTGCTTCCTCGGGCTTGGAAACATAGGTGAGGTACACCTGAAAACCGGCTTTGCCCAGAGTCTGGGCAATGGCTTTTCCTATCCCTCGGGAGCCGCCGGTTACCAGTGCTGTTGAAAGTAGTTCAGTCATAGTCGCTTCACGGGTTTGGGGTTGGGTGCGAAAAGCACTGCCTTATACCTTAAAGAAAGTATAACTTCAATTCCCAAAAATGCAGGTCGCACCGGGCCCGGAACATGCCGGAAAACCAAGGTGATGCGTCCCTCTTACAAGAATTTGAGCAGAGCCGAACCCCAGGTGAATCCGCCTCCGAACGTGGTGAGCAGAACGGTCATGCCGGGCTTGATCGCCCCCTGCGCCCTGGCATCGGCCAGCGCAAGCGGGATGGAGGCGGCAGAGGTGTTGCCGTACTTCTGCAGGTTCACGAAGACCTTGCCTTCAGGCATGTCCAGCTTCTTGCCCACGGCGTCGATGATGCGCATGTTGGCCTGGTGGGGAATGAGCAGGTCGATGTCCGCGTTTGTCAGGCCGTTGCGCTCCAGAAGCGTTTCGCACACGCTGGTCATGCTGCGCACGGCGTGCTTGAAGACTTCGCGCCCCTGCATCATGACAAAATGTTCGGCAGGAACGGGCTGGTCCAGCGTGTACGGCATGGAGGAACCGCCCCCCGTAACCGTGAGCAGGTCGCGCAGTGCACCGTCGGAGGAAACCTCAACATCGATGAGTTCGGCGCAGTTCGGGCCGGGAGTGGGGGAGATGACAACGGCGCCGGCAGCATCGCCGAACAGGACGCAGGTGTTGCGGTCCTTCCAGTTGGTGCGGCTGGACATGGTTTCGGCACCGGAGAGCAGAATGGTGGCGTTGTCGGAAATGCTGACAAGCCCTCTGGCCACCTGCAGTCCGTACACGAAGCCCGAACAGGCGGCGGACATGTCCATGGCCATCAGGCCCTTGGTGCCGAGCTTGTCTTCCACCACGCATGCGGTGTTGGGGCAGTATGCGTCCGGCGTGAACGTGGCGACGAGGATGTGGGTGAGGTCCGCCACCGCAAGGGAGGCATCATTCAGTGCGGCCTTGGCCGCTTCGGTCACCAGGTCGGAGGTGCACTGCCCGGGGTCGACAATGTGGCGCTGTTCTATGCCTGTGCGGGTCTTGATCCACTCGTCGCTGGTCTCGACAAAAGTTGCCAGATCGTCGTTGGTCAGCACCTTTGGCGGCGCAAAGGAGCCGAAGCCCCGGAGGTAGCATTGCTTGGTCATGGCAGTTGTCCGAAACGAGTAACTGGCGGCGCAGCCCGAGGGCCGTGCCGCCAGTCGTTCGATTAATTCTTGACGGCCTTGCCGAAGCTGGTCAGCTCTTCATTGGCGCTGATCGCTTCAACCAGGCGTTCGTTGGTTTTCTTTTCCACGAAAGTGGCTGCCATCCTGATCGCATTGGTGATGGCCTTGGTGTTGGACGCCCCATGGCAGACAATGGCGATACCCTTGAGGCCGAGCACCGGCGCACCGCCGTACTCGGCGTAGTCCACCATCCGTGCAACCCGTTTGAAGGCGCTTTTTGCGAGCAGCGTTCCCAGCTTGGCAATGAAGCTGGAGAGCAGCTCGCGCTTGAGGATGCGGCTCATGGATGAGCTCAGGCCTTCGCTGAGCTTGAGTGCCACGTTGCCGACAAAGCCGTCGCACACGATGATGTCCACATCGCCGGTGAACAGGTCGCGTCCTTCGACATTGCCGACGAACCGCAGATTCTTGCCCATCTTGAACAGATCATACGCTTCCTTGACCTGCGAATTGCCCTTGCCTTCCTCCTCTCCGATGGAGAGCAGGCCGATGCGGGGCGATTCATACTCAAGCAGGTCCTTGACGTAGGCGTTGGCCATGAGGCCGAACTGAAACAGATGGTGCGGCTTGCAGTCCACATTGGCGCCCACGTCCAGAAGGACGATGGGCTTCTTTTCCGTGGGCATGACGCTGGCGAGCGCCGGGCGGTCAACGCCCGGAATCCGCCCCATGATGAACATGCCGCAGGCAACGGTGGCTCCGGAGTTTCCGGCGCTCACCACCCCGTCGGCCTTGCCTTCCTTGACAAGGCGGCATGCCACCTGGATGGACGCGTTCTTCTTGCGGCGCAGGATATCGGACGGCTTTTCGTCCATGCCGGCTACTTCATCCGTATGGACAATATCATAGACCACCTTGCCGGAGAGATGTCCGGAAGGCAGCTTGGCAAGCTCGGCCTTGATTTTTTCTGCGTCGCCGACCAGTGCGAGCCTGACTCCGAATTGACGGGCAGCCTCTATGGCACCGGGAATGTTGACGGCGGGGCCGTGGTCCCCGCCCATGACGTCCACGGCGATGACAGGACTTTTATGCATTTTCCTTAGTCATCTGGCGGCCGTTGTAGGTACCGCAGGCGGCACAAACACGGTGGGGCAGAGCGGCTTCACCGCACTGGCAGAAGACTACGGTGGGAACGGCTACGCGATGATGGGCGCGACGCATGCCCTTCTTGGACTTGGATTTCTTGTTCTGTGCTACGGCCATGACTATTCCTCTCTTTGTTTCCCTTCGTCCGTCGCCGGACGAATAGGGCTATGATGCTTATTTCTTGAGCTTGAGATTCTGCAGCACTGCAAGACGGGGGTCAAGTTCCTCGTGCGTGCAGTCGCAGGTTCCCGTATTCAGATCAGTGCCACACATGGGACAAAGTCCCTTGCAGGTGTCACTGCACAGCGGCTTCAGTGGCAGGGCCACGGAAAACTCTTCCCAGAGCAGGGCGGAAACCTCGATCTCCAGTCCCTGTCCGTCCAGCGCGGGACGGATGGCAGGGTCCTGACCGGGCTCCTGCAGGTCTTCCTGCATGGAAAACAGTTCGGTGAACCGTTGGTCGATCCGGACGGTGGCATCTTCCGCGCAGCGGTCGCACGGCATGGCAACCGTTCCGGCCAGACGGCCGTGAACGAGGCAGCCCCCATCCTGCGGAGTGAGGTGGAGCGTTGCCTGGAGCGCATCCACAATGCGGTAGGGCAGGGAGAATTCCGCAATCGGTTCCAGCCAGATGGACTGGGTGTCAATGCGGACTTCCTGACCCTCTGCGGGGATGTCGCGTGTTGGTATCCAAATTTGTGTCATAGTGTTCTATCCTTGCGGAAGGCGATTTCTACATGCGACCTGCTCGACTTGTCAAGAAAAGGGTTGCCTTTTTTGAAATGAGGGTATAATACACCCATCTCTTTGCAGGTACAGAGGGAACAACCCCGGTGGGGGCCCGACCTGCGGATGAACAAGACCAATTTTTTTCATCATATATGGAGGATCGCCATGTCTAAAGAATGCGCAATCTGCGGCAAGAAGCCCCAGACCGGTAACCTGGTTTCCCACTCCAACATTAAGACCAAGCGTCGTTTTCTGCCTAACCTGCAGTCCGTTCGCCATCAGCTTCCCAACGGTGAAGTGAAGAGCCTTACCGTGTGCACCCGCTGCATCCGTTCCGGTGCCGTGGTGAAGCCTGTTACCAAGAAGAAAGCCTAGTTCCTGCAGGCGATCCTGACTGGATGAAAAGAGCCCCGATTTCCATCGGGGCTTTTTTTGTGCCTGCGTGACATATTCGCCATGACGGAATGCGCCAAGGCAGGATACGCGTGGTGCATTGGAGGTGGCATGCTCTGGTTTGTTCCTGCGCTGGGTACCGCATTCTTTTCCGCCCTTGAGGCCGCCGTTACCAAACGGTGGCTGGGGCATCTGACCCGCTGCGACATGCTGGCCTGTCTTCTCGGATGGAGTTGGCCCTTCTTTGCCGCCTATATATTAATGATGGGACCTGCCTCTCTGGCTCCTGCCTTCTGGGCCGGGCTGACCGTGTTGCTGCCCCTGAATATTGTCGGGACCTTTGTGCAGTACGAGGCCGTCCGCAGTGCGCCGCTTTCCCTGACCATGCCCCTCATGGCCTTCACTCCCGCGTTCATGATGCCGGTCGGTGTGCTTGTGCTTGGAGAAATCCCTTCCCTTTTCGGCCTGGGCGGCATTCTGTTGGTGGTGGCCGGCAGTTGGGTGCTCAATGCCGATTCCGCTGCAGGGGGTGACATGCTTGCTCCGTTCAGGGCCATCCTGCGCGAGCACGGGTCCCGTATGGCCCTGCTTGCCTCGTTCATATGGGCCTTCGGTGCCGTGCTTTCCAAGACACTGGCCCTGTCCGGCGATCCGCTCTACGCCGGAGCCATGTTTTTCTGCATTCACAATGCCGTTCTTGTCCTCGGTCTTTTCCTGTCCGGCCGCTCCTCCCCGCGCGTGCTTCTGCGCCATCCTGTGTCCGGACTGGTGTCCGGGCTGATGCTGGTGGCGCACATCGCCTGTCACTACACAGCCATAACCATGGTCGCGGCTGCCTACATGATTGCCATCAAACGGTTGAACGGGATTATCTCCGTGGGAATCGGTGGCATGTTCTTTGGTGATGCCGGACTGCGCATGCGCCTTGCCGGTGCCGGAATCATGGCTGCCGGAGCGGCCGTCATCGTCCTGTGGGGGTAGGATAGGAGCGTCCGCAAAAAGCCGACGGGGCTTTAGGGCTTGCCTTCGGTGCCAGAATGGTTACCAATGACGGAACACGCCGCTGCATCCCGATATCGGAGTCTGCCGGTGCGGTACCGGATTCGGACAGCGGGACGCGGCGCAACACCCCAACACGGGATACTGCATGTTTTCGAGACTGTTTCTGCTGTTTACGCTCATCCCCGTCCTGGAACTGTACACCCTTGTCCAGGTCGGCTCTGTCATAGGGGCACCCTCCACCATCCTTATCGTTATCCTTACCGGTGTTGCCGGCGCATGGCTGGCCCGCATGGAAGGGTTCAATACCATGATGAAGGTGCGCGAAAGCCTGAATCAGGGCCGCATGCCCGCGGACGAACTGGTTGAGGGCCTGCTCATTCTGGTTGCGGGCATCCTTTTGCTTACCCCCGGGTTCATCACCGACTGCATGGGCTTGATCATGCTGTTGCCCTTTACCCGCAAGCCTCTTGCCCGTGTGCTGCGCAAGCAGATGAGTGCGTCCGTGCAGATGCAGGGCACCGGGGCCCGTGGCGGAAATGCCGCCGGGTTTACCTATTACACGTGGCATTCCTCGGGGCAGACGAATGGCCCCGCGCAGCCCGATCCCTTCGCCAACCTTGGCCGCAACGGTCTTCATGGCGATGCTGACGGAGCCAAGGAACCGCCGCGAAAAGCCATGGTCATCGACTGTGAGCCCATAGAGCCCGATGACAAAAAATAGTGATTCCACAGTAGACCTCCGAGCAGGTGGTTGCATGCTGAACAGCCGTATTGCGCTTCTGTGTCTTGTGGTTGCCCTGCTGCTGCCCGTGATTGCCCGTGCCGAAACCATCGGATCGGTGAACACGGTCTTCAAGATGCTTGGCGCCAATGACAAGATTGTGGTGGAGGCCTTTGATGATCCCGATATTGATGGCGTCACCTGCTATCTGAGCCGGGCCAAGAAGGGCGGAGTGTCCGGTTCTCTTGGGCTGGCGGAAGACACTTCGGATGCTTCCATAGCCTGCCGGCAGACCGGTCCCATTACCCTGCCCGACGCTGTGCGCCGCAAGAAGCTTGATGGCGAGGAAGTGTTCAGGAAGCGGACATCGCTGCTTTTCAAGACCATGCAGGTGGTTCGCTTTTATGACGAAAAGCGCAACGTGATCATCTATCTGACCTACAGTGACAGGCTTATCGAAGGGTCTCCCAAGAATTCCATCAGCTGCGTTCCTGTCATGCCGTGGGGCGAGCCCTAGGGGGCCTTGCTGCATCGTGCGGAATGCCTGAACGACAGCGCGGTCCATCAGTCCTGAGTATCGTCCGTTTCGGGGGGCCTGCGATACTGGATAACGGCGTCCACAAGCTCCTGCCGGTGGTAGGGTTTGCTCATGACGGTCTGGAATAATCCCGGTGTCTGCAGCAGCTGCCGGTTTTCCGAAAAGGCAGTAAGGGCCACGACAGGAATATCCTTTGTGGCTTCGCCGCATTCGCCCGCTCGGATGCGTTGCGTGATGATGATGCCGTTGGGGCCCGGCAGCTGGATGTCCATGAGCACCAGGTCAAATGGGCTCTCTGCCAGCAGGGCAAGTGCTTCCGGGCCATCCTGCGCCACGCTGACCACATGCCCTGCCATTTCCAGCAGCCCCTTGCCAGCCGCCTGGCTTATGGGGTCATCCTCCACCAGCAGTACCCGGGTGCTCTGAACCACTGCCTGTTCACGTTGTGCGCCGTGCTCATCGGCCGCCACGATCTCAAACGGCAGCATCACGTGAAAGGTGCTTCCCTTGTGCTCCTCGCTCTCTCCCCATATCCGTCCTCCCAGCTTGCGGGCGAGACTGCGGCTGATGGACAGACCGAGTCCTGCTCCGCTGAACTCCTTGGTGAGAAAGTCCTCTGCAATGGTAAAGCTCTTGAAAATATGTTTCATGGCCTGCGGCGAAATGCCTATGCCCGTGTCACGCACCGTGAAGAGCAGGTTGATGAAGCGGGAGCCGGGTGTGGTGTCGCCTTGTCGGCTGATCGTCATCTCCACGGAGCCACGCAAGGTGTAGCGCACGGCATTGGAGAGCACGTTGGTCAGTATCTGCTTCACACAGCCGGGATCACCCATGACCTCATCGGGTACATCCTTGTCAATTTGTACGGAAAACGTCACGCCTTTGGCCTGTGCCTGAGAGGTAAAGATATCCAACAGAGGGGTGAGCATGTTCTGCAGGGATATCCGTTTCCGTTCCGTTGCCAGCTTGCCGCTTTCTATGTGCGAGAGTTCAAGCAGCGATGAGACGAGGGAGCCAAGGCGCAGGGCGGAGTGGTTGAGCATGGAGACCAGTTCCTTTTGCGAAGCGGTCAGATGGCTATCCTCCAGCAGCTGCACCATGCCCTGAATGCCGTTCAGGGGGGTGCGCAGTTCGTGGCTGATGTTGGCCAGAAAGACGCTCTTGGCCTGACTTGCCGCCTCGGCAGCTTCCTTGGCGGTGGTCAGTTCCGCCGTGCGCTTGGTAACCTGCTCCTCCAGTATCCGGTTCTGGTTGTACAGGGAGAGATGGGTCCGCAGCCGGGCGACAACCGTGGGGGGGCTGAACGGCTTGGTGATGAAGTCCACCGCACCGAGCTTGAACCCTTTTTCCTCGTCCACGGGACTGCTGAGCGCAGTGACGAAGATGACGGGGATGCCGCTGGTTTCCGGGCGTTCCTTCAGGCGGCGGCAAACCTCGTACCCGTCCATGTTGGGCATGATGATGTCCAGCAGGATGATGTCCGGCGGCATGGAACGGGCAATTTCCAGCGCATCTGTCCCGTTCGTGGCGACGCTCAGGGCAAATTCCGCCTGCAGGATGGCGTAGAGCATCTCGATGTTGGCCGGGGTGTCGTCCACAACGAGGACGCGGTACTGCTTGCCCGTCATCATGGTGCCACCTTCCTCTGGTCGAAGCCGCACATGGTCTCGTCAAGCAGGCACTGGCGCTCTTCCTCAAAGTCGGCATGCGTGATGGCGATGGTCCGTATCTCCTCTTCAAGATCCATGAACGCCGCAGTGATTTCCGGGTCGAACTGCTTGCCTGCCCCTTCCCGCACGATGCCGAGCGCATCGCTGTGGGAAATGGGATCCTTGTATACCCGTTTGCTGATGAGGGCGTCATACACGTCCGCCAGGGCCATCAATCGGCCCGCAACGGGGATGGCGCTGCCGGAAATGCCCTGCGGATAGCCCTTGCCATTCCACCACTCGTGATGGCTGTGGGCTATCTCGCGTGCGAGCCGCAGGAACGAGTTGTGGGAATTGAGCATGGATTCGGCGCGTTGCAAGGTTTCCTTGCCATAGACCGTATGCAGCTTCATGATGGCGAATTCCTCGTCCGTCAGCCGACCGGGTTTGAGAAGAATGTGGTCGGGAATGCCTATCTTTCCGATGTCATGCAGGGGGGCAGAGGCATGGAGGATATCGACGGGAATATCAGACAGGTAGGGCTTGTACAGGGGGTGATCGCGCAGCTGCTCTGCAAGTAGTTTGACATACAGCTGAGTGCGTCTGATATGGCCGCCGAGTTCGTTGTCCCGCATTTCGGCAAGGCAGGCCATGCTGAAGATGGTCACGGACTGGGTAAGGGATATCTCCTGAGTCCGCTCGTCTACAAGCTGTTCAAGATTGTCCTGATAATGCTTGAGCTTCAAATGGTTGCTGATGCGGGCCTTGATGATGGGGGGGCTGAATGGCTTTGTGATGTAATCCACGGCCCCCAGTTTCAGGCCCTTGGTCTCAGCCTGGATATCCGAGAGCGTGGTCACGAAGAGAATGGGGATGTTTGTGGTTTCCGGGTCGGCCTTCAACTGGCGGCAGACCTCGTATCCGTTGATGTCTCCCATGATGATGTCGAGCAGGATGAGATCCGGCTTCGGGGCCTTGGCGGCAAGCCGCAGTGCATCCGTGCCGTTGGTTGCGGCGCTGATGGCGTAATCGTCCTCGAGTATATCCTTGAGAATGAGGATGTTGGCCGGTGTGTCGTCCACGATGAGCAGTCGCTGGCGTGTCATTGCACCTCTCCGGAGTGGGCCTCGGGAATTTTGGAGGCTATTGACTGGAGACGGACCAGAGCCTTCTTGAAGGCAAACGAGGCGTAGTCGTTCCGCAGGCTTTCTGCCTCAACAGGAGCCAGTCTCGTCAGGGTCGCGTACAGGCTGTCAAACAGCGAAAGAGCGGCCATGTCATGGATGGCCGTAACCCGTTGCAGTTCGGCAAAGGCGCTGGCCAGGGTGGCCCCTTCGAGCAGGGAGGGGGCGGAGGCGGGATCCTCGGCTGCGGCATGGCCAGCCTGCCGGAGCTCGATGCCCTGGGAAAATTCCTCGAGAACACGGGGAATCTCCGCCATGACCCGTGCAAGCTGTTCTTCCACATCCAGAAGAGGCGCCATCAGGTCCTCCTCTCCCTCTCTGAGACTGTCGCAGGCTCGGGCGGCTGCGGCGTGCACGTCCATGGCCCCGATATTGCCCGCCACCCCCTTGAGAGTGTGCAGAAGCCGGAATGCCAGATCATTGCTGCCGCTTTGCAGGCAGTTTCGTACCCGTTCCACGATATGGGTGTTGTCGTTGGCGAACCCGGAAAGCAGGCTGACGTACAGCTGTGCGTTCTGGCGCACCCGGCGCAGGCCCGCCGTTATATCCAGGTGCTCGGTGGCGGGGATGACGGCGGTTTCCACAGCCTGCTCGGCCGGCATAACAGGAGCGCCCGGTGCATCCTCAGGTGTCCACCCGCCCTGTGGTATCCACTTGCCGAGGGTGCTGTAGAGCTGGTCCGGATCCACAGGTTTGTTGACATGATCATTCATGCCGGTGTTGAGGCTGACTTCCCGGTCGGTGCTCAAGGCGTGGGCGGTCATGGCGATGATGGGCAGGCCCTGCAGTTCCGGAATGTTCCGGATGTGTCTTGTGGCCTCCAGTCCATCCATGACCGGCATCTGAATATCCATGAGCACAGCCTGGAACTCCTGCTCCCGGACCCGTTCCAGCGCCTCCTGGCCGTTTTCTGCAACAGTGATCTTCAGGCCGGCTCCTTCCAGCAGCTCCCGCGCCACCTGTCTGTTGAGCTCGTTGTCCTCTGCCAGCAGAATGCGGGCTCCGCGGATGTGCGGGGGAATTTCCTCCCGCGTTTCGGAAAGCGCGGGCATGACGCTGAGTGCGCCCGGTTCGTTGAAGGCATCCAGAAGCACGTTGAACAGGAGAGACCGGTTGATGGGTTTGAGAATGAGGCCGTCCACCTTTTCGCTCTGGATGCGCTGCCTGATTTCCTCCCGGCCATACGCGGTCACGATGATGAACTTCGGCAGGTGCTTGATGTCGGGGTGGGTGCGCAGGGCGCGGATGCAGCCCAGACCATCCACTTCGGGCATCTTCCAGTCCATGAACACCACGTCGAAGGGGGGATCGGCCTTCAGCGTTTTTTCTATGGCTTCCTGACATCCGCACGCCTCTTCGGGATCCAGTCCGAACGAGGAGAGCGTTTCCCGCAATACCTGACGCGCCGTGAGATTGTCGTCCACCACGAGTACCCGGCAGTGGGTGAGGGAGGGAGGCATGGAGGGCGCGTCGTGCGCCACGTGAATAACCGGCATGGTCAGCTCGAAATTGAACGTGGTGCCAAGACCTTCCGCACTGGTGCACGTGAGGTCACCGCCCAGCAGGGAGACCAGACGCTGGGATATGCTCAGGCCGAGCCCTGTTCCTCCGTACTGGCGGGTGGTGGAGCCGTCCGCCTGCATGAAGGGGGTGTACAGGTTTGCCAGACTTTCCTCGTTGAGGCCGATGCCGGTGTCCCGTACGTTGAACTGGAGGGTGGCGTTTTCCTTGTCCTGCTGCATCACCTGCACGCTGATGACGACTTCACCTTCATCCGTGAATTTGATGGCATTGTTGACGAGGTTGATGAGCACCTGCCCCAGCCGCAGTGAATCTCCATAGAGTCCGTCGGGAATGTCGGAGGGAATGGAAACGAGGAGTTCAAGCCCCTTTTCCTCCGCCGGCAGGCAGACGATGTCGACAATGCTGTCGATAACCGTGGTCAGTGAGAACGGGTGCGGGTCAATGACCAGTTTTTCGGCCTCTATCTTGGAGAAGTCGAGGATATCGTTGATGATGCGCAGCAGGGTGTCCGCAGCGACCTTTATCTTGGTGACATAATCCTGCTGACGGAGCGTGAGCTTCGTGCGCAGGGCCAGATGGCTCATGCCGATAATGGCGTTCATGGGGGTCCGGATCTCATGGCTCATGCGGGCAAGGAATTCGCTCTTGGCCCTGTTGGCCTTTTCCGCCTGCATGCGGGCTGTTTCCAATTCCTTCTCGTTATGCACCCGGTCGGTTATGTCTCGCGTGATGCCGCGCAAGGCGGAAACCATGCCGTTTTCGTCGTATACCAGATTCCCGGATGAATACAGCCACACGGTGCTGCCGTTGCGGTGCGTTTCGGCTTCTTCCCAATGGATATGCCGCCGACGGCGCGCCGGGCCGCGTCTGTCCGTGCCCACCGCCTCAAGCAGGGGAGCCATGCTGAACGGCGTGGTCCCCAGCACGTCTTCCTGCATGTGCCCCAGCACGTCGTATATGCGCGGGTTCACGTAGGTGAGATGCCCTTCAGGGTCGGCTTCCCATACGATATCCCATGAACTGTCCATGATCTGCTTGAAGCGCAGCTGGTTGTGCTCAATCACCTTTTGGCTGGCCGCACGTTCCGCATGATGTCGTGCGCGGATGATCAGGGAGACGCCCAGGAGCAGTTCGATGACCAGAAAGATGAAGATGAACTTGTTGCGAATACCGGATGCCTGCATGGCCAGGGTCTGCGCGGGGACGATGCTGACCACCTTCCAGAGGATGGCCGAGGGGGAGTTGCTGACGGTGTTGGCTTCCGGGGCATAGTAGACGGTGCTGAACGTGGTGATGCCGTGATTGTCGGTGATCTGGCCCCGGTTGGAGCCGGCAAGCTCCTTCCAGGCGTCAGGATAGTCTCGGGAAAAGGTTTCCTGCGCCCTGTCGGGGTACATGAAGCCCCAGAGCCGTTCAGCCTGCTTGCTGTAGAGCCAGTAGCCGTCGGCGTTGAGGAGCATGAGGTTGGCCCCTTCGTGCCCATCGGCCTGATGGATGATTTCGAGCAGTTCCTTGGCCAGATAGTTGAGGACGATCACCCCCTTGCGGACGCCGTTGTTGTCGAAGCAGGGGGTCGCCAGCCTGATCATGGGCTTGAAGGGCTGTTCTATGACGCCCTTCTCTATGTTCAGGTCCAGAGGGGAAAGATAGAATGTGCCCTCGGCAAGGTCGCGGGCCTCGGAAAAGTAATAGCGGTTCGCCTTGTTCTGCAGGTGATCGCGGGCGACGATTTCTGCGCTGCGCGGCCGTTTGTTGATGCGGATATCTTCCATGCCGTCCATGAGCAGCAGGCGTGCCTGGTCGTAGCGGCGGTTGTTCTTGATGAAGGCAAAGAATTCCGCTTCCAGGGCGTGCTTGTCCTCTCTGGAAAAGGTGGTCAGGTAGCGGCGGAGTTCAATGTGCAGGGAGACGTTGGTGAGATCCTGAACGATGGAGTGCAGTTCAAGCTCCAGGGAGCGGGCCACAAAGTCCACGTGCACGGCCTGTCGACGGGCCAGAAGTGACTCACGGAGTGAGATCTCCTGATATGCCATGTAGGTCAGGATGATGATGACGATGCAGGAGAGAGGGACAAAGAACTTGAGTGCTTCCTTGCCGACTCCTGACACCGTGCTCGGCACAGTGGAAATGGGCATGCGGACGACCTGTTGTCTGGTTGGTTCTTGTGTAAGTGGTATTCTATGCTAGGGTACCCTCCCTTTTGTGGCAATGAAATTTGCCCGGAATGCACTGTGTCGGCCAAGAATATAACGAGGCCAAGAGGGGCGTGTCAGAGCGCGGCGGCTTCCAGGACGGTGCGGACGCGATGGCGGTAGGTGTGGTGTTCCAGAATGTGGGTGCGCCATGCGGTGCGCAGCTGGTTCGCCATGTGGCGGTTGCCGAGCACATGGTTGATGCGCGAAGGCAGTTCGCCTGCGCGTCGGAAGGTGACTGCTTCCGCGAGGTGCCGGGGAAAGATGTGCATGCCCGGGGTGGCGTCCGTGAGCAGGATGCCGCCGGCGGCCCAGACGTCGAAATGGCGCTGGGTCAGTCCTCCGGGCAGCAGGAGGCCGGTAATGTTCAGCGAAACGGATGCATGGTGAAATATGTCCGGCAGTTCGGCGTAGTAGTCCACGGGAGGGCGAAGGTCGTCGAGCCCTTCAATCCGGCCTGACCATCCGGCGTCACCGAACACGGTCAGGTGGTAGGGAACGGCGTGGCGCAGGCATTCCGTACGCCAGTAGCGGGTCAGCTGTTGGGCTGCAGCCCCCACTGCCCGCGGGGTGTCGGGCCAGAAACTGTGCGCGTTCAACTGTTCCGCCCACCAGTGATAATCGGCCCGCTCGCCCCGCACCATCAGGGCCTGGGCCTCCTGCATGCGATCGGCATCAGGGATGATGCCGGAAAAATATTTCTTGTGGGCAGGGAATTCGGAGCGCCCCACGAAGACCACCCGATCCGCAAGCGCCGCATGGCGGCCGTCCGCCTGCGGGGTGAAGATGGCCGGATCGGTCGCCAGGGGCAGGTGGACCACCTGCCGGGCGCCCGCAGCCTGCAGGGCGGGCATGAAGGTGTGATCCGTGACCAGCAGGAGCGCGTCCTTCCAGGCGGGCGTCTTGAAGCCGGACAGGATGTGCCATGGCGTATCCACGCACCAGACGGCAACGCGCACTCCGGCGGCTTCCAGCAGGTTCTGGCGTTCGCCGAACATGTCCAGCCCCTGTCCGTTCACGCTGAAGAACAGGGCGGGGCGTTCGGTGCGCAACAGCCGGGGCAGTTCCGTCGCCATGGCTTCCGGTTCGATGCGGTGGACGTGGTAGCCCTCGGCGCTGAAGGCGTTGTACAGTTCACGGATGAGCAGACCGCTGTCCGTTCCCGGCAGGATGACCGACGGAGTGCGCTGGGAAGGCGCCTTGGGGGGCAGGCCCTGTTGCATGTGCTGCCATTGGGCTGCGGCCACAAGACGCCCCCAGAAGGAGGGGAAGAGCCGCAGGTTCGGCCGGTAGCACAGGGTGGTGGCGTTGCGGAAAAACTCCGGCGTACATTCCGGTGCCGCCAGCCGTTCCCAGTCAGCGGGCAGGGCTGCGTGCCATGCGGGAGGCATCTGGCGTGCAAAGTCGTCGCATTCCACATAGCAGATGCGGGGAGCCTTCCGTGTGCCGCACCGTTCGGCCACGGCCTGTGCCGCCAGTGCCGGGTCGGGCCCCATGCCGAGCACCAGCAGGGTCTCGCCGTTTCCCAGAACGTCGAACTGGTCGGTCCCGGCAGCCAGCGATTGCTGCTTGCCAAGTTCATGCAGGATGCGTATCCGTTCCGGGCGATGTGACATAATGTGGCCTTGGCGTCAGGGGCACTTTACGATACAAGTGCCGCAGGTGAAATCATGAAAGTATACAGAGACCATTATTTCAAGAAGGCCAAGCAGGAAAACTATCCGGCCAGGTCCATCTATAAGCTCAAGGAAATAGAGAAGCGGTTCAGGATATTCCGGCCCGGCATGCACGTGCTTGACCTTGGCGCCGCCCCCGGCTCCTGGTCCCTCGGCGCGGCCGAGATGGTCGGCCCGCAGGGCAGGGTGCTCGGTGCGGATATCCAGACAACGCCTACATCCTTTCCACAAAATGTCACGTTCATGCAAGAGGATGTGTTCAATCGCTCGCAGGCCTTCGAGGATGCGCTGGCAGCCCTGTCCCCGATCCATGTGGTCATGAGTGACATGGCTCCCAGCACAACGGGCCACCGGTTCACGGATCAGGCCCGTTCCGCGAATCTGTGCCGCGAGGCACTTGCCGTGGCTACCCAATGCCTGATACATGGCGGCAGTTTTATCGTGAAAATTTTCATGGGGCCGGACTTCCACGAGTTTGCCGCAGAAATGCGCCAGTACTTTGCCTCCGTCAAGACCTTCAAGCCCAAGAGTTCCCGTTCTGAAAGCATAGAAATTTTCTATGTGGGCATAGGGTTCAAGGGCTGCGACGGCGGGGCAGACAACAGGGTGGACGACGCGGAACTCCGCTCCTGACCACACAACCATTACATTCAGTACGATTTACAGCGCGCCCGCGGCGTGCACGAGTAAGGAGGAAACATGGCCGGACATAGTAAATGGGCAAATATCCAGCACCGCAAGGGTCGTCAGGACGCCAAGCGTTCCAAGGCTTTCACCAAGGCTGCCAAGGAAATCATCATTGCAGCCAAGGGTGGCGGTGATCCCACGGGGAATGCCCGTCTGCGTGCGGCCATTGCCGCTGCCAAGGCCGTGAACCTTCCCAAGGACCGCATCGACAACGCCATCAAGAAGGGCACCGGCGAACTGGCCGGCGGCGATATCGCCGAAGTGATGTACGAGGGCTACGGTCCCGGCGGCATCGCTCTGCTTATCGAAGCGGCCACCGACAACCGGAACCGTACCGTGGCCGAAGTGCGCCACCTGCTCAACAAGGGCGGCGGCTCCATGGGTGAAGCCGGCTGCGTGGGCTGGATGTTTGACCGCAAGGGCGTGGTGACCGTGAACAAGGAGAAGATCTCCGAGGAGCAGGTCATGGAACTGGGCCTTGAGGCCGGTGCCGAGGACGTGATCGACCAGGGCGAAACCTGGGAAGTGCGTGCCGAGCTGTCGGACTTTGAAGCCGTGCGCGGTGCCTTCGAGGCGGCCGGCATCGAGGTGGAGTCCGCCGAGATGGCCATGATTCCCCAGAACGTCATCGAAGTTGACGCGCAGGCGGGCCAGAAGGTGCTCAACCTCATCGACATGCTCGAGGACAACGACGACGTGCAGAACGTCTGGTCCAACTTCGACTTGTCGGACGAGGCGATGGCGGAACTGGCATAACAACGCTTTGAACGCCCGTCCCCGAGACGGGCGTTTTCATTTGCACCTGCCTTTGCATTCACCCGGCTGGGGTGTATCGTCGGGCAACAATTACTGGATCTACGGGATCTAGGGAATCTACGGGAGCAGCATGACACAGGGGATCACCGTTCTGGGCATCGACCCCGGCTCCCGCATCACGGGCTGGGGGGTGGTGCGAGAGGTCTCCGGCGTTGCCGCGCTGGTGGACTGCGGCACCGTGCGCACGTCCGAGGCCGACATGGCCCGGCGTCTCGGGATCATTTTTTCCGGGGTGCGTGACGTTATCGCCCGGTGCCAGCCCGATGTGGTGGCCGTGGAAAACGTCTTTACCGCCAAGAACGCCTCCTCGGCCCTGAAGCTGGGGCAGGCCAGAGGGGCGGCCATCGCCGCCTGCGCCCTGCATGACCTTGCCGTGCACAGCTATGAACCCACCAAGGTCAAGCAGGCCATCGTGGGCACGGGCCGGGCGGACAAGCAGCAGGTCGCCTTCATGGTCGCCACCATACTGGGCGTGAAAAAGCCCTCCTGGGCCGTGGATGCAAGTGATGCGCTGGCCGTGGCCCTGTGCCATCTGACCATGCGTCGCTATGAACGGATCGCCCGCGGCTAGTCCGGTGACCGTCCGGCGGGACCACACCGGCTATGCTTAACAATGCCTTGTGAATGGGGTACAACGCGCCATCGAGGTCACATGAATGATTGCGTATCTTGAAGGACGTCTTGCAGAGGTCGCGGAACAGGCCGTTGTGCTGGTCACCCCCGGCGGGGTGGGGTACGAGGTGTTTCTGCCCGTGCACACGCTGTCACGCCTGCCGGAAAAGGGCGGCGAACTCGCCGTGTTCACCTTCACCGTGGTGCGGGAGGATGCGCTGGAGCTCTATGGCTTCCAGACATGGGACGAGCGGCAGACCTTTTCCGTGCTCATTTCCATCTCCAAGGTCGGCGCCAAAACGGCGCTGGGCATTCTCTCCCAGTTCCGGCCCGATGAACTGCGGCAGGTCGTGGCGCAGGAGGATGTGCTTGCCCTGACCCGCGTTTCCGGTATCGGCAAGAAGAGCGCGCAGCATATTTTTCTGGAATTGAAGTACAAACTCAAGGTCGAGAGCGTGCCGGGCGGCGCCGTGCTGAACGGCGGAGCTCCGGGTGCGCTGTATCGTGACGCACTGGCCGGGCTCACCAATCTGGGCTACTCCGAGGATGAAGCAGGCCCGGTTCTGAAGACGGTCCTGCGGGACGAACCCGATCTTGATGTGGGCAGCGCCCTGCGCGCCGCCCTCAAGGCGCTTGCCAAGGGACGCTGATGCAGTTCAACGATTCTGAATGCCCCATGAGTACCTGCATGGACGAAACCGTCCGGCCTCCGTCGCTCGATGAATTCATCGGGCAGGAAGAGCTGCGCGACAATCTGCGGGTTTACCTGCAGGCTGCCCGCGAACGCGGGCAGGCCATGGACCATACCCTTTTTTACGGCAACCCCGGCCTCGGCAAGACAACGCTTTCCCAGATCATGGCCAGCGAGCTGGGGGTGAACCTCGTTTCCACCTCGGGGCCCGTGCTGGAGCGCAGTGGCGATCTGGCCGCCATCCTCACCAATCTCGGACGCAACGACATCCTTTTCGTGGACGAGATACACCGCATGCCTGCCGCCGTGGAGGAAGTGCTCTATCCGGCCATGGAGGACTTCAAGCTCGATCTGGTCATCGGTCAGGGGCCGGGAGCCCGGACCGTGAAGATTGACCTTGAGCCCTTCACGCTGGTGGGGGCCACGACGCGTATCGGGCTGCTCTCGTCGCCGCTCCGGGATCGTTTTGGCGTGATCCTGCGGCTGGAATTTTATACGCCCGAGGAGCTGTCGCGCATTGTTGCGCGGACGGCCCGTATTCTCAGGGTGGATCTGACTCCCGACGGCGCTCTGGAAATCGGCCGGCGTTCGCGCGGGACACCGCGTATTGCCAATCGCCTGCTGCGGCGGGTGCGCGACTTTGCCACCGTGAAGGGCGGCGGTTCCGTGGACGCCGAACAGGCCGCCGAGGCGCTGGGGCGCATGGACGTGGACGAGAGCGGTCTTGACCAGATGGACCGCAAGCTGCTTACGGTTCTTATTGAGCATTTCGGTGGTGGGCCGGTGGGCGTGAAGACGCTGGCCGTTGCCTGTTCCGAAGAGGTGCGGACCATCGAGGATATTTATGAGCCGTATCTCATCCAGTGCGGCTTTCTCAAACGTACTTCGCGTGGCCGCATGGCCACCGCACGTGCCTATCGGCATCTGAACCTTCTGGCCTAACCTGTTACCGAGAGGTGGTGCACCATGCCGCAGAAAGCCTGCACGGTGAGTCTTCTTGCGTCCACACCCGACGCCATGTCCCTGATCTATGCTGCTTTCCGCCAGTGTTACCATGCCGGTTTCGTGGGGGACATGTGGCCCCGTCTGGTGGCGGGCGAGATTTCCCGCGAGAAGCAGGGGGAGTTTATCGCCAAGATCATGGAATCAGGCCATACGAGCCCCATTGAGCATGTCTCCTTTACCTTTGCCGTGGAAGGTGTTTCCCGGGCGCTGACCCACCAACTGGTGCGCCACAGGATAGCCTCCTATTCCCAGCAGAGTCAGCGGTACGTGGACGGAAGCGATTTCGACTACATTCTGCCGCCGGCCATTGCCCGCATTCCCGAGGCGCGTGAGCGGTTCGAGGCCTTCATGCGCGAAGTGGGCAGCGCCTATAAGGATCTTAAGGAACTGCTGGAGACAAAGGGGCGCGGCGCCAAGGCCAAGGAAGACGCCCGGTTTGTTCTGCCTCAGGCCGCGGAGTCGAAGATCGTGTTCACCATGAACTGCCGCAGTCTCATCAACTTCTTCGAGCATCGTTGCTGTGCGCGGGCCCAGTGGGAAATCCGCGGCATGGCCAACGACATGCTTGCGATGTGCCGTGAGGTGCTTCCTGTCATTTTTGAAACAGCAGGGGCCCGTTGCGAACGTCTCGGATTCTGCCCCGAGGGCGAAAAATTCACCTGCGGGCGCTATCCTCTTCCCTGAAGCCCGCGTCTCTCCATCGTTTGACACTGTTTCTGAATCGTAACAGTAGGAAAAATTATTCCTGTTACGCATTGCGATTCTAAAAAGAGGATGATTTTTTCAAAAAACGTCGCTTTTTAGTTTTGTGGCTGTGGAAAACTTTTTCCACAGCGTGTGTCATGATTGTGGATAAGGTGGGGAAACGCTCGGTTCTGTAGGCTTGACGGCAGGGCTTGAATATAGCACCTTTCGTAAAAAAATTAATAATTTTAGACAAATGTGATTGTAGCGGCGGTGGGGAAATCAGCCCTGTTACGGTTTCGCATCGGCCATTATTTCACCGTTGCACCACCGACTGTAAAAACGTAGATACTCCTCCATGATTGAAATTTGGGCTCATATTCAGCAGATTCTGCAGAAACGACTCGCGCCAGGCCTGTTCAAGGTCTGGATTACGCCTCTTGTCGCCGATGTTACTGACCAGGGCGTGTGCCTTACGGCACCCAACGAGTTCGTGGCCGCGTGGGTACGCGACAGACTGCTTGATGATATTGTGGCTGCCGCAGCCGAGGCTGCCGGGCGCCCGCTTCAGGTCACCGTGACCGCCAGCAAGACTCCCCAGAAGGCACCGGCCCGTCGCCGGAGCCCTTCCGTCGATATGGCTGATGCCCGTGAGCAGGCATCCGGCCCGTTGTTCAATTCCGGTTCCGTCGCCCAGCAGATGGCGCTGCCCATCCAGCAGCCGCTGGTGAGCAAGGCCATCGACTGGCGTTTCGATTTTGACAGCTTCGTGGTTGGTCCCTGCAACGATCTGGCCTTTGCCGCGTCGCAGGGGATTACCCGTTCCTCCCTGTCCGCAGACACCCTGTTCCTCAGCTCCGGCCCCGGCCTGGGCAAGACGCACCTCATGCAGGCCGTGGGCAGCGAACTGTGCCGGCAGAGCAACCGCAGCAATGTGCGGGTGGAATACCTGACGGCCGAGGAGTTCGCCTCCCGGCTCATCGGTGCCCTCAAGAGCCGTGATGTAGAGCGGTTCAAGGCCCGGTATCGTGATGTGGACCTGCTGCTGCTGGAAGACGTGCATTTCCTCCAGGGCAAGGAGCGCATGCAGGACGAGGTGCTGGCCACCATCAAGGCCCTGCAGTCGCGCGGTTCCCGCGTGGTGCTCTCCAGCTCCTTCGCGCCCCGCGATCTCAAGGAACTGGACAGCCAGCTCGTATCCCGTTTCTGCTCCGGTTTTCTGGCCGTGATCGACAAGCCCGACTTCGCCACCCGGCGCGATATCCTGCGTCGCAAGGCAAAGCAGTATCAGGTGGATCTGCCGGATAACGTCACCGATCTGCTGGCCGAGAACATCCGTTCGGACGTTCGCCAGATAGAGAGCTGTCTGCACAACCTTATTCTCAAGGCGCGCATTCTCAACCAGCGCATCTCCATGAACATTGCGTGGGAGGTCATCAGCCATTACGCCACGCAGGAAACGGTCATGGATATGGACAGCATCATCCGCTGCGTGTGCAACGGATTTGATCTTGCCCCCTCGCAGTTGAACTCGCGCAGCCGTCGTCGTGAGCTGGTCATTGCCCGCAATACGGTATTCTATCTGGCCCGCAAGCATACGGACCTTTCCCTTCAGGACATCGGGAACCATTTCAACCGCAAGCACTCCACCGTGCTTAAGGGGATCACCAATCTTGAGCGGGAAATGAGCAGGGAGACGCCCGTGGGACGACAGGTCACCAGTACAGTCAACATGATCGAACGCAATGGACGAATTCTTCCCGCCCGATAATCGGGGCGGACAGTACCTTTCTGCAGAATGCTGCAAAAAAGGCGCGAACCGGACCCGGTTCGCGCCTTTTTTGCGCGGTAACACTTTTCAACGGCTGAGGAAATGAGTACAGGGGTGTTTCGCATCGTGGACAAGGGTGGCTGGTCCTGGGAAGCGAGTGTCGTGTTCGTTTGTGGTGGTATTGCTCTTGCCGCCTAAGGAGTGTGTATGGAGAAGGGACAGGCATTTGTCGAAATTGCTCCGAGATTGCGCGGTCTGCGCGAATCCGTGGGGCTGAGTGTGGAAGAGCTGGCCGAGAAGATCAAGGTCCGGCCCGATACCGTGCAGGTGTATGAGGAAGGGGAAACCGAGATTCCGGTGAGCTTCCTCAAGGACGTGGCGCAGGCGTGCGGGGTTGATCTGACCTCGCTCATCGCCGGGCACGAGGCCCATCTGCATGATTATACCCTGGTCCGTAAGGGGCAGGGGCACAGCGTGGAGCGCAGGGCGGATTATGACTATCTGCACCTTGCCTCCCGGTTTACCAACAAGAAGATGGAGCCCTTTCTGGTGACGGTTCCCCCCAAGGACGAGAATGAGCTGGTCTGGAACGAGCACAGCGGCCAGGAGTTCATCTACCTGCTCAGGGGGCGGCTTGAGATCTGGCTGGACCAGCGCCGTCATGAGCTGGAAGTGGGGGATTCCATCTACTTCGATTCCACCATCCCGCATGCTCTGCGAGGGCTGGACGAGGAAGAGGCCATGTTTCTGGACGTGATTAGCTAGTTTCCATCCGAGCACGATTTCGACATTGTCGTGTGGGCTGCCAGCGGGCGGCCGGCATCGTCTGATGCCTTTGGATGGAAACAGGCCTCTGGCCCGGCCCGCCGCCGAAACGGATTGTCCGCAGGCGACGGAATCTGCGTATGCCCGTGCGCCGGTGCGCACGCCGTAATGACCCGTACGAAAGGACTAACAGCTATGCAGAAGCTTGCCTGTACCAGTTATGAAGAGCTGGTTTCACGGTTCTCGCTCGATATTCCCGCCGGTTACAACTTTGCCTTTGATGATCTGGACCGTATTGCGGACGCCACGGCCGATGGCTCCGGCAACCCCCTTGCCATTGTGCATGTGGACGATGCAGGCACCCGTCGTGACTACACCTTTACGTGGCTCAAGGAGTCTTCCGCGCGCCTTGCCAATGCCTTCAGGGAGCAGGGGCTGCGCAAGGGTGACCGCGTCATGCTGGTGCTCTACCGGCGCATTGAGTTTTGGGTGACCATGCTTGCCTGTCACAAGCTTGGCCTTGTGCCCGTGCCGTCTCCGGCGCAGCTGACCCCGAAGGATATCATTTTCCGCGTGAACCGCGCCAATATCCGGGGCATGATCGTGGACAGCTCCATCACCGCCCGCGTCGAGGAGTCCCGTCCGGAATGTCCTTCCCTTGCCTGTCTCGTGCAGGTGGATGGAGCAACCGTCCCTGACGGCTGGCATGACTACGACGCACTGGTCTCCAAGGCTTCCCCGGTGTTTCAGAGGCCCACGGGGCCCGATGCGGTCGGCGGCGATGATCCTCTGCTCATTTTCTTTTCCTCGGGCACCACGGGCATGCCCAAGATGGTGGAGCACACCCACACCTACCCCTTCGGTCATATTATGACCGGGGTGTACTGGCATGACCTGCGGGAGGGCGACCTGCATCTGACCCTTGCTGATACCGGTTGGGGCAAGGCCGTGTGGGGCAAGTTCTATGGGCAGTGGATGGGCGGCGCCAGCGTGTTCGTCTGGGATTTTCGCGGCAAGTTCGAACCGGAACGGCTGCTCGAGCAGATGAGCCTGCACAGGGTGACGACCTTCTGTGCGCCTCCCACCGTGTTCCGGTTCCTTGTGCGCACGGATCTTACCGCATACGATCTTTCCGCCCTGCGTCACTGCACCACTGCCGGGGAACTGCTCAATGACAGCGTGTTCCGGGACTGGAAACGGCAGACAGGCCTGCTCATCTATGAAGGCTACGGGCAGACCGAAACCACCCTGCAAATCTGCACGCTGCCGTTCATGACTCCCAAGCCAGGTTCCATCGGGCGTGCAGCCCCGGGTTGGGATGTGACGCTGCTTGATGCAAAAGGCGCCCCATGTCCCGTGGGCGAGGAAGGGGAGATCTGCATCCGCATTGCCGAGGGCAAGCCCGTAGGACTGTTCTCCGGTTATCTGGAGGACCCGGAAAAGACCGAGTCCGTCATGCCGGACGGCTACTATCACACCGGTGACAAGGCATGGATGGATGAGGACGGCTATTTCTGGTTCCTCGGCCGAGTGGATGACCTGATCAAGTCCTCCGGGTACCGGATCGGACCCTTCGAGGTGGAATCCGCATTGGTGTCGCATGCTGCCGTGGTGGAAGCCGCCGTGACCGGCGTGCCCGATGACCTGCGCGGCCAGATCGTCAAGGCCACGGTGGTGCTTGCCCCCGGATTTGAGCCTTCGGAATCGCTGACCCGTGACCTGCAGGACCATGTGAAGAAGGTGACGGCTCCCTACAAGTACCCACGCGTGGTCGACTATGTTGCGGAACTGCCCAAGACCATTTCCGGCAAGATCCGCCGTGTGGAGATTCGTCAGCGTGACGAGGAAGCCGCACGGAAATAGGCTGCGGCCCCATGATGCAATGAAAGCCGGGAGCATGACGCTCCCGGCTTTTTTGTTGGGGGAAGAGGGCTGTTTACGAGGGTTGCGGAACGCCCTTCATGGTTAGGGAGATGCGCTTGCGGGCCGCATCCACTTCCAGCACGCGGACGGCAACACGCTGCTGAACCCTGACCACTTCGGCGGGATCGCGTACGAACCGGTCGGCAAGCTGGGAGACGTGCACAAGACCGTCCTGATGGACGCCGACGTCCACAAAAGCGCCGAACTTGGTCACGTTGGTCACGATGCCGGGCAACTCCATGCCCTGAACCAGATCTGAAAGGGTGTGCACGCCGTCGGCAAAGGCGAACACCGTGAAGTCCGGGCGCGGGTCACGGCCCGGCCTGGCAAGCTCCTGCAGCATGTCCGTTAGCGTGGGCAGGCCAACGGAGTCGGAGACGTATCTGGCCGGATCAATGCGCTCCCGCAGGGATGGGGTCTGCATGAGGTCGGTAATGGTGCAGCCAAGGTCTGCGGCCATGCGTTCCGCCACGGCATAGGATTCCGGGTGCACGGCCGAGGCATCGAGGGGATGGCTGCCGTTATGGATGCGCAGGAACCCGGCGCACTGCTCGAAGGCTTTGGCGCCGAGGCGTTTGACCTTCAGGAGTTCCCGGCGGGAGGAGAAGGGGCCGTTTTCCGTACGATGGGCCACGATGTTCGCGGCCAGCGTGGGGCCGAGACCGGAAACGTGGGTGAGCAGTTCCGGGCTGGCCGTGTTCAGTTCCACGCCCACGCTGTTCACGCAGGACATGACCACGTCGTCCAGCGACTTTTTCAGGGCAGCCTGATCCACGTCATGCTGGTACTGTCCCACGCCAATGGCCTTGGGGTCCAGCTTGACCAGCTCGGCAAGAGGGTCCATGAGGCGGCGGCCTATGGAAACAGCGCCCCGGACGGTGACATCATGGTCGGGAAACTCCCGGCGGGCCACTTCCGATGCGGAATACACCGAGGCGCCGCTTTCGTTGACCATGACAATATGAACGGATTCGGGCAGCCCAAGTTCGCGGACGAATGTTTCTGTTTCACGGGAGGCCGTCCCGTTGCCTATGGCGATGGCCTCGATGGCGAAGCGTTCAACCAGGGCGCGTACCCTGCGGCCGGCTTCCTCGGCCTTGGCTCCCCCTGTGACAGGGAAGATGGTCTCATTGTGCAGCAGGGCTCCCTGTGCGTCCAGACAGACCAGTTTGGCGCCGGTCCGGAATCCCGGGTCAAGGGCGAGCACGCGTTTCTGGCCCATGGGAGCGGCCAGCAGCAATTCGCGCAGGTTGGAGGCAAAGACCGCGATGGCCTCGTCGTCTGCCCGCTCCTTCAGCAGTCCGCGGGCCTCGTTTTCCATGGAAGGCGCCAGCAGCCGTTTATAGCCGTCTTCAACAGCCTGCTCCACCTCGCGGGCGCAGGCCCCGGAGCCGGTAACGAAATGGCGCTTCAGGGAGGCAAGGGCGAGCGCGTCATCCGGTCGCAGGGAAAGGGAGAGCATCTCTTCTCGCTCCCCGCGCAGCATGGCGAGGATGCGATGGCCGGGAGCCGTTCGGGCGGGCTCGTTCCATTCGAAATAATCACGATACGTGGCGGCTTTTTCGGCGTGCTTTGCGGCAGCCTTGGAGGCCCCGGATACAAGCTGGCCCCGCTGGGAGAACATGGCCCGCATGACCTTGCGGGTTGCAGCGTCCTCGCTGATGCGTTCGGCGACAATGTCCCGGGCTCCGGTCAGTGCGGTCTCCGTATCGGGCACGTCCCTGTTCTTGTCCACGAAGGCCCGGGCTTCCCCTACGGGGTCTCGGCGGGGATCC
>QKEJ01000084.1 GCA_003252375.1 Halodesulfovibrio sp.
CGACAGCGGCTACGCCAGAACACTGGCCGAGGCCGGGCTGGATTCCGTATTTCTGCAATTCGACGGCACCACCAACGCCATCTACACGGCCTTGCGCGGCGCCCCCCTGCTCAAGGACAAGCTGCGGGCCATACGGCATCTGGGCGAAGCGGGTATTGGCGTGGTGCTGGTTCCCACCGTGGTTCCAGGCGTCAACGACCACAACGTGGGCGCGCTGCTGCGCATGGCGGCCGCCTTTTCCCCGGTGGTGCGCGGTCTGCACTTCCAGCCCGTGAGCCACTTCGGACGATTCCCCATGCCTGCCGGAGCCTCCCCGGAAACGATTCCCGCAGGGCCGGGTTCCGATCAGCGTATCACCCTGCCCGAGCTGATGCAGGGCATGGAAGCGCAGACAGACGGGCTGGTCTCGGCCGAGGACTTCCTGCCCCCGGGCTGCGAACATGCGCTCTGCTCCTTCCACGCCAACTATCTCGTACACGCGAACGGCAGACTGCAGCGCCTGTCCGTGCAGCGCAAGGCCTGCTCCTGCGAGGCGCGGCCCGCCAGCGAGGGAGCCGACGCGGCCAAGGCCTTTGTGCGGCGGCAATGGTCCGCCCCCGAGGCCGAACAAGACCACACGCTCCCCGGAGCACTGATGGCCGCCTCAGGCCCCGAGATGCCCGAAGATGACGTGATGCCAACCGTTCTTGCCGCAACAGGTGAATCGCCCGCCCCGCAGACCAATGACCTGGACGCCTTTCTCAACCGCGCGGCAACACACATGCTGGCCGTGTCGGCCATGGCCTTTCAGGATGTCTGGAACCTCGATCTGGAACGGTTGCAGGGCTGCTGCATCCATGTCGCCGCACCCGACGGACGGCTGGTGCCCTTCTGCGCATGGAATTGCACGGCGGCCGACGGCACCCCCCTGCACAGGAGCAGGTCATGAACGGGGCCGGGACCATGACAGTCTTTCCCGGAGGGCCGCCGGAGTGGCAGACCTTTCCCATGGACAGAATCCTGATGCAGCGCATGCGGCGCACGGCCCTCCCCACACGGGAGGAACTGCGCGCATGGCAGCTGCAACGCCTGCGGGAGACCCTGCGTGCGGCCTGTACGCAGAGCCCCTTTTATGCGGCCCATCTCAGCAATACCGACACAGGGGATCTCCGCACGCTCGACGACCTGACACGGCTGCCCCGCACCACGGCAGATCATTTACGGGAATCCGGGCTGCACATGGTCTGCGTCTCGCAGGACGAGATCGCCCGCATCGTCACGCTGGACACCTCCGGCACCTCCGGCGCACCGAAACGCCTCTTCTTTTCGCAGGAAGACCTGGACCGCACGAGCGAATTCTTCACCATCGGCATGCAGGCAGTGGCCTGCGCCGGTGATACGGTGCTGGCGCTTCTCCCGGACGAACGCCCGTCCAGCGTGGGCCGACTGCTGGCCCAATCCGTCCTCAACATGGGGGCCGAGCCTGTTCTGGGGGGCATCAACCGGGGCGGGGCGGCGCTCGCCACGCTGGCCATGGAGCACCGCGCCGGGGTCATCGTCGGATCACCGCTGCATGTCCGAACCCTTGCGCATGGCTGGCGGACGCAGGGGCTGCCCAAGGGCATCGTCCATACCGTCCTGCTGTGCTGGGACGCCATCCCGCAGGCCGTGGTCGACCTGCTGCACGACACCCTCGGCTGCCGCGTCCTCACCCACTGGGGCATGACGGAAACCGGGCTCGGCGGCGCGCTCGCCTGTGCCGAGCAACGGGGCATGCACCTGCGTGAGACGGACCTGCTGGTCGAAATCACGGAACCGGCAACAGGCCTGCCCGTGCCGGAGGGCGACTGGGGGGAAATAACCCTGACCACGCTGTGCCGCAGCGCCATGCCCCTCATCCGGTACCGTACCGGCGACATGGGACGAATCATTCCGGGGCCCTGCGCCTGCGGCAGCCCCCTGCGCCGCATGGACCACAGCCCCGGACGGCTGGCTGATGACATTTCCCTGCCGGACGGCACCGTACTGCGGCTGCTCGACCTGGACGAGGCCCTGCTGCCCATGCCGGACGTCACGGACTACGTGGCCCGATGGCATGCCGCGACAACGCCGACACTGGCCATAACGCTCCATGCGACACTGCCCGTTGCCGGACACAAGGAGCTGTGCGCGCAGGCTGCCGAACAACTTTCCCGCTCGCAGACGCTGGCCGCAAGCCTTGCGGCAGGCCTGCACCTTGCCGTGTCCGTTGCCGACGGGACGGACGACGCCATGACCTACGCCAAACGGCGCATACACCACGTCGCCCCCCATAATCCCTGAACACCCTGACATCCGGACGGTACCCCCATGAAACAGTTCATCTCCGACATATGCACCCTGCTGGAAGCAGGCGAGGAACTCGTGCTTGTGACCATTGCCCTGCAGACCGGGTCCACCCCGCGCGAAAGCGGCGCCAGAATGGCGGTCCGCGCAGACGGCTCCATCATGGGCACAGTGGGCGGCGGCCTCATGGAGGCCAACTGCATCACGCTGGGCCGGGACCTGCTCGCCGACAGCAGCGCCGGAGCCGCCATCCGCACCTTTGACCTGACCAACGAGGAAGCCGCCAAGGCCGCCATGGTCTGCGGCGGACGCCTGACAGTGGTGGCGGAACGACTCGGGGCGCATCCGCCGTCCTGCCTTGCAGCCCTGCACACGCTGCGGAAGCACCTGGAGGAAGGCCGCGCCTGTCATCTGGTCACGGAGTACACATGGGCCTCCACAACGGAACTGTCGGGAACGGAGAAGCTGCGGCGCATGCAGCCCACGGCGCACACCGTGACCGCCGTACCGCTGACGCGGGATCTCACCTGCGAACTGGAGTGCGGCGAGACCGGCTGCCGGTTCACGGAAGCGTTCAGCCCCCAGCCGCGCCTGTTCATCTTCGGCGCGGGACATGTGGCCAAGCCCACGGCGCAGCTGGCGCATACCGTGGGCTTCGATGTCCTCGTGCTGGATGACCGGGCCGAATTCGCCAACAGCGCGCGCTTTCCGGAATCCCGAACCTTTGTGCTGCCCGACTTTGCGCACGCCTTTGACGGCCTGCAGGTAACACCCAACGATTTTCTGGTGATCATGACCCGCGGGCACATGCACGACCAGACCGTGCTGGAGCAGGCGCTTGACACGCCCGCACGCTATGTGGGCATGATAGGCAGTCGGCGCAAGCGCGACGCCCTGTACGAAGTACTGCGGAAAAAGGGCGTGACCGACGCCGCCATCGCCCGCTGCCACTGCCCCATCGGCCTGTCCATCAAGGCGCAGACCCCCGAGGAAATTGCCGTGAGCATCGTGGCGGAACTCATCCAGTGCCGCGCCGGGGAGGCGGAATAACCTACAGGCAAGGCAGCCGACCAGCATGAAGAAGAAGGATACGCCAGCAACGGACGAACGCGGAACCGATCCGCATGCCTGCAGGGGCCACTGCCAGTCGCAGGCGGGCAACGCCCCACACGGACACCGGCACGCCCCGCGCACCTTTCCCGTGCCGCCCGAACCGGTCGCCACTTACCAAAACTGCCGTATCGGCGGCATCATCCTCGCTGCGGGCCGCGCCTCGCGCATGGGGCGCTGCAAGGCCGTGCTGCCGCTTGATGACAGCACCGGAACAACCGTCCTGCAGGCGGCTGCCGAGACGCTGCAAGGCGGCTGCAACGGCCCCGTCATCGTCGTAACCGGCTTCCATGACACGGCGGTCCGCGCCGAGGCCGAGCGGCTGGGCCTGTGTACCGTGCACAACCCGGAGGCCGACAGCGGCATGTTCTCCTCGGTCCGCACCGGCCTGCAGGCCCTGCTGCACACCGAAGGACAGGGCGTGAACGCCATGTTCATGCTGCCCGTGGACATTCCGCTCATACGCCCGGCCACCTGCGCCCTGCTTGCCGAGGCCTTTGCCGAACACAATGCCGCCGTCGTCTACCCCACCTTTTGCGCTGAGCGGGGCCACCCGCCCCTCATCCGGGCGGATGTCGCCGCAAGGGCCGTTGTCCACTCCGGCGAGGGCGGGCTGCGCTGGGTGCTGGAGGCAGCGGAACGCAGCGGCCTTCCGGTCCGTGATGTGCCCGTGGCCGACGCGGGCATCCTTGCGGACATGGACACCCCGGACGCCTACGAGGCTGGCCGTGCGCGGTTTGCCACCCGGAACCTACCTACCGAAAGGGAAATTTCCGCATTGCTGGATGTGGCCGAAACGCCCGATCATGTCCGGGCGCACGGACGCTGCGTAGCCGCTGTTGCCGTGTGCATGGCCAAAGCGCTGAACAAGATGCACCCCGAAAACGGTGCCGCGCAGCTGGACTGCGAACGTATCCATGCTGCGGGTGCGCTGCATGACATCTGCAAGGGAGCCCGGCACCACGAACAGGCCGGGGGCCTGTTCCTCACCCGCCACGGATTCGATGCCGTCGGCGGCATCGTGGCCGCCCACCGGGACATTGATCCCGGCACAGTGGCCCGGCTTGCCGAACGGGAGCTGGTCATGCTGGCGGACAAGTTCGTACGCGGCACCACGCTGGTGCCCATTGCGGAGCGGTTTGACGAGCGGCTGCGGGAATGGGCGCACGATGCCGAGGCCGTGCGGGACATCGGCGGCCGCAAGGACCGGGCGCTGGCCCTGTGCGCCATGCTGGAAGCGGAAGCCGGAGAGGACATCCTTGCCCTTTTGCTGCGGAGCAACACATGCCCGGCGACATAATCCTGGTGCGCCATGCCGCCACGTGCGGCGGCGAGGGGCGGGCCATCGGACGCACGCCCCTTGCGCTGTCGGAAGAAGGCCTCCGGCAGGCTGCAGCCCTTGCGGACACCCTGCGGCACATACCCTTCGGCAGCCTGTACACCAGCCCCGCCCTGCGTGCGCAGGCCACGCTGAAACCGCTGCTGGAGCGCACGGGCAGAACCGCGCAGATCATGCCGGAACTGGATGAAATCAATTTAGGAGAGTGGGACGGCCTGCCCTTTGCCGAAATCCGGGAACGGTATCCCGCAGCCTACGCGGAACGGGGCAACGACATGGCCAAGTTCCGCCCGCCCGCACAGGGCGGCGTGGCGGAGAATTTCGCGGATGTGGACAGCCGCATGCACGCGGCCCTTGCCCGCATTGCAGCGGGTCCGCTGCCCGCACTGGTGATGTCGCACGCAGGCTGCCTCCGCACTGTGCTCTGCCGGTGCACCGGCACTCCGCTGGCCGATCTGTTCCGCTTTGCCCCCCGCCACGCGCAGCCCTTCGCCATCAGGCTCTTAGCGCACAATGAGGCAGGCGTCTCCTTCACGCTGGCAGACCCGGAGACCGTACTGCGCACGCACGCCGCCCCGGTCCGCAATCGCTAGCCCAAAACGACGGGCGTCCCGATCCTACTCGGACAACAATGCGCGCAATGGGTCGCGCCCTGTTCCGCTTTCGGAAAGAGGTACGATGGTTCCGCGCACGCCCGCACTGCGCAGGAAACGCTCCGCGCGAACCGTGTTGGCGTTTGGCGCATCGGCGCGGGTGATGACGCCCAGCACCGTCCGGTTGAACATGGCGGCAAAGAGAGGGGGAAAGAGACTGGTGTTGCGGGTGGCGTCCTGCACCAGCAGCAGGATGTCGCAGTCGGCGGCAGCCGTAATGAGGGCGTGGTAGAAACGGGGGTTTTCGAGGAACTCGCCGGGCGTATTGATGAAGGGGCCGCAGAACTCGAGGGCCATGGGCCTGTGCGGTCCCAGCCTGGTGCCCGAGAGGACCTGAATGACGGATCGTTTGCCGGAACCGGTCTCGCCGATCAGCAGGGTCCGGCGGAATGCAAGGGGCCGACCGGCGGCATCCGCCGGAGATATCGGAATCATCAGGACCGGGTCATGGGGACGGAGGCGTAATGCAGCACATCGTCAAAATAGGCCAGCACGCCCCGCAGTGCGGCTTCCACGCTGGAGACATCGCCCGTCAGCAGGAGCGAGCCCCCGAAACGATCCAGAAAGCCGATGTCCACACTCCCGGCCTTGGTGGCAATGTCCGCGGCAATGATCACGCCTTCGCTGGGCGTAATGGTCAGCAGGCCGATGGCGTCGCAGCCCTCGTTGTCCAGCCCCAGCTTCAGGTAGATGCCCTTCTGCGGGCTGGCAATCACATGCGCCAGCGTAATCTGCTTGCCGGGCACATATTCCTGTATGACCCGCTGCTTGGGTTCGTCTGTCAGTAGCGTCATGGCCTGTCTCCGTTATGGTCCTGCGTGTCAGGACGATCCGGCGGCCATGCAGCGTGTGCACGGCCGCCGGAAGACATGATTATCGCAATTGCGCCTTGAGGCCCGCGCTCGGGGAGGGAATGACCACATGGCTCAGCACGGGACCGGCGTCTCCGACACCGGCCACACCGGCTTCCACCGAAGACTTCACGGAAGCGACGTCCCCGGTCATGACCACGAAGGCCTTGCCGGCAAGACCGGCGGCCACACGGATTTCCAGCAGCGAAACAAGGCCGGACTTGGCGGCGGCATCCGCGGCAAGAATGCAGGATGCCGCGGTGCAGGTTTCGATGATGCCCAGGGCATCAATGTCCGATGCGGGGGAGGTGCCGTTCAGGGCGGGGATGACGTCGGGATGCACGCTGGGGATGGTGAACCAGTCCACCAGCATGTCCTGGGAGATGGCGCGTCCGGCTTCCACGGAGCTTTTCACGGCCCCGGTATCCCCGGTCACGATCACGAGGTAGCGTCCCGGACAGGTGGGACGTGCCACCACGAGTTCCACTTCCGCAGCCTTCACCATGGCGTCGGCAGCCTGCATGCCCTGCGCCACGCTGTTCAGTTCAACACAGCCAATAGTACGTAAATTCATGCTCTTCACCTGATTCCCAATCTTGCCTGATTCTAGGCCCTGATGATGACCACGCCGTTGGCGATGGATTCCACCGTGCCGTCAATGCTGGCGTGCACGCGTGCACCCATGGCCTTTTCCGGAATGTCTCCCAGCAGGCTTCCCTGCCGTACCGTGTCACCCACGGCCACAACGCACTGCGCCGGTGCGCCGATGTGCTGACCGAGACACACATGCACCACGCCGGGCGTGAATTCGCCGGCATACTCCGGATGCCCGTAGTACCGATCCAGATTCAGCCGCTGGATGAGACGCGAGGTGGGAATCTTGCGGCTGGAACGGTACGGGCTGGTCACCAGTTCCTTTCCGGTGGGTTCCCACTTCACGCCTTCACGCATGAGCACCTGCTTGATCTGAGCGTTGACCTCACGGGGGGAGACCATCATGGGGCAGGCGAACTTTTCGCAGATGCCGCATTCGGAACAGAGCAGGGCTTCCCGTGCTGCCGGGCTTGTGGCCACCAGGCTTTCGGGGATGCGCATGAGCTTGTGGGGATGGAGCGAATGCCCGAGCAGATTTCTGGGGCACAGGTCCGTGCAGCGGGTGCACTGGCAGCACACGGAATTGGTGATGCGACGCAGCCGTTCCGCAGGCATGGTCTTGCCCGCCACAACCGTATGATCGGGCGGCAGCACGAGCAGACCGCTGGTGGTCTTGGTCACGGGCTGATGCACGTCCGGCAGCACACGGCCCATCATGGGGCCGCCGTCCACCACGCGGTAGTCGTCAATGGTGGGGCCGCCGGCAAAGGCGAGCACGTCGGAAACGAGGGTCCCCACGGGCACCTTGACCACCATGGGCCGCCGCACCTCGCCCGCCACGGTCAGGTAGCGATGGGTGACGGGCTTTCCGTCCATGGCCAGTGCAATGTTGTAGAGCGACTCCACGTTGCTGACCACGGCGCCGATCTGCAGGGGAATGCCGCGCTCCGGCACGGTCTTGCCCAGCACCTCGTGCACGAGCACGTGCTCGTCACCGGCGGGGTAGAAGTCGCCCAGTTCAAAGGCTTCCAGCCCGGAACCGGCATGGCGGGCCACGGCAGCGCGAACGCTCTGCATGGCCTTGTCGTGCTTGCCCTTCAGGCAGATGATGCCCCGCGAGGCACCGGTGCACTCCATTACGGCCTTCAGGCCGCGAATGACCGTTTCGATCTCCGCTTCCATCAGGTACGGGTCACTCATGAGCAGAGGCTCGCACGAGGCCCCGTTCACCAGCACCGTATCCACGGTCGCCGCCGCCTTCACATGCGTGGGCAGACCGGCACCTCCGGCGCCGACCACCCCGGCATTCCTTATCGTCTCAACAATATGTTCACCCACGGTAGTACCCTTTGCGGCCTTTCCGGCCCTTCCGACATCACGCCGGACCGCTTCGCCGCATGCCCTGTGCCGCCGGGCGGCACAGGCAGTGCGACAACCATTCAAAAATCAGACGTTCCGTTCCTGTCCGTTGCAGCCCGTGGCTACTTGCCGCACTTGGGCAGCAGCAGCTCCACTTCGTCATGGGGACGGGGGATAACGTGCACGCTCACCAGTTCGCCTACGCGGCCTGCGGCGGCGGCACCGGCATCCGTGGCAGCCTTTACGGCGCCCACGTCGCCACGCACCATGACGGTGACGAGTCCGCCGCCCACCTGTTCGCGACCCACCAGCTCCACGTTGGCGGCCTTGACCATGGCATCGGCGGCTTCAATGGCGCCCACCAGCCCCTTGGTTTCAATCATTCCCAGTGCATTCAGCATGTCCTTCTCCTTCTTCCCTTCGGTATCCGGCCGCTAGCGGACCAGAGTGTTCTTGATGGTCCGCACCACTTCACAGCTTACGGACTTCAGCGTTTCAGGATCTTCCACACCGTATTCGGACTTCAGCATCGCAGCCACGCCCACAAGCAGCGCTTCCACATCCACAGCCGATGCCGCGTCCGTGCCGGCGCAACAATGCGTATCGGGACAGGGCCCGTACACGATGGACACTCCCAGCCGGTTCAGCTCATCCTTGGCGCCGGGCGTCAGAATGACCGAGCTGTCGGCATAAAAGGTACGGGTTTCCTTGCAGATACGGGCAGCCACATCGCCCTGTTCCACCAATTGCTTCTTCATGGTTACCTCATGCCGCCCGTAAGAGCGTTGATGACCGAGACTGCAGGACGGGGAATCACCACCGCCTCGATAAGGTTCTGACCAAGAGCCGACCGTGCCGCTTCGGCAGCCTCTTCCACAGAGGCCACGTCGCCGCAGAGCACGAAATATGATTTGCCGTTGATGCCCTGCCCCGTCACCATGCGGGCCAGCTGGACAGCGGAACGCTTTACCGCGCTGTCTGCCGCCGCAATGCCGGACGAGACGTTGCGGCACTCCACCACGGCCACGGCATCTCCCTCGGGGTTGGCGACACTGCGCTTCAGCACGCCGACCACCTGCGGAGAGACGTTGGAAATGACAAAACTGCCGGACAGTGCGTAGCCGGAGGCGCGCGCGGTTTCCACGGCCGTTGCCACGGCCTCGCGCGTGCCGGTGACAAAGATCAGATACCGCCCCGAGCAGATGGTTGCGGCGCGGGCAAGCTCCACATCCGCCGCCTTGACCATGCCATCCGCCAATACGGCGCCCGCGGCGATGCCGCGGCTTTCCACAACGCCCAGCGTATCCACGGCTAGTCCTTGGCCTCGTCGATGATGCCCACAATGGCTGCATCAACAGGGGCTTCCGTGTTTTCCAGCGCCTTGCGCGCCGAGCTGCCCACGGTCACCAGCACCTTTTCGCCGATGCCGGACCCCACGCAGTCCACGGCCACGAAATTCTCGAGGCTCTCACCGCTGACGGCGTCCAGCCGCTGCACGATCATGAGCTTGGACCCGCTCAGGGAGTCCTTTTTCCGCGTGGCCCAGACATTCCCGATAACCCTGCCGATCATCATACGCGCACCGCCTACAACTCTTTGAGAATATTGATGTGCATGCTCCCTGCCGCCTCACGGGCAAGGGGAGTGACCACGGCCGCCGCCGGTACCATGAGCACGCGGGCGCCTTGTTCGTGCGCCGTCTCCACGTCCTTCTCCGTCACCAACCGCTCCCGGAGGCGCACCGTATCGGGCTGCCTGCGCCGGAACTCGACCAGGCCGTAGGCGGCCAGGGTCTTCACATAGGATTCATACAATTCGTAAAGAGCGCCGGGCGCGGTGTCGGCGTAAGCCCTGTATCCGAACTCCAGCACCTCCACCCGCACGCCGGAAAGCAGCAGCCGGAGCACCTCTGTCATGAGCGAGCCCGATGCCCGCCCCAGCGCCAGATCCGCCATGGAGGCGCAGCACAGGTGGGGCAGAATGTACCGGCAGGGCGTGCGGTCGCCCGCAGGCTCCATGAAAAAGAGCAGGTCCGCCTCTTCGTCCAGATGTGCCCGCACCGTGGCGGCCACCTTGGCATCCCGGGCACCGAGGATCATCACGCAGGGCTTCTGTGCTGTGCGGGCTCCGGGAATGGCGCCCCGCCCGGCCAGCTGGCTGACCACTTCCCGCGCAATGGCGGCGGCGATTTCGTTCACATCCATGCCGCTCTCCTAGGGATGGCAGTTGAGGGCGATACCCAGCGGCGTCACCAGAAACGGGTTTGCGGGCTTGTACACCGGTTTGCCGGTGTCCGCGGCGATGACATCCTCCATCCCCCGCAGACAGCAGGTGCCGCCCACCAGGTAGATGCCCGCGATGTCGCGTCCCTGAATATGCTTGTTGATGATGGAGGCCATCTTCTGGATGACGGGGCGCACCACCACCAACACGTCGCGCTGCCGGTCGGGCTGCTTCTTCAGCACCTCGGCCTCCTCAAAGGGAATGCCGTAGCTGCCGGAAATCACCAGGCTGACGTGGTTGCCGCCCGTGGCCTCATCCGCGACATAGGCCACCTGCCCGTCCTCGAGAACGGACAACCCGGTGGTCCCGCCGCCGATGTCCACGATCACCCCGTTGCTGACGCCCAGCACGGCATTGGCCGCCGTGGGTTCATCCAGCACCGAGACCACCTCCAGCCCTGCCCCCTCCACCACGTGGGTGTGGGTGGCGCAATCCTTGACCCCGGTGCCGGGAGGAACGGCAATGGCGGCATGCTGCAGCGTGCGGCCCAACCGCTGCTCCAGCTGCCCCACCAGTTTGCGGACAATGCGGGTTGCCCCGATGTAGTCCACCACCAGTCCGTCCCGGATTACCTGCGCAAATTCCATGGCGCAGGCCACGGGCTGCTTGAGGCTGTTGAGCACCACCACCACGATGTATGCGGTACCGAGGTCCACGCCCACACTGAGGCGTTCGTCGGCACCCACCGGGACCGTGTGCTCGATGCACTCCTCAAGCGCGTGAATCTGTCTATCAATGGCTGCAAAGTCCATGTCCGCCTTCCTGCTTTCGGCACACGATGCGACCGGAAACCTTGGAGTTCCATCCGGAGCTGTTGCCTTCGTCGGGGTCGATGTGCATGGCCAGACGGAACTGTTCGTGCACGCGCACCAGCACGTCCTCGAGAATCAGGGGACGCTCGCCCTCAAGGCGCACGCTGACCATGTCGTTATCCGACACGCAGAAGGTCCGCGCGTCTTCGGGCGACATGTGGATATGCCGGGCGGCCACGATAAGCCCCTCCTCCAGGCCGACAATGCCGGTCTGGGAAGCGAGGATGATGCCGGGCGTATCCTTGATGTCGCCGGACTGGCGCACAGGGGCGTTCACGCCCAGGATGCGGGCATCCGTCTTGGAAATTTCTATCTGCGAGCTCCCCCGCGAAGGGCCAAGCACCGCAACGTTGTCAATGACGCCCTTGGGGCCGATAAGCCGGACGCGCTCCTTGGCCAGAAACTGGCCGGGCTGCGAGAGGTCGCGGGCATGGGTGAGGGACGTGCCGAACAGGGCAAGGGCATCCTTTTCGCTCAGGTGCACATGGCGTCCGGAAAGCTCCACGGGAATGGGACCGTCTCCACCCGCGCACGCCTCGGCATGACCGGCCGCTGCGGCATGGCCTGCCGCTGCGCCCGTCTGGCCGTCAGTCTGGGCCAGAACGTTCCTGAGTATTCCTTCCACAATCGTCTTGAGGGCTTTCTCGTCCATTTTCGCTCCGCTTTCCTACAATACCGACTGGTTTCGCAGGGTGCCGCACTGACACGCCTGCCCTGTCTTCACAATTCCCGCCCTGCCTGCGTGTCTCCGGATTGCGGAGCCGCAGCGGGGCTGCTGGTGTTCCTGCGCCGCCGGCTCATCGGGGCCGGGCAGCGGAGGGGGCGCCAAACGGCCCCCTCCTCAAACCTTCATACGCATGGCTGTCCGGTGCATGCGCCCGGACGACCGGCCCGATCCATGCCCGCGATGCGCTCGCGAAAGCACGGACGATTAGCCGATCTTGGGCAGAATGGTTTCCACTTCGCCGTGGGGGCGGGGAATAACGTGTACGCTTACCAGTTCGCCGACGTGCTTTGCAGCAGCGGCACCGGCGTCGGTGGCAGCCTTGACGGCGCCCACGTCGCCACGAACCATGACGGTCACCAGACCGCCGCCGACCTGGGTACGGCCGATCAGGGTAACGTTTGCAGCCTTGACCATGGCATCGGCGGCTTCAATTGCGCCGACCAGGCCCTTGGTTTCAATCATGCCGAGTGCGTTGGTAGAGGACATGTGAGTCTCCTTGAAATGATGGTTGCTGTTCTATTGTTAACGGCTGTTGTCCTGAGTGATCAGGCCATTTGCTTCAGTTGTTCAACGATCATGGCCGTCAGGGCCTTGATGTCGAGAGGGGCTTCGGTCTTTGCCGCTGCGGGCTGGCAGCATGCGGCGCTGCCAAGGTCGTAGGCGACGCGACGGATATTCAAGAGATTCATGGGGGTCACGTTATCGGAGGTGGCGCTGCCGCCCACCGTGCCGCACCCGAGGGTGAACGAGGGGAACAGGCTGGTGGTGATGCCCACGGCGCCGTGCGTGGAGGGCGTGTTCACCAGCAGACGGGAAACGGGCTTCTTCAGACCGAACTCGCGGATGATCTCTTCGTTCTGGGAATGAATGGCCAGGGAGTGCCCGATGCCGCCGTTCTTCAGCAGCGCGTGGCACAGCTCGCAGGCTTCCTTCCAGTCTTCGACAACGTAGAAGCCGAGAAGCGCGGTGAGCTTTTCCTTGGAGAACGGGAAGCGGGGGCCCACGCCCTTTTCGTCAGACACCAGCAGACGGGTGCCTGCGGGCACTTCGATACCGGCGATCTTGGCAATGTAGGCGGCGTCGCGGCCCACGATGTCGGGGTTCATGGAACCGTTGCCGCGCTCCATGACGCGCTTCACCTTTTCCAGCTTTTCGCCTTCGAGGAAGTAGGCGCCCTGTGCGATCAGGGTGGCCTTCACCTTGTCCGCGATCACGGCGTCGGTCACGATGGACTGCTCGGAAGCGCACACCGTGCCGTTGTCAAAGGTCTTGCTGGCGAAGATCTTGGTGATGGCGTCCTCGATGTTCGCGCTGCGCTCGATGTAGGCGGGCACGTTGCCGGCACCCACGCCAAGCGCAGGCGTGCCGGAGCTGTAGGCCGCCTTGACCATGCCGGGACCGCCGGTGGCCAGAATGAGGTCCGCCACCTTCATCAGCTCGCCGCTGCCCTCAATGGTGGGCACGCTCATGCAGCTGACCAGGTCTTCGCTCACGCCGCAGTCGTGCAGCACCCCGCGGATCATCTCCACGGTCTTGGCAATGCAGTTCTTGGCGCTGGGGTGCGGGGTAAAGACGATGGCGTTCCCGGCCTTGAGGGCAATCATGGACTTGTAGATGGTCGTGGACGTGGGGTTGGTGGAGGGAACAATCCCCGCAATGACCCCCATGGGCACGGCGATCTCGACAACCTTGCGTTCCTTGTCGTCGCAGACCACGCCGATGGTCTTCATATCCTTGATCGCGGCATACAGCTTTTCGCTGGCCAGGATGTTCTTCGTCGTCTTGTCCTGCACCTTGCCGAAGCCGGTTTCCTCCACGGCCATGGCCGCAAGCGTTTCCGCATAGGTTGCGGCCTTTTCGGCAATGGCCTTTACCACGGCGTCCACGTGCGCCTGGTCCATCAGGGCGTATTCCGCCTGCGCCTTGCGTGCGGCTCGCACCAGGGCACGGGCTTCCTGAATGGACAATAAATCCTTGTCTACCATGGAACTACTCCTCCATCTGCATGTATACATTACTGATTGCTTCGAGCAGGTCCTTCTTGAGGGCCATCTTGATCTCTTCCTTCGTCATGGCGATGCCACTCAGAGAGCGGGCGATCTGACGCAATCTGTTCACACTCATCTTCTTCAGCTGTGCGGCGTCGTACCGCACGGTTTCTGTTGCCGGGGGCGTGACCGGAGTGGGTCCGTCGGAGGCGGATGAAGGATGGGCGGGCTTGAGACCCCCTTCAACCTCCGGCTCTTCGGTCACGGCCCCCGCAGGTGCAGGAGCAGCCGCATGACGATGCGGGGATGCGGTACTCCCGCCGGTTCCGGATGAAATATCGCTGTTCGCGGTCTGCGATGCGTCCGCAGCCGGAACAAGGGTAAGAATGCCTGCAACCTCCGCGTCCGGACGCGGAATCACATGGGCGGAGACAAGCACGGCGGCGCTGATGCGATGCACGGCCTGGGCGGCGGCCTCCACGGCGACCTGTACGGCGGAAACCGAACCGCACACGGTGATGGTAACCAGCCCGCCACCCACGAGGTTCTTTTCCAGCAGACGCACATCCGCCGTCTTGAGCATGGCGTCCGCCGCCTCAACGGCAGCGAGCAGCCCCATTGTTTCAACCAGTCCCAAAGCCATCATGCTGTTGTCTCCTTCTGCGCCGACGCGGTATGCGCCCGCCATCAATGCCTGACCACGGTTACCGGGAAGCGGTACTGCCTGAGGCCGTCCTCGATACGGGCAAGGTCCGCATCGGTCAGGTCCGGGGTACCGGTGACGGGGTATTCCCAACGCAGCTGGGCATACTTGCTGACTCCCATCTTGTGGTACGGAAGCAGCTCAATCCCCTTGAAGTTCCTGTATTCCTTGTACGGCTGCAAAAACTCGATCAGCTGGCGGAGGTCCTGGTCGCTGTCGTTCACCCCCTTGAGCAGGGGCACCCGGACCATCACGTTGTTCCTGTTCTCCAGCAGACACTTCAGGTTGTTCAGGATCCATTCATTGTGCACGCCGGTCTGCTCGTAGTGGCGATCGGTATCCATGAGCTTCACGTCGTACAGGAACAGGTCCGTGTACTCGGCGGCCTGCATGACCACTTCTGGCCGGGCATAACCGCAGGTCTCGATGGCGGTATGCAGCCCGCGCTGCTTGCAGGCCATGAGCAGGCTGGTGGCCGCTTCCGGCTGCATGAGCACCTCGCCGCCGCCCAGCGTGACGCCGCCGCCCGAGAGTTCGTAGAAGGGCCTGTCCTCTTCAATCACGTCCATGAGGTCGCTGATGGTCCGCTGTTCCCCGGCAATGGCCAGGGCGTTCACCGTGCAGGCCTTTTCGCATTTGCGGCAGCCGATGCATTCCGCAGACTCGTCAATCTCGTGCCGACCCGCCGCATTCATGCGGTGCACCCCTGCGGGACAGGCGGCCACGCAGGCGCCGCACTGCACACAGCTGGCCTGCCGGTACAGCACCTGGTACTGCCGAAGCTGCCCCTCGGGATTCGAACACCACTTGCACCGCAGGGGACACCCCTTGAAGAACACGATCGTGCGCACGCCGGGGCCGTCATACATATTGTATTTCTGTATGTTGAAGATAAGGGCCTTACGTTGAATCACGGTCGTTGCTCTATGGTCACGCGTTGCAGGGTTGGTTCGAATCGCCGAAGGGCTGCCGTCTGTTCCTAGATCGAATGCAGCATGGTGCGGCTGATGATCTCGTCCTGCACGTCCTTGCACAGCTCCACGAAGAAGGCGCTGTAGCCGGCCACACGCACAACCAGATCACGGTACTTTTCAGGGTGCTTCTGGGCGTCCAGCAGCACGTCGTTATCCAGATAGTTGAACTGCATTTCACCGTTGCCCAGCATGCAGGCCGTGCGGATGAGGGTGATGATGCCGTTTTCGCCCTCAGGGGTTTCCAGCAGGCCGGACATGAGCTTGAAGTTGTGCACCATGCCGATGTTCATGTAGTCGTTCGCCATCTTGGAAACCGACTTGATGATGGCCGTGGGGCCCTTGTAGTCCGCACCCTGCGTGGGGCTGATGCCGTCGGAAAGAGGCATCCATGCGTCGCGGCCGTTGGCGGAAGCGCCCAGCAGCTGCCCGAACGGGGTGTTGTTGGAGATGGAAAGCGTGCCATGGCTCAGCACGGAGTAGAGCGTCTTGTACTTGCGGTGCTCCACTTCTGTGGAGTGCACAAGGTCGGCGGCAATAAGGTCGGCGTAGTCGTCATCGTTGCCGTACTTGGGCGCGGCAAGGCAGTCCGCCTTGAGCTGGGCATGGCCTTCGAAGTTGGCCTTCAGGCCCTCGTTCATCTGGGCAAGGGTGTACTTCTTCTCGTCGTAGACCAGCTTCTTGATGGCGGCCATGGAGTCCACGTAGGTGGCAAGACCGCTCCAGACCACGCCGGGGCCGAAGTTGTACATGGCGCCACCTGCGGAAACGTCTCGCCCGGTTTCCATGCAGCCTTCGTACATCAGCGACATGAGCGGCTTGGGGGCATAATCCCTGTGCACGCGCTGGGTGATGACGGTGGCCACGCTGGACCACTTGGTGATGTAGCGCATCTGCTCCTTCACCGCGGCCTCGAACTTTTCGTAGGTATCGTACTGCTCCAGCGACCCGAGATCCGGAGTGACCTGCTTGCCGTACCAGAGCGGCACGCCGTGGTTGAGCACCAGCTCGATGCAGATGGGCCACTGGGTGTAGGCGGTGGATGTCCACTGGTACAGGCGGCCGGACTTCTGGGGTTCCACGCAGCCCATCAGGCAGTAGTCGCGAGCATCTTCCATGGAAACGCCCTTGGCCAGCATCATCTTGATGTGGGAATCGTCAAAGTGCACGGCGGGGAAGCCCATGCCGGAACGGATGACGTCCACGATCTTCTTCAGATACTTCTGGGGCGACTTGTTGTGCACGCGGGTAGCCAGCGAGGGCTGATAGATACGCACGTGGCGCACGGCGTCCATGAGCAGGTAGGTCAGGTCGTTGGTGGCGTCGCGCCCTTCACGGGTCACGCCGCCCACGCACATGTTCACGAAGGGCTGGTACCCTGCAAAGAACTTGGAGCCGCCTTCGCTGGTAAGCCACATCATTTCGGACATCTTGATGAGCATGCAGCCCGCAAGGTCGAACGCTTCGTAGTCGGTCATGCGACCGGCATCGATGTCCGCGCGGTAGAAGGGGTACATGTACTGGTCCACGCGGCCGATGGACATGCCGGTCTGGTTTTCTTCCACCACCAGCAGGGATTCCACGGTCCACACGGCCTGTATGGCTTCCCAGAAGGTGGAGGGCGCATGGGCGGGCACCCGGGCGTTCACCTCGGAAATCTTCAGCAGCTCGGCCTTGCGCACGGGGTTGGCTTCCTTGGCGGCCAGCTCTGCGGCGTACTGGGACATGCGCTTGGCGTAGATCATCACGCCTTCCGCCGTCTCGATGATCGAGCGGTAGAAGTAGATCTTGTCCATGTCGTCGGGATTGGCGAAGTCCAGCTTGTCCAGCTGCTCCTGCGCGTCATGCTGGATGTCCAGCATGCCCTTCTTCATGAGCACCACGTCGTAGCCGGGGTTGGAGTCCCCGCCGCCGTTCACGGCATGGTAGGAGCAGTCGGACACGTAGGATTCGGCCGACATTTCCCACAGGCCCGCCTCGCGGAACTGACCTTCGCAGTATTCATCCACGGACTTGCCTTCCCAGAAGGGGAAGATTTCGTCACGCAGTATGCGCTTGTCTTCATCGGAAAGATAGAAGGGGTCCTGCGGACGGGTGCCAATGGTATCCATCTCGTCGCGCAGCCAGCGCCAGGCGATATCAGGGGAAAACGCCCCGGTACGGGGAGCGCCGTTGGGAGCGCCCACGATGAGTTCGTGGTCCAGAATGACCAGCGGCGCGGTTTCGCAGCACTTGCGGAAGCTGAGCGCACGCTGCATGGGACGGGGCATGCCGGGGTGCTCCTTGAACACTTCGGTAATCACGCGGGCGCGGTGCGTGGAAATGCTGGGCACCTGCTTGAGGAAGGTCTCCTTGAGCTTCAGATGACGCTCGGTGGGCCCGTCGGGAATGCCGCAGCCCTCGGCGCCGGCGCAGGGAGCGGAGGCCTTGCCTGCAGCAGGAGCGTGGAGCAGTTCTGCGGAGACACCCTCGAAAATCTTCTTCAGGGAAGCCCGCTCTTCAGGCGTCAGGTTCTTGGTCGCTTCGGCAAGTTTGGTCGAAAAATCGTGAAGATCCACTGTGCTTCCTCCATTTATCTGTCAGCAGGCGTGCCCATGACCCTGATGGCTTCCGCCAGGATCCGGTGCAGCGACTGCAACGTGCTTGTATTGCTGATATCCAGCCCCATGGTGTCGGCAATGGCCCGCACCGTCTCCGGTGCCGTGCTGAGCATGCCGTCCTGTAACGCCCGCCCGTAGCCGATTCTGCGCATGTAGACGAGGTTGCGCGGAGACACGTTGTCGGCGGTGATGCCCCCGCCAACGGCCCCGCTGCCCAGAATCATGGACGGTGAAAGATCCGTGGTCATGCCCATGCCGCCCAGCGAGGCGGGCGTGTTCACCAGCATCCGCCCTACCGGCTTCCTGAGCGCGAATTGCCGGATGACCTCATCATCCGAGGAATGGACGACGAGCGTATGCGCCGTGCGGGCATGCAGCAGCAGCTCGATGCACTTCTCGCAGGCGTGCATCCAGTCATCCTCCACGTAGAAGGCGAGAACAGGGGAAAGCAGCTCCCTGGAATAGGGATCCGCCTCGGAAACATATTTGCGCTCCGCCACCAGCACGCTGGTGTTCTGCGGAATATCGAACCCGGCACGGCGGGCCAGCACCTCGGCCGAAACGCCCACCATGCCCGCCCTGTGGCGGCCATCGGCGCAGAAAAAGAGCTCACCCAGACACAACGCCTGCGCCTCGGTCATGAAGTATGCGCCATGCGCCTCAAGGGCCGTCCGCATTGCCTGCGCGATGCAGCCGTCCACAACAACGGACTGTTCCGCTGCCGGGGCGATGCCGTTGTCAAAGGTCTTGCTGCGGATGATGTCGGCTGCGGCACGGCTGATATCCGCGCTGCGCTCCACAAAGGCGGGGCCGTTGCCCGTATCGCCGAAGATGACCGGCTTGCCCGAGGCGCGCGCGGCCGAAAGCATGCGCGGGACACCGGCGACCACAACCATGGAGGTCGCCGCGTGCTGCATGAGCTCCTGCGTGCCGCTGGCGGTCACCGTGCCCATGTAGGCAAGGCAGCCTTCCGGAAGGCCGTGCGCCGTTGCCGCCGTGATCATGATGTCCAGCACCCTGGCGATGCTCCTCCCCGCACGGGGGTGCGGGGATACAATGGCGGCATTGCCGGACTTGATGGCGATAAGCGCCGCATAGGCGGTGGTGGAGACGGGGCTGGTGGAGGGGCTGAGAATGGCGACAACCCCCACGGGCACGCCCACTTCCATGATGCGGTTCAGGCTGTCATGCCCGACCACACCCACGCACTGCATGCCGCGCAGATGTTCGCGGACCTGACCGCAGACAAACAGGTTCTTGGCCAGCTTGTCCTGCACGCGACCGTATCCGGTCTCCTCGTGGGACATGACGGCAAGCGCTTCAGCCTGCTCTTCCACGGCGGCAGCCATGGCTTCGACAATGGCATCCAGCCGCTCCTGCGGAAAGGACGCCAACGCATGCTGTGCAGCCCGTGCGTTTTCCGCCAGAATCCTGGCTTGCTGTATCGAGAGCAGGTCGTTGTCTACTATCATTGCGCCGTCCTGTGCCCTGTTTCGGACCGGGGTTTCCTGCGCCGCTAGGGCAGCAGGTTCTCCAGTTCGTACCGTTCGGTGATACGCACCAGTTCGGGGTGCGGGGTGGGAATGACCACGGAGCTGTAAACGTTGGCGCCCATGGCCTCCACGGCCTTGACCCCGGCTTCGACCGCGGACGTACAGGCGGCCACATCGCCCTGCACCAGCACGGAGATGTACCCGGACGCCACGTTCTCGTAGCCGATGAGTTCGACGTCGGCCGTCTTCATCATGGCGTCCGCTGCTTCAAGCACGAACACGATCCCGAAGGTCTCGATGAGTCCCATGGCCCTGGGCCGCTGCCGTGCCTCTTCAGGGGCCTCGTTCCTGACCCCGTGCACGGAAACGATCTTGCCCACGCCGGGAATGGGGCGGGGCATGACATTGGACGCCGTCAGCTTGCCGATCTCGGCAGCGCCGACCTTGCCTGCGGCCACGGCAGCCTCCACGGCCGCCACGTCGCCCTTGACCATGATGGCAACAAGCGTGGAACCGACGTTCTCATAGGAGACCAGTTCTACATTGGCCGCCTTGAGCATCCTGTCGGCACCATTGATCGCCGGGACCATGCCCAGCGTTTCTATGAGGCCCAGCGCCTCTTCGCCGTTGTACCGCTTGAATTCTCCCATCCTCTGTCTACCTCGTGGCACTGCCGGGGAAGGCGGCCGCATTAAGTTAAAGCCTTAGTACGAACACCATAGCCCCTCCCCAGTGCGGGAAGGTCAACACCCTTTTTCCTTTTTTTGCCTCCCCTAAAAAACTTTTCTAATCACCTGATATACTGGCATTAAAATCCTTCACAGTGGCCCTGAGCCTACCATGCCCCATTTCCCCCCAAAGCCCCTGTGACGGACCTGCATGTCAGAAATGTCGCCCCCGCAAGACCTGTGTCCGATCCTCCCAAGACACG
>QKEJ01000156.1 GCA_003252375.1 Halodesulfovibrio sp.
TTCCGGCTGGCCAGCTTCCGCGAGCCCCCCGTGCTGGTGGATGCGCGGCTGACGCTGGACACCCCGGCCGACTTCGCCCTTATCGAGCGCATTTACGACGAACTCTATCCGGCGAATCCGACCTTCGGCCTGCCGGAGGTGGCCTCACTGCTTGCCGACCACCCGGACTGGCTTGATCTGAACCGGAACGTGGTTCCCGTGAGCGGGTTCTGGACCAATGCGGAAAAGGAACGGTTCGAGAAACGGTTCGGGAAACACCATGGCTGAGCAGGGGTATCTGGCGGGCATTGTGGGCTGCGGCCGCATCGGGGCCCTGTATGATGAAGAGGGCGACGGCAGCGGCGTGTACACCCATGCGGGCATGTACCGGGCCACGGAGGGGGTTCGCCTTGCGTGCGCCACGGACCCGGCTGCGGACCGGCTGCGCGCTTTCGGCGACTACTGGGGATGTTCCGGTCTGTACGACGACGTGGCGAGCATGCTCGCCGAATGCCCGGTGGACGTGCTGAGCGTCACCTCGCCGGACGCAACGCATGAGCACGTGGTCCGTGCGGCCATCGGCGTGGCCCGGCCCCCCCGGATCATCCTGCTGGAAAAGCCCATGGCGGAGGATGCCGCCACGGCGCAAGCCCTGCTGCAGGCGGCGGAAGCGGCCGGAGTGACGTTGCTGGTCAACTATGCGCGGCGCTGGGACAGGATGCACCGTCAGATCCGCGACTGTCTGCAGTCCGGGGCGCTTGGCGATATTCGATGGATTTCAGGATATTATGTTCGCGGTCTGCGCCACAACGGGTGTCACCTCGTGAACATGATGCGGTTTCTGGGCGGCGAGATAGAGCAGGCGGAGATCGTGGGCAGCAGGGACAGGGGCAGCCTGACCGGTGACCCCAGCCCCCATGTCCGCGTGGTTTTCCGCAACGGCGCGGAGGGCATGATGGTGGGGCTGGACCAGGACGCCTACGCCTACAGCGTCTTTGATCTGGACATCTTCGGCACCCTCGGCCGGATGCGGGTCACCGCCGACGGCGCGCGGGCCGAAATGTTCTCCGCCCGGCAGGACCCGCGGTTTTCGAATTTCAGGACCCTCAACCCCGACCCGGACGTCTTCGGCTCGACCTATGAAACGGCGATGCTGGAGGCAGGAAAGGGGCTGGTCCGTCTCTTGAAAGACCCTGCATCTTCCCCGGTCAACCATGCCCGAGAGGCGGTTGCCGACATGCAGGTGATCGAGAGCGTGCTGTCTGTGTAACGGAACTTCAGAGCACAACAAAAGTACAGGAGCAAATCATGTCCAAACTGGCCATATTCGGCGGCACGCCTGTCCGCACCACCCCGTTCCCTCCCTACCGCACGTTTGATGACAACGAGATGCGGGCGGTGCAGGATGTGATCCGGGGCCACGTGGTCTCGGACTTTATCGGAGCCTGCAGCCCCTACTTCAAGGGCGGCAAAAAGGTGCAGGAGCTGGAGGAACTCTGGGCGGCGCATGCGGGCACCAAGCATGCCGTGGCCATGAACTCGGCCACCTCGGTGATCATCGCCGCCATGGGTGCCTTTGGCGTGGGCCCCGGTGACGAGGTTATCGTCACCCCCTACAGCCATGTCATTTCCGCAACCGCACCACTGATTTATGACGCCGTTCCGGTGTTTGCGGACAGCGAGCCGGACACCCTGTGCACCTCGGTGGAGAGCATCCGCAAGTGCATCACGCCGCGCACCAAGGCCATGATCATCGTGGACCTCTTTGGCCAGTCCGCGGACATGGAAGGCATCATGGCCCTCGCCAACGAGCACGGCATCAAGGTGCTGAGCGACTCGGCGCACATCACCAAGGCCGGGTACAAGGGCAAGATGGCCGGTACCCATGCCCACATCGGCAGTTACAGCCTTAATGCCCACAAGACCATCCAGTGCGGCGAGGGCGGCATTGCGGTGACGGACGACGACGATCTCGCCTTCCGGCTGCAGCTTCTGCGCAACCATGCGGAGAACTGCGTCGAGGGCTACAAGGTGCAGGACCTGACCAACCTCATCGGCTACAACTTCCGGATGACCGAACTGGAAGCGGCCGTGGCCATCGAGCAGGTCAAGAAGCTGCATACCCTGGTGGATCATCGCCGGACCCTCAGCGCGTACCTGACCGAAAAGATTTCGAAGATTGACGGCCTTACCCCCCCGGTGATCCGTGAGGGCGCGGAGCATGACTTCCTGCTCTATCCCGTGCTTTATGACCGGGACGTGGTGGGCGTGGACCGCGCCGAATTCCTGCGCCGGGTGGATGCCGAGGGTATCCGCATGGTCAAGGTGGGCGAGGAGCACGTGCCGCCGGTCAGCACCTTTGTGCGGCCCATCCACCTGCTGCCCCTGTTCACCCAAAAGCAGTTCCGGCCCAACGGCTACCCCTGGACCGATCCTGCATGGACGGGCGACGTCGCCTACGGTCCCGGTGTCTGCCCGGTGGTCGAGGACCTGTACGAAAACTCGCTGTTCACGATCAGTGCGATCTACCCGCCCCTGACCGAAAGGGACATGGACGACATCGTGGAAGCCCTGGCCAAGGTGGCTGGCGCCAAGTGATGCAGCGCAGTCTGGGAGCGTTCTTTCAGGTCGGCGGCGTGAAGTCGCTGGAGCCCATCCTCCGGGAGATGGTTGCCGAGGGCAGCCTTGAGATCTGGGCGCGCGACCCGGTGCTGCGCTATCTGGCGTCCGTGGGCATCCCGGCGACGCCCGTCACCGGGCAGCTGGTCCGGGAAACCGCGTTCGGTGAGTACGGCATGGTGCTGACGGACACCATCAACATGGCCCGCAGCGACGATGCGCCCCTGATAGGCATGACCTGGGAGGCCGCCCGCAGGGCGGGGGTGCCCAGCCTTGCCTTCGTGGACAGCTGGTGGGGCTACGACAACCGGTTCTTTGATCCCGGCAACGGCGGCAGGAGCATCCTGCCCGACCGCATTGCGGTGGTGGACGACATCGCCCGCCGGGGCATGCTCGAGGCGGGGCACAGCGCGGACATGCTCACCATACTGGGCAGCCCGTATCTTGATACCCTGCGGCAGGAGCGGGAAACCGCAGCCGCACGGGGTGCCGGGTTCCGGTCCGGACTAGGGCTGGATGACGCCTTTGTCTGCCTGTTCGTGTCCCAGCCGCTGGAGCGCTCGCTCCCCGGCGGAGCGGCCGAGTGGGGGTTCAACGAACTGACCACTCTCGCCGCACTGGGAGAACGGGCCGCCCTGCTGCCGGAGGACGTGCGCGAGCGGTTCCGGCTGCTGGTGCTGCCGCATCCCGAGGATGACGTGGCGGCCCTGCGCGCCGCCGCCGAGGCCTTGCCGGTGTCCTGTAAGGTGATCGAGGGCGCGGCTCCGCTGGACGCCGTGTGCGGAGCGGATCTTGTCTGCGGGATGTTCTCCATCCTGCTGACCGAGGCCGTGCTGCTGGGCCGCGTGGTGCTCAGTGTGCAGCTGGGCCTTTCGCGTGAGGACATGCTGGTGACCAACATGATCGGGGCAACCTGCTGCGCCCGGACTCCGGACGATCTCGCCACCCTCTTCGAGGGGCTGACATGCCGTCCGGAACGCAGGGCCGAGGCCCTGGCCGCGCAGGAGCGCTTTTCCGTGGTGGGAGATTCCCGCAGGCGCTGGATTGAACAATTGAAATACGCAAGGATGGAATCCCGATGAAGGAAAGCGTCTCTGCCAAGACCTACTGGAAGAAATGGTTCGGCATCGAGCAGTACAAGATTGAATGGTACGCGAAACGCTGGCTGTACAAGCTGTTCGGCGTCACCCTGCCCAAGCTGGCCGACCAGCGGGACTACTGGCTGCGCCGCGGGCAGGTCTACCGTGAGGAGATTCTCGCTTCCGGGTATCTGGACCGCGAGGTCTTCTTTCAGGACATGCTGGTCGACCATCTGCGCGGTGTGGAGTTCGGCAGCTTCTTCGAAGCCGGGTGCGGCTTCGGCTGGAACATAGAGCGCATCCGCCGCGAATTCCCCGCTGTCCGCGTGGGCGGGCTGGACTTCAGCTGGACCCAGCTGTGCAATGCCCGGCAGTACCTGCCGGACGACCGCTTCACGCTGGCCAACGGGGATGCCTGCCGCATGCCCTTTGCGGATAACGCCTTTGACGTGGGCTTTTCCCTCGGCGTGTTCATGAACATCCATCCCGCCAAGATCCGGTCGGCGCTCAGCGAGATGCTGCGCGTGAGCGGACGGTACGTCATCCATATCGAATATGACGATACCAACACCACGCCGGAACTGCGCGAAAAGCGGGCGCCCAAGACCAATATCGTCGGGCACGACTACAAGGCCCTGTACGAGGAGCTGGGGGCGACGGTGCTCCGGTTCGAAACCTACCATGACTTCGGCGCCGCCTATGCCGAGCACGCCACTGCCGTGAACAGCCGGCTGGACCGGTGGGAAGGCTTCGAAGGAGCCGAAAAATACATTTTCATCGTTGTCGACGCTTCGGGAGCGAAGCGCTAGGCGTTGCAGCCGCAAGGAGCTGATATGCGAATCATTGCCGAAATCGGATTCAACCACGAAGGAAAGATGGACGATGCCGCCGCCCTCATCCGTGCTGCGGCGGACGCGGGTGCGGATGTGGTCAAGTTCCAGACCTTTGCGGCAACGGACATCGTGCTGCCCAGCAGCCCGCATGTGCAGGCCATACAGGCCGGAGAGCTGGACCTTGCCCAGCACCGCACGCTCAAGGAACTGGCCGACGCCGCAGGGGTGGAATTCATGTCCACGCCCTTCGGCCCCCGTTGCGTGGACCTGCTGGAACAGGTGGGGGTAAGCGAGTACAAGATTGCGTCCATGGACGTGACCAATCTGCCGCTGCTCCGGCTCATTGCCGCCACGGGCAAGCCGGTCATTCTTTCCACGGGCATGGCCGTGCTCAGCGAGATCGCACTGGCGCTGGAAACGCTCGAGGCGAACGGCGCGGGGCAGGTGAGCCTGCTGCACTGCCTGTCGGACTATCCGGCCCGCGCGGAGCAGCTCAACCTTTCCGTGCTGGGGCTGCTGCATGAGACCTTCGGCGTTCCCGTGGGCTATTCCGACCATTTCCCCGGCATTGATGCCTGCATTGCAGCGTACTTTCACGGGGCCGAGATCATCGAGACCCATTTCACGCTGGATACCACCATCCCCGGGGGCGACCATGCCCATTCCGCGGACCCGGCCATGCTGCGCCGTCTGGTGGACTCCATCGCACTATTCGAAACCATGCGCGGGGATGCGGGCACCTTCTTCCGCAACCGTCCGGACAGGGCCAATGCCGTCCCCTACCGGCGGGGCGTGCATGCGAGCCGCCCCATCAAGGCGGGCGAAGTGATCGGCGAGGCGGATCTCATGTGCTGCCGTCCCGAACAGGAATTCGGTCCGGCGGATGCCGGACGGCTGGTGGGGCTGCGTGCGGGCAGGGACATTGCCGCCTATGCGCCCGTGCTCCACGACGACCTCGTGGCCGGGAAGGCGTAGGGGACGCCGTCATGAAGGTACTCTGCGTGGTGCAGGCCCGGTTCGCCTCCGCACGGTTGCCCGGCAAGGCATTGTACCCTTTGGGGGACATGCCCGTGCTGGCCTTCCTGTTGCGGCGCATGGCGACGGTGTCAACCCCGGAGCACCCGCTCTGTCTGGCCACCACGCAGCGGCCCGATGACGACATCCTTGCGGCATGGGCCGGAGCGTTGGGGATTCCCGTCGTGCGC